>CAZWUZ010000068.1:0-14451 GCA_964637655.1 uncultured bacterium | reverse complement strand
AAGACCATGGACGCCAGCGTGGAGAACGTGTACGCGGTATGTTCCAGTCGCACCACGGCTGAGGTGTCGCCGCTGCCGCGCCGGCGCGGCACCTCGACTCCGTACCCCATGAGCACCCCGGCATTGACATACGGTGAATAGGTCTTGAACAGGTTGAGGACGTTGAAGATGCCGAAGGCGTCGACCGTGGGCAGCAGTTTGGGCAGCAGCAGCGCGCGCAGGCCGGAACAGACCGCCGTGACAGCCGCGGCGCCGAAATTCCACGCGCTGTCGCGCGCGACCTGCCCCTTCTCCGCGGTCGTGGCGGCCGCGGCGCTCTCCGCGCCGGCGCGCATCAGCGGTTCAGGCGTCGCCGTCGACGGCGCCCGCCGACCACTGCCCGTACCGCACCGGGTCAACCAGCCGGTAGACCGGATGGGAGACGGCGAAGGTGTGGGCCGGGGCCGGCACCTCCGGGGTTTCGCCGTCGAGGAAATTGCGCACCGCGATATCCACCTCGTTGCACCCGGCCAGCGCGTAGGCCGCCGTGGTGTTGGCGAAACGCGGGTTGATGGCAAAAGTGTGGAACCGCCCGTCGAGTATGCGCCCCTGGAAGGTCAGCGGGCCGCGCGTGCGCGCCGCCTGCGCCTGCGCCTCCACCTGCTTGCGCACCGCGGGAAACGCGTCGATTTCGATACAGCGGGCCGAGCCCGTCTGATGCCAGCGCCCGATGCAGGTGCTCAGCACCCGGTTGCCCGCGCGCGCGAGCAGCACGCTCGCGGTATATTCCCCCTCGTCCTCGCCCGCATACTCCTGCAGCACCGAGCCCCAGCCGGCTGCCGAGTGCTGCTCGAGGTAGGTGTCGAGTTCCTTGGGCGTCGCTACGCGCACCGCGGGATGGTTGCCCGGATCCTCGCGCGGCTTGATGACCATCGGGTAGCCGATCTCCGCCTCGGCCCGCTCCCGGTCATGCGGCAGGTAGGTGCGCAGCGACGGGAAACTGTGCTGTTCGAGAAACGTGTGCACCAGCCACTTGTTGGCGCAGACCCGCGCAAAATCGGGTGACCCGGCCAGCAGCATGGCCCCCGCGTCGCGAATGGCATCCTGAAAGCGGAGCAGGATCTGCGCATCCGCGGCATTGCCGGGAATGACGAGGCGTATGCCCTCGCGGCGCACCGCCTCCGCCACCGCCGCACCGTAGGCGCCGTCCGCCGCCCCGGGTGCGGGCAGGCGGACGCCGCGGTGTGCGGCAAAAACCCCGGTCGGTGCCGCGCTGCTGTCCGCGGCAACAACCCGGTAGCGCGGTAGTGCGCGCAACGCCTGAATGACGTTGATCGCACCCGAACTGCCGGCACCGGTAACGAGGATGACAACCGTTTCGCTCATCGTCTTGTCCTGACGGGCATTATATCTTGCCGCCGCTGTTTGTCAATGCGGCTGCCGCCGCCGCTGAGCCGGCACAGAACCTGACCACGCCCGCGGGCTCTACGCTGACCGGCAGGTAGCCGGAAAAATCGCCGTCGAGTTCGTACGGCACCGTCCCGGGTGGCGCGTCCAGCGTGCAGCCGCTGACTGCTGCGCACGTGCGACAGGTGCGCAGCCAGCCGAGGTGTAACAGCGCGGGGAGCAGTCCCCACCGCCCTGCCTGCAGCGCCAGCAGTTCAAGCCGGTCATCGTCGACGCGACTGCGCGTCAGGCGCAGGCGGCCGGCATACCAGCCGCAGGTGAGCAGCAGCGCCTGGGACAGGCCGTCGCGCCCGTCCACCGCAAAACGGGGAAACCCGTACGCGGCGAGGGTGCGCAGGAAGGCCGCGGCATACGCCGCCTTGCCGGTACGTTCCTTGAGCGGGCGGCTGACCGTGCGGCAGGCCTCGGCATCGACGCCGGCCCCGAGGCAGAGCAGGAACGGGGTCCCGCCGGCAGCAAACATCCGCCACGGCACGACCGGCCCGGTGCGCAACGCGCGCAGCGCCTCCGCATCCGTGCTGATGCCAAGCGCGTGCGCAATGACATTGGCCGTCCCCACGGGAAAGACCGCGAGGGTCGCCTCGCGGTCCTGCAACAGCGCCGCCGCCTCGCGGATGGTGCCGTCACCACCCGCCACCGCGACGAGTGTATCCGCCGCGGTAATAGCGTTGACGACATCGCCCGGGCCGCGCAGCTCATGCACGCGCACGGTATGGGTGCGCTGCAGGTCAGCGGTCAGGCGCGCGATGCGGGCCGGGCTGCAGCCGGTGGCTTTCGGACTGACGATGAGGGTAAGCGGCGGCCGCGCCGCGTCAGGCGCGGGCATCGTGCAAGCGGGCGAGGGCGGCAGGGAGTGTCTGTGCCAGGTGCGCGTCCTTGGCGACGATGAGGTCGGGCTTGAGCGGCGCGTCGCGTCCCGCCGTGGCGATGCTGGTGACATACACGACCCGCACCCGGCGCAGCACGGTATCCGCCTTGACCGCCGCCGTCAGCGCATGCCCGGACAGCGACTTGAGGTCAAGCCCGGTGACCAGCAGGTCACAGCGCTGTTCCTCGAGCAGCCGCAGCGCGGCGATGCCATCGTCGGTCTCCTGCACGCGGCAGCCCGCGCGGCGCAGAATGTCAGCGATGATGCGGCGGGTGGTGGCGGAGTTTTCCGCCACCAGCACGCGCAGGCCCCCGCGGTCGGCCGCCGGCGTCGCCGCTGCCGGACAGAGCGCGCGCAGGCGCGCCGCGAACGGGGCAAGGTCCTGCCCGACCGCGCCCGTCTTGGCCACGTCGGCGAGCAGGTCGACATGCTGCAGCAGGCATTCGACCATGTCATGCGTAGCCGCCGTGCGTCCGGCCCGCAGCGCGTCGAGCAGGTCCTCGAGCGGCTGGCAGATGTCCGTCACGATACGCACCCCGTAGGAGGCACCGCTCCCCTTGAGGTTGTGGGCGAGACGGAACGCCGCCGCCACCGCTGCCGCGGTATCGCCGCCGCTCTCCAGCGCCAGCACCTGCTCCTGCAGTTGCGCCACCTGCTCGATAATCTCGCCACAGTACGTGCGCGCCAGTTCCGGATCGAAAAATTCGTCGCTCATCGGATATGCTCCCTGCCGGTGATGGTAACTGACCAGCCCGTCACTGTCAAAGTGACGGCAGTTCCGCCAACGCCGCGTGCAGCACCGCGCGCACCGCCGCCGGCTGGTACGGCGCCGCTGCCTGCTGCTGGCGGTCAATAACTGCCGGGCGCAACGCCGCGTCAGTTGCCGCCGCGTGCAGGGCCGCCGCCAGCGTTGAGGCGTCGCTGTCGCGCAGCAGGATGCCGCTCCCTGCCAGCGTCTCCGCCACCGCCGCACGATCCAGTGCAACCACCGGCACACCGAAGTGCATCGCTTCGCGCAACGGCATACCGAACCCCTCATGCTCGCTGGTGCAGGCGTACACGTCCGCCGCGCGCCAGCAGGCGTTGAGCGCCGCCTGCGGCAGTGGACCGGTCAGCTGCAGGTCGGCGCCGATGCCGAGCCCCGCCGCACGCGCGCGCAGTTCGTTGCGCCAGGCATCAGGCCCGTCGCCGGTGCGGATCAGACGCGCGCTGATGCCGCGGCGACGCAGGTGCGCCAGCGCGGCGAGCAGGTCCTCGTCCCCCTTGTTGGGCGCCAGCCGGCTGACACTGAGGATGGTGATGCCGCGATAGCCGGCGAGCCGTGCCGCCCATGCCGGGTCAGGCGGCAGGTCGAGGTGTGTTGTATCGCGCAGCAGCGGTACCACGCGCACCGCGCGTGCGCCCGCCTCATGCAGTTCCGCGGCGCTGTAGGCGCTGTGCGTCCAGCAGGCGGCAAAACGCGGGACGATAGCTGCCAGTTCCGCCCGCCCGCGCGCGGTTTCCGCCTGCGCCACCGGGTCGATGCCCGCGAAATAATACGACGGGGTGATGTTGTGGTAGTAGAGAATGCTGCTGCCGGGCAGGTCAGCGACAAAGCGGTTGACGTCGCAGCCCGTGGTGTAATGCAGCAGCGCGATGGCGCCGGCGGCATGACGGTAGGTGCGGTAGTCGTGCCAGTCGCCAGCAGGGAGCGAGCTCCACTCCGCCCAGAGACCGCCGCCGATGCCCTCCGCCGCCAGCGCCGCGCGCAGCGCCACGGCAAATTCTCCCATGGCGTCGGGCACGTTGAACCCGAGCGCGAACTGTTCGACGCGCTGCGGCAGGCGGGTCATACGCCGCTCAGAAACAGTTGTCGTCCGGCGCAGCAGCGCCGCAACCCGCCCGGCTCGTCAGCGGGCAGCCGCGCTCCGTGGCAACAGCACAGTTCGCGCGCGTGGCGGTCGAACAGCCGCGCATGCTCCCCGCAGCAGGGGCGGTCGCGGCCGGAACAGCCGTGACCACAGGCGGTGCAGGTATCGTGTCGCCGGCCGGCAGCGCGGTCAGGCGCAGCACCTGCGCGAACGGCTGCTGCAGCGTAACCATCTGTATCGTACCGTCGGCATAGGTGATGGCGAGACGCCGCGCCGCCGCCAGCGCGACAGTGTCGATGACGGTCGCTTCGCGCCGCGGCACCTCGACGAGCATGTTCCCCTTCTCCTCAATTTCCACCGGGGTCGGTGGCGGCGGTTCGGGGATGTTCCCCCAGTCGGGCTCGCTGATATAGACGTCGATACCCGAGGAATGATGGTCGCTGCCGTCGAAAAAGCCGTCGGTCCAGCCCGGGTTCACCACCAGTCCTTCCTCTGCCGCTGCCGGCAGCACCGCCGCCAGCAGTAGTGCCACCACCATCATCGTGCGCATGCTGTTCCTCCTGCCTGATTTTCCCACCCGCGTACCATACTGCCCGCGGTACCGCCCGGTTTTGCGTCCCGCCGTATCACAGAAAATGGGGACTGTCCCCATTTATTTTACGGCAGCGACTGAATGACGATGGCGTCGGGGAAGGGCGACTGCGGCGTGAGCCCCGCAACGACGATGAACGGCTCGCCGCGCCGCCCGAGATGCAGCCGGCGGGCCAGCGCCCCGCTGCAGCGTATCCCCTCCTGCAGCGTGCAGGTGCCGCGCGCCACCACGGGCACGACGCCCCAGAGCAGCACGAGGCGCCGCTGCACGGCTGCCGACGGAGTGACCGCAATCAGCGGGGCCGCCGGGCGGCCCGCGGCGACAATGCGCGCGGTCGCCCCCGTGCGGGTGATAACCGCCAGGCAGCGCGCCTGCAGCTTGCGCGACAACAGCGCGACCGCTGCCGCCACCGCCGGCTTGACCCCCTGCTCCCGTGTGCGCTGCGGGCGGGCGAAACTGCGGGTGCGGTACTGATGCGCCTCGACCGTGCGCAGCACGCTGTCCATCGTCCGCACCGCCGCCAGCGGGTACTTCCCGACCGCGGTTTCCCCCGAGAGCATCACCGCGTCCGCCCCCGCGCGGCAGGCGTTGGCGACGTCGCTCACTTCCGCCCGCGTCGGGGTGGCATTCTGGATCATCGATTCGAGCATCTGCGTGGCGACGATGACCGGCTTGTCGAAATCGTCAGCCACGCTGATCAGTTCCTCCTGGATGAGCGGTACTCGTGCCGCGGGCAACTCGACCCCGAGGTCGCCGCGCGCCACCATCAGGCCGTCCGCCGCCGCGGTGATGGCGGTGATATCCGCCACCGCCTCGGGTTTCTCGATCTTGGCGATGATCGGGATCGCCGCGCGCAGGCGGGCGAGGGCGCGGCGCAGCGCGCCGATGTCCGCGGCACGGCGCACGAATGACAGGGCGATATAGTCGGCACCACCGCGCACGATATGCGGCAGATCGCTGCGGTCTTTCGCGGTCAGCGCCGCCACCTGCAGTTTCGTGTCAGGGAGGTTCATCCCCTTTTTGTCTTTCAGCACGCCGCCGCGCACGACCTTCGCCGTCAGGTCGCCCCCCACGCGCCCCGTGAGGCGCAGTTCGAGCGCGCCGTCGTCGAGCAGCACCCGCTCCCCGCGTTTCGCCTCGCGCACGATCCCCGGGTACTGCGACGGGATGAGCGTGCCGCTCCCCGTCACCGCGCGCGCGGTGATACGCACCGTACTCCCGGTTCGCAGCACCACGCTCCCCCCCGGGAAGGTGCCGACGCGGATTTTCGGGCCGCACAAATCGGCAAGGATGGCCACCGTGTGCCCCTCGCGCTGTGCCACCGCGCGAATGCGCCGCATCAGGCGCGTATGCGCCCGCGGGTCGCCATGCGAGAAATTGACGCGGAAAACATTGACCCCCGCGCGCATCAGTTTCGCCAGCTTGGCGGGGGACTGCGAGGCCGGCCCGACGGTGGCGACGATTTTGGTACGGCGCAGGTGCAGGCAGGTGTCGTTCATCGTGTCCTCACGAAATCCAGGTTGTGGCCGTGGCGACGACGCGCCACGCGGTGCCGTCACGCTGCAGCAATACGAGGTGTCCGCTGCCGGCCAGCGGCCCCATGGTGCGACTGACATGCACCAGCGCCTGTGTACCCCCGGCGTTGTAGCCGGGAAGCGAGAGCGCGATGATACCACTGCTGCCCGGGTAGCGCTGGTGGAACGCTGCCCAGCCACCTCCGGCAAAGAGTTTCGCCAGTTCCGTTTCACTGATCAGCCGCAGCGGAACCCCCAGCGCGCGCGTGTCGAACCGGTCGGCCTGCAGCGGCATGGCCAGCGGACGGCGGGCCGCGTACCCGGCCCAGGTCGCCGCATCGAGCGACGGCAGCTTTTCCCGCACATACGGGGAGAGCGCGTCGCCCCCGGCACCTGCCATGGGCGCACTGTCGGTCAGGTCCGTCAGCAGGATGGCCTGCACCTCCGTGCCGGACGGGTAGTCCACCGCCAGCACTGCCGACCAGACCGCATAGTCCATCCCCGCGTCAGGCATGACCGGCGTGCCGGCTGGTAATGCCGTCGTTGCCGGGCCTCCCGGCTGGCAGCCCCAGCCGCACAACAGCAGCATCAGGCAGAGCGCCGCGTGTTTCCTCACCATGCTGCGAGTATAGCATACCCGGCCATCGCGCACCCGCCGGCATAAGTCCCGATTCTGCATTTTGCCACCAGGACGTTTTTATGGGATTATTGCCGGCATTTTTCTCCCACCACGCCCGGCGCCGGCAGTTGACTGTCAGCAGGTAATGATTTAGCATACCCGTATGCGCGTTATCCTGTTGCTGCTTTGTCTGTTGGGTGCAGGGTGCACCGCCGGCCGCCCGGCGGCGGTCGACAGCCAGGGGCGCGTCCGCGACGCCAAAGCCGCCATTTCCTTCCGCAATGTGCACTATGCGCAGGACAGCGCCGGCACCGTCATTGCCGAGGGGATGGTGCTGAATACCTCCCGGGAACCCGTCACCAGCCTCGTGGTCTGCTGCCGTGTTTACAATGACCAGGCCGTGCTGCTGGGCGAGGGATTCAGCGAGGTCGATGATTTGAGCCCGCGGGCGGCGCGGGCCTTCCGGGTCACCATGACCGGGGTCAAACGCGGATACCGTGCCGCGCTGGTACCTGCCGTCATTCGCGCGGAATACGCGCAATGAGCACTCCAGCCGACCGGCGCATCTTCCTGCGCCATCCGGCGGACATTCCCATCGATTTCGAGCTGGCGGGGATTGTGGCGGAGCACGCCGATTTCCTTTCCGACATCAGCACCGGCGGTCTCTCCTTCCATGCCGCCCGCTGCCTGCCGGAAGGTGCGGTCATCCGCCTGCGCATCCCGGTAACCGATCCCGCGTTCGAGGCGAGCGCGCGCGTCGTCTGGTGCCGCCCGGAAGGCACCCGCTTCCTCGTCGGGGCCGCCTTTCTCAACGCGGACGCGGCCTTCCGCGCGCGCATGGTCGAACAGGTCTGCGCCATCGCGCAGTACCGCCTCGAGCAGCAGGCCGCCGGGCGCACACTCACCCCGGGGCAGGCGGCGCTGGAATGGATCGGGAAATTCGCCGCGCAGTACCCGCAGTTCCGCCCGTGAAACCGCGGCAGCTTGACCTGCTCGTCTTTCTCGCCAAGGTCGCCGTCATTGCCGCCGCCTGTTTTGCCCTCGCTGCCGCGCTGCATTTCACCGATCTGCTGACCCTGCTGTTTGTCACCCTGCTCTGCCTGCAGCCGACGGTGCTGGGCGGTATCCGTGCCGGACTGCAGCAGGTGGCCGTGGCTGCCGCCGGGTCGCTCGGCACCGCCCTGATCATGCTCCTGGTGCCGGCACCGGTGGCGCTGCTCCTTGGCCTGCTCGCCATCACCGCCGCACTCTACACGCGCAGCGCCCTGCTCCCCATCGGCTGGTTTGCGGTGCTCTACATCGGCATCCTCGGACGGACAGAGACGGAAGCGCACCTGGCCGAGCGCTTCGCCCATTTCATCGTCGGCATTCCCCTCGCCACCCTGGTCAATTATGTTGCCGGCGCCTACAACTACCGCCGCCGGCTCTACCACCGCCTGCGGCAGGAACGCGCCGCGTCGTTCGCCGCGGCCGCCACACTGCTCGACGCGTTCGCTACGCGCGACCACGCCCGCTGCGAAGCAGCACTGGCACCACTGGCGCAGCGCTACGCGGGCCTCGCGGAACTGGCGGAGGCCTGCCTCGACATCGAGCGCGAATACGCGTCACCGCTCGGCCTCCTGCGTCGCAACCGCATCCGCGATATCCGCCAGCACCTCTTCTACGCCTGGCACCTGCGCGACCTGCTGCAGCACTGCCACACCCTCACCACGCTGGTCTTCCGCGTCGCCGTGCCTGACCCCTGTGCGGCCCGTGCCGCGCACCTCGCCGCGCTGCTGCGCGCCGCGGCGTATGCCCCGCTCCCCGCCGCGGTCCCGCTGCCACCGCCCGCCGCTGACCGCCACGACCCGCAGCACCTGATGCTCTACGGGACACTGGCCGCCACCGATGCGCTGCTGGCCAGTGTACGCCAGTTGGAGGTGCTGCTCCCGGAACTGGCCGGACAGTTGACCGCCACCGGTGCGGGTGCTACACTCGCTCCGTCCGGAGGTGCACCATGAACCCCGCCGCACCCGATTACGAGCGTCCCATTGCCGTCGCTGACGGCATCTACTGGGTCGGGTTCCATGACCGCGAAAGCGGGCTGCACTGCAATCCCTACCTGGTCACCGACGGTGACGAGGCGGTGCTCATCGACGGCGGCAGCCGCCCCGACTTCGCCGCGGTGATGATGAAGATCATGCAGACCGGGGTCAACCCGAAGAGCATCCGTGCGCTCATCTACGACCATTTCGATCCCGACCTCTGCGGCAGCATCCCCAACCTCGAGGACATCATCGGGCGCGACGACCTGGTCATCATCAGCGACAAGGCCAACCACATGTTTTTGCGCCACTACCAGGTGGGGAGCCGTCTCGTCGGGTTTGAGGAAATCGGGCACGTCTTCCGTTTTGCCTCGGGGCGCGAGCTGCGCTTCAGCAACACCCCTTACGCGCACGCGGCGGGGAGCAGCGTCGCCTTCGACCCGGCCACGGGAACGCTTTTCTCCGGTGACCTGTTCGGCAGCCTGGGACGCGACTGGGATCTCTTCCTGCGCCTGAGCGACGACTGCGCCACCTGCGCGCATGTCAACTGCCCGCACGGCCGCAGCATCTGCCCCGTCCCCGACCTCGTCGATTTCCACGCGCTGGTAATGCCCTCGACCGCGGCGCTGCGCCACGCGCTGGCGCAGGTCATGAAGCTGCCGGTGGCGATGATCGCCCCGCAGCATGGCAGCGTCATCCGCGGCCGGCGCGATATCCTGACCGTCATCGACGCGCTGCTCGCCGCGGAGCGGGTCGGCATCGACCGTCTGCCCGCCGCCGACCTGCCGGCACTGCGCGCCGCCTTCGCGCAACGGCTGCCGGAATGAACACCCCGGGCAGGAATCCCGACCCGCCGCTGGTCACCGCCGACGACTATGTGCGCGAGGTGCTGGAGGCGAGGGCACGCAACCGCGACTACGCGCTCAATGAGAAGCTGCTGCATGACCTGGTCTTCCGCTACGCGGCGGTGGAACGGGAACTGGCGGAGAAACAGCGGCTGCTCGACGAGGACCTGACCGCGGCGGCGCGCGTGCAGCGGGCGCTGCTCCCGTCGGCGGCTCCGTCGCTTTCCGGCTGGGAATTCGCCTGGAAGTTCGTCCCCTGCGAACATATCGGCGGCGACATTTTCAATCTCACGCCGCTGACGCCCGACTGCTGCGCCGCCTACATCATCGACGTCTCGGGGCATGGCGTGCCGGCGGCGCTGGTCACCGCCTCGCTGGCGCAGTTCCTGCAACCGTCAGCGGGCAACGTCGTCCGCGACGGTCAGCCCATGCTCCCCGCCGACCTGCTCTTTGCACTCAACAACGAGTTCCCGCAGGAGCGTTTCGACCGCCTCGCCAGCATCGCCTACTGCCTGCTGGCCGCGGGAGGCGTTGTCAGGTCCGGCAATGCCGGGCATCCGCCGCCCGTCCGCGTGCGCGCCGGCGCCGGCGCGGAACAGCTGGCGCTGGGCGGCGTCATGCTCGGCATCTTCCCCGACAGCGACTACGGCAATATCACCCTGCACCTGCAGCCGGGAGACACCCTGCTCTTCTATACCGACGGGATTATCGAGTTCAATAATGCGCAGGACGAGCTGTTCGGCGAGCCGCGGCTGCTGACGACGGTGGACCGCCACCGGGGCCAGGCGCTCCCGGCGCTGCTCGACGGGCTCTACGCCGACCTCATGGCCTTCAGCGGCGGCGCCGCCGCCACCGACGACATCTCCCTGCTCGCCTGCCGCTACACCGGCTGACCGGACTGCGGCAGCGGACCGGCAATTCTCGCGGCCTTGGCGGCCTGAAATTCTCCGTCGTTCAGCACCCCTCGCCGATGCAGGGCCGCCAGCTGTCCGAGTTCCGCCGGCAGTGACACATCCGGGAATTCGTCGTTCGTGCATCGCTCGCGCTCAGCCCGGATTATGTCCGCCAGTTCGTTAAGCTGACGGCTGCGGGCCGGCGAAAACGGTACGCTTGCAACCGTATGCATCACGTTGTCATCGGCTTCCTCACAAACCAGCAGGAACTTCCCCGAGCGCTGCCATGAATACGACACCAGGACGAACGCCAGCGCGGTAAAAAACAGGCCGATACATCCCCCCAGAATGTTTATCCACGCACGCGGATCGGGGTCGAAGATGACCAGCGCCAGAAGTATCAGGCCGAGGGGCGCGAAGGGCGCCGCCGCGACATAGCCGTTCCAGTTCCGCTGCGTCACAACGTCAAAACTGTCCCGCAGTCCCGCCAGCCGGACATACCGGCGCCAGCCGCGCCATGCCCGCCGCTCGCAACACAACCGGTCTCCGGCAACCCGAAGGGTCACGCGACTCAGCAGCGTGTCACGCCAGGAGCAACTGTCCATGGCCGCCGCTCACGTGTCCTTGCGCGCAAAGCCGATGGTTTCCGACCGGCCGATCAGTTTCTGTTTGGCGCTCGCGAACTCGGCATCGCTGAGTACCCCGCTCTTATGCAGTTCGCCCAGCTGACGCAACTGCCCGGCGAGCGAACCGGCGGCGGTCTGTTCATCGCGCAGGGCGCGCTGCTTCTCCTTGAGCAACGCGCTCAGCCTGGGCATACCGGCTGCTGTTGCCGCGCAATCGCGAATCAGCAGCAGCGGCGTGCCCTGATACCCGTTGAACAGGCAGAAAAAGCGCCCTGTTTTCCGCCATGCCGCGTTCAGAAACGCGGCGCCAACCAGCGTGAAGACCGTTGCCCAGAACGCCGCGAACCAGAAGTCAGACGGTTTTGCCGCCCGCACCGCGACGAACCAGACGAAGAGCCCTCCCCCGCCGAACAACAGGGTGCCCAGGCAGGAGCCCCAACCGACGGAGCGCAGCGAGTCGAATACATGATCGACCGCAGCGACGTTCAGATGCTCGACCCGCTCGCTGAACAACCCTTGACGCCGCAGCACCAGCCGGTCGTCGTCAACGCTGATGGTCATGCGCCGGAACGGGCTTTCCCGCCAGCTGATCTGCAGATTCTCCGCCAGGTGCTGTCCCAGCGGCGTGATGGTCGTCATGCATTTCCTCCTGCGACGGTAAATCCCGCCTCACGGCTGATTCCCTGCACCTGGCACCGCGCTGCATCATATTCTGCCGCGGTAACGGTGTTGTCCTCGCGCAATTCGTCGAGTTGGCGCATCACCCATGCCCGGGCCGTTGCCTGCTCCGCCGTACGTGCCGACAGGTGCCTCTGTGTATCGCGAATCTGTTTCCGTACCTGTGCCAGGAGGCGACACGTCGCGCGCGTCTGCTGAACAGCAATTTTCCCGTTGCGGTGGTAGAGCACAAATTGCCGGCGGCCAACATGCGAGAGCTGGTCGATGATTGCCACGGCGAAAACGACCGCGATGGTCGCGCTGATCAGTAGCTCCGCTGGGATGTCACCTTTGAGTTTTCCCTGTATGGTGCTGAACAGAAAGACGAAGAAAAACCAGCCGAGAATGAGCAGTGCCCCAAAATTGAATTCACCGGACGGCTTCCGGTCGATATGCAGGTCAATGTCCATCAGCGGGACACGGCAGAGTGCATCTTCGAGGAGCCCTGTTCGGCGATAGCGCACGAACCCGTCACGCACCAACAACTCCTCGCGCGCAAACAGCCCGCTCCAGAGACGCACGTGCACTGACTTTCTGTCCATACGCTGATGGTAGCATCCGGACATCCGGATGTAAACGGCCGGTGAGGGGCAGTCCTCAGTCGAGGCGGGCGCGGGCGCGGGCCAGCGACGGGCCGAACTTCTCGCGCCATTGCGGCACCTTCCCCTCGATGGCGGCGAACTTGGCGAGAAATGCCTGCTCGAGGTCGATGCCGTAGACGGTGGCCAGTTCGAAGAGGCAGACCTGCACGTCCGCCAGCTCCTTCGCCAGGTCGCCGTTGTCCTGCTTCTGTCCGTACATCTCGCGTTGCATCACCTCGTCGGCGAGTTCCCCCACCTCCTCGGTCAGCGCGACAAACGACCCGAGCCGCGGGTGAAACAGTTCCCCGAGCACGTCCTTGACCTTCTGCTGCGCGGCGCCCATCTCCATCGTGTTCCTCCTGTGTGAACAGCAGATGAACGGGTTTCCACAGGCGCGGTCACCCGGATACGAAAAGAGCCCGCTGCCACCGCCCCGACAGAGCAGGGCGGCGGTGCGGGCGTCGGTTTGCCGGGTGCCTACCCGAGGGTGGCACTCATCTGTTCGTAAATCATCTCCGCGAGGCCGAGCGAGCCGGAGCGGCTCATCTGCGTCGCATATTCGTGGTCAAGCATGCCGCTGAACATCTCCTCGCCCGCCCCGCCGTCAGCCAGCCCGCTCTTCTGCACTGTCTTGCGCATGGCAGAGAACAGCTGGTTGATCATCATCGCTTCGAGTCCCTGCGACGCGTCGCGCAGTTCGCGCTCCTGCCGCTGCCGTTCCGCCGCCGCGTCCGGGGTTGTCGCCGGCTGCCCGGCCTGCTGCAGCAGCTCCGCGAACCGCGCCCCGCGCGGCGGCAGGGCCGGCGCCGCCGCCACCGGCTGCGCCAGCGGCAGCAGCGACTGCGCCAGCGGCAGGAACTGCGCCTGCATCACATCACCACCAGTTCCGCGTGCAGGGCGCCCGCTTCGCGGATGGCCTGCAGCACGGCGATGATGTCGCGCGGCCCGGCACCGACGGCATTGAGCGCGTCGACCACCTGCCCGACATTCGTCCCCTCGGGAAGGGCGACGAGGCGGTTATGCTGCTCCTCGACCCGCACCTGCTGCTGCTGCGTGGTCGTGGTGACCGGCTCGCCATCTTCGTCATATTCGGCCGGGGGCGGGGCGACCGCGGTGATTACCTGCCGCTGAATGGTGATCTGCAGCGAGCCGTGGCTGACCGCACAGGTGGACAGCTGGACGTTGCCGCCAAGCACCACCGAGCCGGTGCGTTCGTTGACGATGACCCGCGCCGCCGCGTCCGGCTCGACGCTCAGGTTCT
Organism: uncultured bacterium; assembly: GCA_964637655.1. GTDB lineage: Bacteria > DAOPZR01 > DAOPZR01 > DAOPZR01 > DAOPZR01 > CAZWUZ01. The sequence goes on along the minus strand of CAZWUZ010000068.1, from coordinate 615 downwards.
CCAGCAGGGCGATAAACCCGACCGGGTTCTGCGCGAATTCGCCGGGGAGCGCGACGCGGATGCGCCCCGCGTCCGCCGCCCGCGCCGCGCCGCTGTAGCGGGCGTTGATCGCCCCCGCCACCCGCCCCGCGGTGGTGAAATCGGCGTCGCGCAGGACCAGTTCGACCGTCCCGTTGCTGAGGAACTCGCTGCGCAGGTCGCGCTCGACAATGGCCCCGCCCGGGATGCGCCCGACCGTGACATGGTTGCGCTGTGACGACGAGCCGCCGCTGCCGACGTTGAACCCGCCGATGGTCAGTGCCCCCTGCGCCGCCGCGTAGATCTGCCCGTTGGCCGCCTGCAGCGGGGTCTGCAGCAGCAGTCCACCCTCGAGCGACTTGGCATCGCCCAGCGACGAGACGGTGATATCGAGGCGGTCGCCGTTGCCGGCAAACGCCGGGATGGTCGCCGTCACCATCACCGCCGCCACGTTCTTCAGTTTCATCTCGTTTTCCGACACGCGCACGCCGAAGCCGGCGAGCATGCTCGATACCGACTGCAGCGTCATTGCCGCCTTGTTGCTGTCCCCCGTGCCGGCGAGACCGACCACCAGCCCGTAGCCGATCAGCTGGTTGT
>CAZWUZ010000067.1:0-14543 GCA_964637655.1 uncultured bacterium | reverse complement strand
CTATACTATGGCAGGAATCAAGAGCCTAGTGGATAAAAACGGGCCGGAGATCAGGTGAATACGTTTTCTGGATCTTCTGATCAATGGCAGCAATGTACTCGCTGTCACAGTTTTTGTTGCGCCCTGACACGACGTCAAGCGTTGTCAATTCCCGCCGGATGACCCGATATCCGCCGATGGACTCAGCACCATACGCGTTGAACAGATACTGCATCTCGATGTCGAGGTAGATAATGTCTGCATGGCGTTCAACCAGGCGTTGCAGTGTCTGATAATCCTCACCGGCAGCCGGGCAGAATGCACACTGACGCAAACGTTCATCGGTGAGCAATGCTGCTGCGCGCATTTCCGCATTTCCTGTCGCTACTGTTTCTCCACTCTTTGGCTTGAATACACTCATTGGCAATCCTCCTGAATTTGTACGCGCGTGTTGTTTTGCTCCACGTGCTATCTCATTTCTTTGGCGGCATCTGGCTGCAACCGAGCTGGCAGATGCCGGACTGGTGTTTCAGCCATTGCTGGAATTCCCTGGCTGCCGGAGTCCCCTCGGCGGCAATTGCACCGCAAGCAACGACGTGATCCGGTAGTACTATTGACAGATATTACTGCAGATCGCCCGGTCTCTAAGGCAATATACGCCCCTCAGGCGGGATTCGTTGCAACAGGCGGCAAGAAATTGTGTGCAACGCCAGGCGCCCGGTGACGGTATATATCCATAGAGTACGGACAGGAGGCGATCATGGAAATGCTCAAACACATCAACTACACGCCCATTGGCATCGAATTCGTCGCCAATATTGTGCTGTGCGCATGGCTGGTGTTTCGTGCCGCCCCAAGCGCCTGCTGGCCATTACTATAGGAAACAGAGGCGGTTGATTCAGGAGCATAAGACGGTCCAAATGGCTGAGGGCAAGATGAAGAAAAGCATAGTGCATTTGCATGTGCAGACGGAATATTCACCGTACCGCGGCATATGCCGTGTGGGTAAACCGGGTGAGAAAGGGCCACTGCTGCAGGCGGTGACAGCGCAGGGGATGGGCCATATCGCTGTGACTGACACCGGTGATCTCCATGGCGCATTTATCCTGTCACAGCAGTCGGTCGAAACGGGGATCAATGTTTTGACCGGCTGCGAAGTGCAGGTGATGGATGCGCCAAACGGAGAAACCCTGACCCTGGTACTGCTGGTGGAAAATGCGACCGGCTATGCCAACCTGCTACAACTGGTATCGCACGAAGACAATCTGGTACGCGGGGAACGTCTGGTAGTCAGGCGCAGGGTATTGCAACAATATGCCGAAGGACTGATTGCCCTGAGCGGCGGCCTTGGTGGCGAGGTGGCGCGGCATATCCTCGACGGCAACATGGCAGCGGCGGAAACAGCAGCGGTGGCATATCGCGATCATTTCGGCAGGGATGATTTCTATCTCGAAATGACGCGCAATGGCGTGCCCGGCGAACAGGACATGAATGCCGGGTTGCTTTTCCTGCATGAACGGACGGGCATCCCGCTGGTGGCTGCTGCTATCGTCCGCTGCATAACACCGGATGATAACGCGTTGTTACCGGTTCATTACGCATTGCTTGATGGCGTTGCATGTCGTGCGGAAACCGGAACCTACCATCTGCGCAGTGCGGCGGAAATGCATGAGCTATTCCACGATGTGCCAGAGGCAATAGCAAACACGACAACTATTGCAGAGCGCTGCCGGGTTCATCGGGTAATGCCTCAGCCGGATAAATCGCATGCAGATATCAGCATTGCCACGCTACGTGCGTTCTGCCTGGAGGAGCTGCCGCGCTTGTACGTCGATAATGAACCGGCACCCCGAAAGCGTTTCGAGCAGGAACTGGCAATGCTCAGTGCTGCCGGCGCCGGCTATCTGCTGATGGTAAAGGATATTGTTGTGGCGTTGCGCCGGAGGGGGATACTGGTCGGGCCGGGGCGGGGTGCCGCAGGCGGTAGCATCGTCAATTATCTGCTGCGCATCACGGAAATCGACCCGCTGCGTTATGGCCTGCAGCCCGAACAATTCCTGGCAGGCAATGGGCTGCCAAACGTTGATATTGATGTTGACGCGGCCCGGCATGACGAAGTATTCGACACGATTAGCAACTTATACGGGTGTAGCCGGGTGGCGCACATGTCGGCACGGACAATCAACAGGTCCAAACAGATACTGCGTGATGTCGCGAAGGTTATGGGAGTCCCAACGGAGATTGCCGGGGAAGTGGCGAAAGCAATCCCGGCAGGCATGCGTTTACCGGAAGCAGTCATCAGCGTGCCGCAGTGTGCGGCAATTGCCAATGGCGCTGATGAACATCTGCGCGCGTGGATCGATTACGCCTGCCGCCTTGAGGGGATAGTGCGCCGCACGACCTATTGGCATTCCAGCAATGTCATTGCCGGGCGTACGTTGTCTGAAATCGTGCCATTACGCTGTCGTGAAACCGGAGAGCGGGTGCTCCACTACGACCGGGATTGCTTCGAACACCTGCAAAAGGTCAATGAAAATCCGCTGGCGTTGGTGAATGTCAACGTGCTGGCGCTAACAACCCTGACGGCAATCAGGCGCTGCCTTGCTGAAATCGGAATGAGCGTCGAGGAATTGAGGTCGTTATCGCCGGATGATGCGGAGGTCTATCGCGCTCTGCCGACGACGTGCACCGAGGGGGTGTTTCTGGTTGGTGCAGAACAGGCCCGAGAATACCTGGCCTTGTACCCGCCACGCAATTTCACTGAACTGGCTGCGTTCATCTCGCTGCAACGGAGTGAACTGCTGGCGAACGGCACAACCAACAAATGCCTGCAGCAGATGTGTGGCGGGTCTGTCATCGCTCCGGGTCATCCTGCCATCGCCATGGAACTGGCGGAAACGAACGGTGTGCTTATCTACCGGGAGCAACTGATACAGGTATTGGCGCGGTTGATGGGCAGTTCCCTGCTTGCAGCGGAACAGTTTCGGAAAAAACTGCGCCATGGCGACAGGGAGCAGACCGACATAAGGGACGAGTTTATCGCCTGTGGCATGAAGAACGGCATAGCTCACGAGCAACTTGCCGGTATGTTCCAATACCTTGCGCAGAGAAGCACATGGGTTCAGTGCAAGGCTCATGGCGTTGCGTATGCACTGCTGGCGTATCGCACCGCCTGGCTGAACACATACCATCCCGAGGCCTATGCCCGGGCATGGCAGGAGCGGCGAGAATCCGAGAGCGATTACTTCCTCAAGTCAGTGACAGGATGCGGGGCGTGAATCATCGAATTCGTGTAATTGCAGTAACAAGTGAAAATATGTACGATTACGCATGATCATGAACTGGAGCACGCTGCCCTTGCGTTATGGTTGCAGACAGGTAAAAAACTGACGGCAAAGGAGGTTGTATCATGGCGACTTTCTCAACGAATCCGCGGCATCCTTCAAATTGGAATCGGGACGAGCGAAATTTGTATGCCAAGGTGTTCACCGCAATCTTCAGCGATGCCGAATGGACGAAAAGCTTTCTGCAGGTGCGTAACCGGTTGCAGCAGGTGCTACCGGATACCGTGGGTGTTGCCGAAGACCTGTCCGGCCTGTTTGCGGCTGACGAAAAATTGGTGGTGTCGTTTGATAATAACCTCCATGACATTGTTCGGGCGGAAACAGATGCGGGTGAGTATTGTGATGTCGCGGTATGGAACCAAAAGGGGAATACCCTGCTGACCATCAAAGCAAAAGCCAATACCGACTGGAGTTTTTGCGCGGATATCCTGCTGGAAATTGAGCGGGTTGAGGGGATACAGGCCAGCCAGGCAATCGACCATGCTGGCCATTGTCTTGTCGTTGCCGAAAAGAAGTGGCAAGCGGTCAGTAATGCCAAGGCACGCCGGCAGAAAGGTTCGCAGTTGAACCGCCTCTGCGACTGGCTTGAACGCAATGCTGCAACCGACGGCGGGACCATTATCCCGACCTTTGTCCTGACCTGGGAGGATATCGCCGAAGCGATCGGCACCGTCGGCACCCCGGCGGCCAAGGAATTCCGGCAATGGCTGAAACAGCAGGCCAGCATCTGCCTGCTCAACGCCAATCAGATGCCGCCGCGAAAATAGGAAATCGCCTTGACGGGCGGATGCTGTTAGTGGCTCTCTGCTTCGTAGATTGACTGGAAATGGCTGACAATCAGTTCTGACGGGGGTTCGACAGTGCAGCCCGTCTGAACGGCCCGCATACGCTCGCCGGGCGCAATCCACACGCCCGGGGTGCCGGTGACGGGATGCGCGACGGCCTTGCCGTGCAGGCCGGCAAGCTGCTGTGGTGTGCCCGAGGCCAGCAACCGGTCAGGATACGCGAAATCGCTCCCCTGCAACCGGCCGTTGAAGTGGAACGCATATTCATGCGGGTGCAGTTCCTTGCGGTCGCGTATGCGGATTGGCGGAACATCGTGCAGCAGGATATCCTGCAGGGCTTGCCGCATCCGCACTACCCGCTCGAGCAGGTCGCCCCCGGCATCGTGATCGACCAGCAGTACCAGCAGCGGACTGAGTGATATTTCCAGTTCATCCGTGAGCCATTCGTTTAATTTTCTCGCGTCAGCCATACAATCCCCCTCTTGATGAGGCGCGCATAGCGCTGTTCTTGCCTTTGTCTCTTTCTCCTCCACGTATATACTCGTCTGTTTGGACAGGCGTTGCAGGCAACGCTGAAGGTGAAAAAAATGCAACGCCTGCGTGTTCCTGGCCGTATATGTCGGCAGGAGGTGCACAATGAACGTGCAAGAGCAGAAACAAAGTATACGGGATGCAGCGGTGACATACGCGAAGAGCATACCGATGCCGGTTGACGCCACGCATGCCTCGGCGGTGCTGTTCGACAAGGTGGCAGATTCATTCCATCCGACCGTATGGGAAACCATTACCCGCAACCCGCAATGGCACATGCGCACGGAAAAACTGCATCAGAATGTCCCCGGGGCCAAAGAAATGCAATCATCAAACAGCAGCGATGCGCTGCTCATGAACATCTTCTGCCATCCCCGCGTGGCAACATGGAAGGGTGTTCAGGAATTGCTGGGTAGCGACCTGTCTGAGATAACCTTCGGCTACCTCGCGGGCGTGTCCATTGCCGGCGGGTGCAAAGACGCGACGGAAATCGACCTAGCTGTTCCGGGCGTGTTCTGCGAGGCGAAACTGACGGAAACCGACTTTACTCGCAAACGCGCTGAAGTGGTGGAAAGTTACGACGGCCTGCAGGCAGCGTTTCATGTCGACCGGCTCCCCCGGGCAGGAGAAGAATACGACAATTACCAGGTGATCAGGAACCTGCTCGCGTCAATGCAGCACGGCCGGGCCCATGTGCTGCTTTGCGATGAACGACGCGACGATCTTGTCGCCCGCTACACAACGACTGTTGCCTGCCTGCGCGATGTGTCGTTGCGGCAGAAGTGCAGGGTGGTCTACTGGCAGCAGATCATCGCCGCCTGCGATGATGAACTGCGCGCATGGCTCAGTGCGCGCTACGGCATGAGCGCTCCAGGTGGCTGCTGACCGGGCGACACGGGATAGCGGAGAGCCTCGGGGGAAAGATAAAGGCAGGCAGAAATCAGCTGATTGTGCTCGTTCGGCTCGCGGCAATACGCCAAATGCCGTTTGACGTGCTGTCTGCTGCATCAGCACGCGCGTAAAATACCGTCGCACGGTACTTCTTTGACAGGCGAACCACGGATTCAAGAGGAACGATGTGGCTGCTATCCGGGGAACGGTCACGTCCGGAGAAGCGCGCCCCGGCAGGCGACAGGCGGTAGAGTTGGACGATATATGGGTTGGCGACATACTCGGCCTGCTCGAGGCGCTGCAGGTCATCGGTCAGGTGGTTTTCTCCCTCATTCAGTGAGAATTCGATGGCAGCGTCGAGATGCAGGTAGTCATATTCCGGTGCACCGGCCGGCCGGGATTTCACCGGGCGCAACGGGTTGGCCAGCACGGCGATATCCCAATGCTGGCGTCGCGGCTTACCGAGCGCGGTGGCGGTCGGATACTCCTTCTGCACGAGGCCGACACGCTGGTCGTTCCACACGGCATATTTATTCGGCAGCGCTGTCGCAAGATTGGCGTAGAATGCGGCGTGTATACCGTGTTCGGTGTAGCAGTAATACGGGTGCCGGACAAAATCGCGGCAGAACTCAGCGATAACGTTCTCGATGATCTTCATCTACTATTCTCCTTTACGGGAACAGCTGTCTTTGTGAATAGTTTCATGCAGACCGGTTCGGAGAAAATCACCCAATTGCCTACTGGCGTCACAAGCTGATTCACGCAGGTAGCTGATCACAGTCTCGTAGGTGACAAGTGCAACCCGGGACTGATGTTCCGGGCGCAGGATGGTCGTATGGAATATCTCCAGCTGTTCTGCGCAGGATGCCATCAGCGTTCGCGGGACGATGACGAGCAGGCCGAAATGCGGTAGCCCGCTCTTTGCGGCGAATAGAAAATTGCGCATCAATTGAAAATTCGGGCCGGCAAACGGGCAGGTTTCGCCGCTGCGCTGCGAGGTGTATACCGCAGCGCGGAAATACTGACGTCCTGCTTCCCAGTAGCGGCGCGGAGTGCGCTTGCCGTCGCCTATGGCAAGGCGGCAGTGTGCGTCAGTGCCGGTTTTGAGGTCTGACCCTACCCCGTAATAACCCGCGCAATACCCGCGCCCGCACTGACTGCAGCCGCCAAAACCATGCCGGGCATCAGTAAGGAATTTCGCTTCGAGGCAAACGGCAGCATCGGCGGAATGACAGAACACGTCAATAACGGATGGCTGCCCGGCACTGGTCTCACCGAGGCGGGAAGGATCGTGGAATTCCGGCTGCACATGCCAAGGACCGCATGCTGCGCCGCGCGGAAGGATGCCGGCGAAGAGTTGTGCCAGGATGCGGTCACGGTCCGGCAGGCCACGCAGCGAACCGAACGCGGAAATGCAGAAAATCTGCGACGAGTGCGGGCTGTCAGGCGAATGCCAGTGTATGGCACGTCCTTCCGCGTCGCTCAATGAACCGGCGCGATACAACGGGTTGCGTTGTGCCGTATGCCACCCGCCAGTTATTCTGGTCGATTGCATGAGGACCCCCTTCCGCATCAGATTATCGCGACAGACACTTGCTTCTCCCCGTGAACATACGCTGTAGCACTAATCACCCGATGCTGGCGCCGCGGCTTGCCAAGTGCGGTGGCGGTCGGGTACTCCTCTTGTACGAGGCCGACACGCTGACCGTAGCCGGATTCGGCACTGGCACTAAGTTGCGCCGGTGGCAGAGAAGATCTTACGCATTGCCGCCAGTCACGGGAAGAAGCAGGCGGCAGACGTGATGCTGTGTCCAGGCGTGATTGGCAACACCAAGGAAATCGTGCATTCCGGCAATTGCTTCGCGCCATTCCGCCGCACCTGCTGGAATCCGGCGTCCCGGCACAGGGATATCGCCGGTAAACAATACCTCAACCAGTACCGCCCGTATCTGATGACGCTCAAGAAAGTCGACAAACCATAACCGGTTGGCGTATTGATAATGTCGTTTGAGCCAATCACTGGTGCCCGTAATCGCGTGGCGTTCCCGGAAAGCAGCCAGGTTGCGGCTAATGCGCTGTTTACTGTCACCTGTTGCCCCGCAGTTGGAAACGAACTCGGTCAACTCGGCCTTGGCCTCGACCAGCAGCCAGCACACGCCGTCGCCGCCAGTTGCCTGTCCGATGGCGTCCCAGCATTGCGCACTCCCGGTTTGCGGCCACTCATTCTGCCACGCTGTGTGCAACTGGTCATATGCCGGGTGTGACTGCAGAAACTCTATACCCTCGATTTCACGGTCGGGTGAGAGCGTGGAATCGCGAAAATGGAAGTCCTGCCATTCGATGGTGGTGTGACTGCCGGATAACAGGGCCAGCAGGCGCCGATTCAGTTCGTCCCGGTGCCGTCCCATCCAGCGCAGCAGATGATACTCGCTGCCATACAGCACGTTGCCGAAGGATCCCATACTATCCCCTCACCTGTTAGCGTGTCGTCTTTCCTTTACCAGAAGACGCCGGATTCCTGCAGACGAGCGTGATTGCCTCGACCAGGGCACGTTCAACAGGTGCACGATTATGTGCTTGATACATGTGCTTTCCTCCCGGATTTGTCAGCAGTTGCGATTGTAATCCCGGGCCCTGCAGCTGTACATATACTTTCCGACTGTGCCCGGATGGTGTTGAACCGGTTAAGCAAGCCCGGCCGGTTGCCGCGTCGGCGATTCATTGCTGCAGTGCCGCAACGTCAATGAAAATATCGCTGATGTATGCGCGGAGCGGGTGCTGGCGGGGGATGCCGAGACATTCCTCCATCACGCGGATGGCGCCCTCCCACTGTTCCCGCGTCGTCGGTTCTGCTACCGACCGGTCATTGGTGAAGTAGACGAAAATAAGACGGGCGTCGATGTGGTTCAGCACGCGCAGGTAATAGAGATGCGCCAGGCGGTTGGTATACTGATAGAATCGCCCGGCCCAGTCCGCCTCATCCCCGACGCTGAGATAATCTTTGACTGTGGCGAACGAGTCCATGATCAACTCTTTTGACATGCCGCAGGCCCGGCAGGGGGAAGAGACAAGTTCGGCGAGATGCGCCTTCGCTTCGACGAGGAAGATTCCCTGACGCGGTTTCGTTCTGCCCAGGGCATCCCATTGCGGGCCGAGTTTAGGCCAGAACTCATGCAGGGGGAATGGCATTTCCGCGCCCTTTTTGCCGAGGCCAAGCACCTGCATAAACTCCGCGTCACGATACTCGGCATGATCGTCGGCGGACAGCGGGGACACCCACTCGATGGTGATGCAATCCTGAACCTGTTTACGGATTTCCTCATTGATGAGCTTGGGATGATGGTTGATGAGCAACTGGATGTTGCGCAAACTGCCGCGGCTGTCGGATTGCTGTGGGAATCTCATGGTGATCCTCCTTGCGGTGAAGTGTACTGACTGTATCTGAGATGAGTATACCGCACAACTGCCATAAGTCCAGCGTGCCGGAAAAATCCCGATATTGCGCGCGAAAAGCATGATTGGTCGGTCGGTCGTATGGAATCCGGACCGCATAAGCGGCACTGGTTTGGCCGGGAAGGCGGTACGGCGTACATCGCTACAAAAAGCGACATCAGAAGAATTATACCGATATACGGCATTTTGCAGAATATTGCAACGCGGTGGCGAGGCCGGGAGTATATACAGGAAAGAGGAAGGAAAAGGAGGAGAACATGAAGGTTTGTATCCATCGCGGGACGAATGAAATCGGCGGTAATTGCGTGGAGGTGAGCACAGAGAGCACGCGACTCATCTTCGATATGGGGATGCCGCTGCTCGCCGCGGACGGCAGCAAGTTCGATGCGCGCATCCTGAAAGGGAAGAGCGCGCAGCAACTGGTGCAGGAGGGAGTGCTGCCGGATGTGCCGGGGCTGTATACCGGCAGCGGAGAGCAACAGCGGGTCGATGCGGTATTCATCTCGCATCCGCATGGCGACCATTTCGGTTTCCTGCAGTATGCCGACCCGGGCATCACGGTTTGCGCGGGAGCATTGACGAAAGAACTAATTGAGGCGCGCGGCAACCTGACCATCGCGTCCTATAACCTGCTGCGCGACCAGCAGCCGCTGCTCATCGGCGATATCACCATCACGCCATACGCCATGGACCACTCCGCGTGCGAGGCCTATGCCTTCGAAATCGAGGCAAACGGTGAACGCGTTATCTACACCGGTGACTTCCGTAGGCACGGGACCAAGGGAAACCTCTTCGAGCGCTTCCTGCGCACGGTGCGCCGCCGCCCGGACGCCCTCATCACCGAGGGGACGAATCTCGGGCGCGGCAGCGATTGCCTGCACGAACTGAAACTGCGCAAGGAACTGGCGGGCATCTGCAGGGAGACGGAGGGGCCGGTGCTGGTGTCGGTTTCATCGGAGAATATCGACCGGCTCTGCAGTCTGTATAGCGCGGCGAAGCAGTCGGGGCGCATCATGGTGGTTGACCTGCACACCGCGCTGAAACTCTCGCTGGTGCATCAGCATCATAAGAGTGTGCCCGACCCGCTCTGCGGCACCTTCCTCAATCTCCTGGTCTATTACCCCGCGGCAATCACCAGGCGCAAGGTGGAGGAACTGGGGCTCGACGCGACGGTTTTCAAGTATCGGCGGGTGCAGTTGAAGCGCGCAGCCCTGGCAAAGCGTAAGAACGTGCTGATGACGGTGCATACCTCGATGCGCAAAGACCTCGCGGCGCTGCTGCGCGAGAATGACCCGGAGTGGCTGCGCCAGAGCACGCTGATCTACTCGCTCTGGGACGGCTATCTCAAGGAGGAACAGTCACGGAAGTTCGTCGAGTACCTGCAGCAGCAGGGGACGACGGTGCGGCACTGTCACACCAGCGGCCATGCGGACAGCGCGACGCTGCGCACCCTGGTGCTGACCATGCAGCCGAAGCAGGTGATTCCCATCCACACGACCGCGGCAACGCAGATGGAAGTTTTCGGGCGCCCGGTCCGGCACCTGCGCAACGGGGAAGTGTGGCAGGCGAGTGGAGAACAGGAAGCGAAAAATGATGACGGGCATGAAGCGGCATAGGGAATGGAATATAGCCCGATGCGGCGGACAATCCTGCGCCTGGTGTACGAGGTTGTTTTCCTGGCGGCCTTTATATGGTCGATGGTGAAGATGCTGCTTGTTTCGGAACGCGGGAATACTGACCAGAGGAGATACTTGTCATGAACTCACCGGGATGCTCAGCTATTATGCGGAGTGCATGCCTGGCGCTGGCAGAGGAATTCTGCCGGCAGCCGACAATATGGCTGGAAGAACGCCACCTGCATAACCGGTTCGCACAACTTCTGCGGGTGGCGGCGACGGACTTGCCGGACGTGGTACCGACGCTCGGTGGCGTTCCGTTTCCCACGCTGCTGAACGAGTACGCAACCATCAATCATTATCGGCGGGACGACGGATTTGTGCGAGCGCTGCATTTGTATGGCAGGCGGAAGACCGGGGAAGACCGCGGGTGGACCAGCGGGAGCGTAGATTTTGCGCTGCTCGACCCCGCCTGGCTGGCGAAACATCCTTATACCGTTGCGGTCAACAAGGATGCCCGGGTGCGCTTCTATATCAGCCGCACGGAGAGCGCCGCCCGCTACCTGGCGATGGCAGAAGTGAAGCACTTTCATTTTGCGCAACTCTGCAAGAAGTACGACCTGCATGGCCATAACCCGTCGGCGGCAAGCAGGGGCGCGCTGCTCAGGAAAATGCGCGCCGCAGCCCGGGCCGATCTCAATAAACTGCGCCATGAAGGCGCGCCTGTCCAGTGCCTGCTGATTGCCAATAGCGAACTGGCGCTCACCCGCGACGAGGTGCAGGCATGGCTGGCGGAAATTACGGCACCTGGCGATGCGCAGTTGTCGATCTGGTACATGCAGGGTGGGTATCTGACACGCTTCAACCGTGATGACGCATGGTATGTTGAGCGGCAGGTCGAGTGAAATGCATTGGCCCGTAAGGCAACGGCATGCAATGCAGGTTATAGCGGGATATTTCCAGCACGCTGGACTTCATTCTGCATTGTGCTATCTTTGATACAAGCGGAGAGGTGTTCAGATGCAACTGATGACTCCGAAAGAAATCGACCAGACAGTAGAAGAGCCATACGCGCGGTATATGCAGACGTTGTACCGGTTGTGGCAGGAGTGCGGACATCCGGATGTTGCCCCGAACGGGCACCCGCGTTCGCGCGCATTGACGCCCGCGGAACGCGCTGTGCTTATGCGTGAACGTATTGGCCCGATAGCTGACCGGATGCCTGCAGATGCATGGCAGGACCATTGCTACAGCCCAAGGTCATCGCAAGCACTCTTTGTTGAAGTGCTGGGCGTGCTTATGGAGTGCGGGCGACTTGACCTTCTCTGTCCGGAACGTGTGGTTTCCGACTGCACGATTGCTTTCGAAGAAGTGACTGACGGCCGGACAAAATTCGACGGAATCATTCGCTCTCCGGATGGGCGTGTTATCCTGACTATTGAGGCAAAATTCACTGAACGGGGGTTCAGCCCATGCAAGTATCCCGCGGATGGCTGCTGCGATGGGACCTGGTGGGCTCGTCCAGATCAGTATTTCGGCTGTCCAATGGCAACCCCGGGCAGGAATCGTGCAACCGGCGCCCGCTACTGGGAAACGGCAGTGCGGGTCATGAACATCCCCGGTCAGCCACCGCTCTCCCTGCAAACGTGTCCACTGTGGTCGGGTTATCAACTGTTCCACAATTGTGCGGAAACATACGCGCTCGACCAAAGTGCCGCTTGGCTTCTGTTGTACGATGAACGCAATCCGTATTTTGCGGATCCGGCTGTCGGCTGGGCGGAACGTATCAAGGTGTTGGCCGCTGGATTAAACACGCTGTCGTGGCAGACGCTATTGTCGCAGGTGCCGGCAGGCAACCAGCGAATCAGCCGGCTGCGAGCGAAGCACGGTTTATGACGGCCTTGCTGACACTTCGAACTGGCGTCAGGAGATGCAACCGCCGGCACGTTGGCGTGAGATGTCCAAAACTTCTGGAAGGTCAAATGGTATACTTCGAAAGGGGAGCAGCAAATGGAAACGAATCTTTACCGGTTTAATAATTCAGAAGTGACACGCATAGTCTCGTCCGCTTACGATGATGAGAAATCACTCCAGGTACTCCTGGAACACCTGATTAGAAGCGAAAAGAGATTACTCGGTAACAAAATTGTCGCCTACAAAAGGGAAATCCAAACGGATTCCGGTAGGCCAGATTTCGTGCTGCTTGATTCTGAAGGAAGAATCATACTCGTCGAATGTAAAATCATCAGCAATGAAGGAATCCGAAGAAAAATCATTGCACAACTTCTCGACTATACCGTATATCTTTCACAGATAAAGCAATCCAAGGGATGGGTGTTTTTATCGCCCGAGGTTTCGCCAAATGACGTCCGCGAATGCGAGGACGAAGAACCTCTTCTGATCATTGTATGCGACAAAGTTCATCACCAATTGCACCGGCTCGTCACCTTTTTAGAAACGAAAACAATAGAGATAAAGATTGTCACCATAAACAAGTTCTGCCTGGGCGATGACGTGCTGTATACCATTACTACCCACGATTCAGAACCGGATCAAATAAAGTCCTCATCGGTTGAAAGGCTGAATACTCAAATCGAGTCATTTAAAGAAGATAAATTGTCAGTGAAAAACATTCTGGAAAGCGTCGAAACCTTGTCAACCATTGCGAAGATTAAAGGAGGAAAAAAACGCATCGCTATCCATATTATCGGCGCTTCAGAACGCTTTGCGATATGGATCTCTCAACGAGGGTTGCGGCAGATTCAGACAGCAAACATTTCCATTCCCAAAGCAATATTTCAACCTTGTTCAGAAGGATCTTCGGAGAAAATATTTAAAATACTGGCCGGGAAATACCAAACAATTACCCATAACCATGACGATGTCTATGCATATATCGAATTAGAGAAGGTTAAGAATATTGTCGGCGATGTAATCAATACGATCTATGAAAACCTCGAGTAAAAAGCCGACTTCGCGCTGCTGGGCACCGCCCAACGGCTGCGCCCGGAGCGCTAATCGAACATCCCCGGTCAGCCACCGCTCTCACCGTAAACGTGTTCGCTGTGGTCGGGATATCAAATGGTTTACACTATCGCGGAAACATACGAACTCGATGAGAATGCTGTTGGCTCCTGCTGTACGATGACCGCAATCCGCATTTCACGGATCCGGTTGCCGGTTGGGCGAAATGCATCAGGGCGTTAGCCGGCGGAGTGAACACGCTTTTATGGCAGACACTGTTGTCGCAGGTGCCGGCAGGCAACGGGCGGGTCAGCCGGCTGAGAGCCATGCACGACTTATGACAGCATTGATGACGCATGATATTGAGCGCGGATACTGTTTATGTTACACTGTTTATGTTATGCGCCAAAGGGGGAGATATGAAACTGAATAATGTGTTTTGGGGAAATCCAAAATGTTCTGACTATGAATCGATACTGGATTATTACTCGGGAACTAAAATCAATTCAATCCGAACCTCTTCAGTACCTTTGGCGCAATACTGGAAGAATACAGGAAAGGTATTGGGCATAATAGACAAAGAACTGGGCATAGGGTCTGGAAACGCCGATGTGTACTTCGAATATCCAACAAAATCGACCCCAAAGAATAAATCATCAATGTCGGATGTCATGATTATCACGGGGAAAAGCAAAATCGCCATCGAAGCGAAATACACAGAATATGCCAAGAGTAAATATGAAGCGATCGGAGAATGGCTGAAAACAAGTGATAGTGAAAACAGGCGGGGTGTTCTTGAGCATTGGATAAGCATCATAAAACCATATTCGAGTGTTTGCGCCGAGGGATATCTGGATTTGCCGTACCAACTGCTTCACAGAACGGCATCTGCCTGTTTTGGAAAACCAGAATCTGCTTATGTGATATTTCAGTTGTTCTGGGATTCAAAAACAGAAAAGCATTTAGGAACATTCACTAAG
>CAZWUZ010000066.1:0-14544 GCA_964637655.1 uncultured bacterium | reverse complement strand
GGTTGGTGATGGTGGTGGTCTTTCCTTCCTGCGGGGTGGCGCTCGTCACCAGCAGCACCTTCCCCCCCTGCTTCTGCAGGAAGGAGAACTGCAGGTTGGTGCGCAGCGTGCGGTACGCCTCGGTCACCGGCGACTTCGGGTCGCTGATGGCCACCAGTTTCGACTGCCGCTCGTTGAATTCCTCCTTGTCCGACACGACCTTTTTCTGGAACCGCTTCAGCTTCTCCTCGTCGATGTGGATCAGCGGCACCACCCCGACGACCGGCTTGCTGATATAGGCCTCCACGTCCTCGATGGTGCCGATGGACGTGTCCATGCTCTCGATGACAAACGCGAACGCCAGCCCGAGCACCAGCCCGATAATGACGCCCGCCATGGCGTTGCTCCCCGCCCGCGGGTAGATCAGTGAAGCCGGGGGCGCCGGGTCGAGCAGCAGCACACCGCCGATACGCGACGCCTCCGCGATCTTCATCTCCTCGAGCCGCTCGGTGAACGACGTGAAGAGTTTGCCATTGACATCAACCGCCCGCTGCAGCTGGGCCAGTTGCAGGCGCAGTTCCGGCCCTTCGTCCGCAACCCTGCCCTGCGCGCGCGCCAGGCGCGCGCCGAGCGCCGCCTCCTGCTCCTGCTGGCGCCGGGCCGACCGCTGCAGCGCTTCGACCCGCGCCGCCAGCGCGGGGCGCAACACCGCCGCCAGTTTCCTTTTCTGCTCGACCAGCTGTTGCTCGGTTTCGAGCACCGCGGGATGCCGCGGGGTATAGTCCTCGAGCAGCGCCGTCAGGCGCGTGCGCAGCGTCACCACCTGCTCATAGGCGCCGCGCACGGTCGCGTCATCCAGCAGCGGCTGGATGTCCGCCTGGTCGAGCGCCGCCGGGTCGAACGCCGCCTGCAGCTGCCGCAACTGCAGTTCCGTTTCCTGCCGCGCCGCCGCCGCCGCCCGGTACCCCGCTTCGAGTTCCGCCAGCTTGTCGACCGTCATCCGCTCCTGCGGGGTCAGGTCGGCAAGGTTGTGCGCCTGCCGGAACGATTCGAGGTCGCGTTCCGCCTGCTCGAGCGCCGTCTTGACCTGCCGCACCTGGTCATCGAGGTGCAGGCGCATCGCGCGGTTCTGTTCGCGGTCAGCCGACTGATCCTCGTACGCGTAGACCTGCGCGACCGCATCCGCGATGGCGCGCGCTTTCTCGGGGTCCTCATGCCGCGCCGAGATGGCGAGCACGTTGGCGCGGTCGACCTGCGCCGCCCCGATGATCCCCTGTACCTGGCGGATCTGCGCCTGCCGCTCGTCACCCTGCCGCACCGGCAGCACGTTCTTCGCCTGCAGCATGTCGACGGCCTTGCCGATGACCCGCGTGCTCTTGATGACCTTGGTCGCCGTGGCGATCTGGTCGCCCTGGCGCAGCAGCGCCTCCTCGAACAGCCCGCCGATGGTCGTGCGGCTCACCAGTTCGACCGTGGCGCGCGTTTCATAGATTTTCGGCTGCAGCTGGGTGTAGACCAGCGCGCAACCATAGACAGCGAGCGTGGTCAGCACGATTACCCAGAGCCGCTTGCGGACGACGCGCAGGTAATCCTGCAGCCCCATCTCATACTTGGCCATTACGCGCGCCCCGTCACCGTGCCGCCGTCGTCCCCCGCACCTCCATTACCGGCTGTACGACACGCCGCCGTTATCCGTCGGGTCCCAGTATGAGCGCCCGTCATTATCGCCGACATCGCGGACGCGGCTGTAGGCGTCGAGCGTGGTCGCCATCGGCGGCCAGATATTGGCGATGAAGTCCGAAACACTCGAGATGAATGACTGCGGGATGAAGAGCACGTCTCCCGACTCAAGCCGGATATTCTGCGTGCGGTCCCCCTTGAAGAGCAGGCGCTCGAGGTCGACCGAGATGACCAGCGGGTTGTTCGGGTCGCCGCGCACCACCTTGGCACTGCGCAGCACCGCGCCGAAACGGTAGTGCTTCGCCAGGGTCAGCGCCTGCAGCACGTTCGGGCGCTCATGCACGACGTACAGGCCGGGCGAGGCCACCATGCCGAGGACGTAGACCTCGACCTCCTGCTCGCGCGGAACAAACAGCGCATCCCCCGCCGCCAGCGCGTAATCCTGCGACAGGTCGCCATCATAGATCAGCGCCTTGAGATTGACCAGCTGAATGTCGCCGCTCGCGCGCAGGATGCGCCCGCGCGTCTGCGCGGCATTCTGCGTCACGCCGCCCGCCATCAGCAGCGCGTCCTTGACCGTCAGCCGCCCCTCGGCCGGGCACTCGACCGCCCCCGGTTTGTTGACCTCGCCGTAGACGGTGATGCGACCGGGCTGCCGCTGCGCCGCCTGCGCTGCGGTCACCCGCGGCAGGAAAATCGTGTCGTTCTTGCGCAGCAGGATGTTCTGCGTGGTATCGACGCGATAGAGCAGCGCGTCTAGATCGACCCGCACCACGCTGCCATCCTCGCGCATGACGTTGGCGATGTTGGCCCCGGCGGGATTCTGTGACCAGCCTGCCCGGGTCAGGATGTCGAGCAGGCGCGTCGTGCCTTCGATCTTGAACGTGCCGGGCCGCGCGACCTCGCCGACCACCAGCACCTTGCGGCTGTTGAACTCGGCCACGACCACCGTCACTTCCGGGTTGCGCAGGAAAGCCGTCAGTTTCTCCGTCACATCGCGGTCGAGATCACTGGCCGTGCGTCCCGCCGCGGTCACTGACCCTGCCAGTTCGTAGGTGACCATCCCGTCCGGGCGCACCGTCACGCGCTTGGTCAGTTCGGGATGCTTATACACCGTGATTTCCAGCACGTCATCGATGCCGATGACGTACTCCTCGCTGCCACCCGCGGGGGCCAGCGGCCTGATTTCCTCGGCCGGGGCGGCCAGTGCACCCGCCCACAGCACTACCGCCATCAGCAGCACGCATCCAGTCCTCGTCATAACTCGCGTCTCCTTGCGTTATCCGCTGTCAGCCGCGGCCCCCCACCGCACCCGACTACTCGACACATAATTAGATTAGTATACTATACCCGTTTATGCGTGTCAACTACTATAGGCCCGGCGGCAGCAGACGGGCCCCCGGGGCAAATTCCCCCTGTCGATAGTCATCGGCGCTGCCGGCAACATACTCAAATCCGAACAAGTACCATTCGCCAGCGGCAACCGGTGCTGTCACGTCAACAAAGACCTCACGCCCGCCGGTAAAGGTACTCCCTCCGCCCCCCGACTGCCGCGGCTCACGCCGGGGTGGTACCAGCAAAGTTCCATCCGTGCGCTGCAGCAGGTCGTCCTCCGACAGTTCCGCCGGCGCCGCCGGTTCGACCACCGGCGCTTCCAGCGGCAACACCAGCGGCTGCGGGGGAATGATCCCCTCCTGCGCCACCGCACCGGGCGTCAGCACAAAGGAATCCGTTTCCCCGTCTGCAGGCGGCACGCCGGTATTCCTGTTATCGCCATCGCCGCCGCCGCAGCCGGAAACAAGCGCCAGCAGTACAGCCGCCAAAACCGTCATACGCATCAGCATAGCACCCGCCATTCACAGATTGTCATAATGCATGCACAATCCATGCCATGCATGCTCCTGCACAGTACGTTTTTTTACGATAATTAAAAGTACCACATTTGGCATAAATATGCAAATCAAGGAAACAATAAACAAACAAACACATACAATGTCTGTTTCATCTCTGGCTGGGCCGGGTAAAAAAGAGCCGGGAAAAACTACGCTTCGGCCAGTTCCTGCGCCTCGCCGATGGACACCTCAAGCACCTTTGACACCCCGCGCTCCTGCATGGTGATGCCGATCAGCCGGTCCGCACTCATCATCGTCACTTTCTTGTGGGTGATCATGACGAACTGCGTGCGCTTGGCGAATTCGCGGACAAGGTCGATAAAGCGCTGCGCGTTGCTGTCGTCGAGCGGGGCATCGACCTCGTCGAGGATGCAGAACGGGCTCGGTTTCACCAGGAACACCGCGAAGAGCAGCGCCAGCGAAATGAGCGCCTTCTCCCCGCCCGAGTAGAGCGACATCGCCTGCTGCTTTTTGCCCGGAGGCCGTACGAACACCTCGATACCCGCCTTGAGCAGGTCGTCATCCTCGATCAGTTCGAGCCAGGCCTCGCCCCCCTCGAAGAGGCGGCGGGCGAGGATGCGGAAGTTGTTGTTGACCGCGTCGAACGTGCGCCGGAACATCTCGCGGCTGTAGCGGTCGATGCGGCGGATGGTCGCGCGCAGGTTGGCTTCCGCCTGGGTCAGGTCGTCGCGCTGCCGCAAATCGGCCCCGATACGCTCCTGCATCAGCCGGTACTCCTCGATGGCCCCCTCGTCCGCCCCGCCGAGGTGCTGGTGCTTCTTGCGCAGGTCAGCGAGCAGTTCCGCCGCCGGCGGCTCCGCCGTGCAGGCCGCCAGTTCCGCGTCGAGCACCGCCGGGTCGTCGAGCTGGAACTCGACCATGACTGCCTGTCGCAGCGTGTCCTCGCGGTGCGTTTCGTCGCTGATTTCGCGGTCGATGCGGTGCAGTTCCTGCTGCAGCGATTCGAGCAGGTCCTGCTGCTCCGCCAGCGTCCGCCCCTGCACATCGAGTTGCGCCTTGACTTCCTGCTGGCGGTTGACCGCCTCGCGCAATTCCCCGTCGCTGATTGTTTCCGCCGCGTGCCGCTCGTGCAGTTCCGTCTCGAGCGCCGCCCGCTGCGTCTGCAGGTTCTGCCTGCTCCCGCCATACGCCTCGCGCTCAGGCCGCTGTTTTTCCTCCTCCGCGGCAATGGCCTGCCGCTGCCGCGCCAGATCCGCCAGTTCGCGTTCGAGCGCGCCGCTCTGTTCGCGCGCCGCAGCCACCGCCACCTTGCGGTCAGTGTGCAGGTCGCGCACCCGCGCCAGTTCGCTGCCGACCTCCTGCCGGCGCGCCTGCAGCTGCGCCAGCGCCTCCTCCTGCGCCGCGCGGGTCTGCGCCAGCGTCGCGTCCGGCTGCGCCAGCGTCTCGACCTGCGCCGCCAGCAGGCGCAACTCCTCAGCCATCACCGCCCGCCGCTGCTGCAGTTCGCCATGCTCCTGGCGGATACCCTTCTGTTCGCGGTCCCAGGCCTGCAAATCGCCGTCGAAGGCCCGTTCTTCGAGCGCCAGCCGCTCCATGCGTTCCTGCTGACGGATGCGGTTGCTCTGCAGCGCCCCGCGGTCCTGCTCGACGGTATGCCGCTGCGCGTGCAGCCGCCGCAACTCCTCGCTGCGCGTGCGCAGCTGTTCCCGTAATTCCGCGATGACCCGGTTGCGGCCGAGCAGTTGCGAACTCTCCAGCGGACCTGCCGTCAGTACGCCATCGGCCTGCCAGACATCGCCGCGCCTGGTGACGAAATCCCACCCCGCGCCGCGCCCCGCCGCGCGCAGCGCCCGCGCCGTGTCCAGGTCGCGCACCACGCAGGTGCGCCCGAGCAGCACCGCGAGCACACCCTTGTCCTCCGGTTTGTGCCCGAGCAGCGCCAGCGCCGGTCCGTCGATGCCGTCCCCCTGCGGCGGCGGTGACAGCCGCGTATCCGCCGCCAGCGGTGCCAGTTCCGGCCAGACCAGCGCCGCGCGCCCGCGCGTGCCGTCCGCGAGCAGCTGCACCGCCCGCCACGCCGCCGCCTCGTCATCCGCCAGCAGCGTCTGCAGCGCCTCGCCCAGCGCCGCCTCGATGGCCACCTCGAATTCGGCGGCGATGGTCAGGCGCTCGGCCAGCAGGCCGCGCACCCCCGTGGTTTCACCCTGCGCCGCCGCCGCCAGCAGCGCGCGCACCCCGTCGCGACATCCCTCGTGGTTGCGCACCCACTGTTCCAGCGTCTCGAGCTGCGCCTTGTCGGTCGCCATCAGCGACTCGACCGCGCGCAGTTTCGCGTCGAGGTCTTTTTCCGCCGCCAGCAGTTCCTGCTCGCGCGTGCGCAGCGAGGCGATCACCGTCTCCGCCTCAACCCGCGCCGCGTGCCGCTGCTCGCGGTGCTGGCGCAGTTCCAGCCCCTTGAATTCGATGGTATCGAGGTGCGAGGCCAGCTTGACCATGCGCTTGTGCTGTTCGTCGTCCGCCGCCTGCTTCTGCGCCAGGCGCTCGAGCAATACATGCTCTTCCTCGGCGCGCGCGCGCACGTCGCTGTCGATGTCGCGCAGCCGCCGTTCAGCCGCGCCGATGCCGCTTTCCAGTTCCGTCCGCAGCCGCGCCAGGTCCTCCTCGCGCGTCGCCAGCGTGCGCAGTTCCTCCTCGCCCGCTGCCAGGGTCTGCCGCGCCGTCGCCAGCAACGCCCCGCGCTGCTCCTCCTGCAACGCCAGTGCCGTCAGCCGCTCGGCATTGACCGTGGCCGCCTCGTCCAGCAGCCGCTGCCGCTGGTCGAGCGCCTGCACCTTCTCCGCCAGCACGCTGACCTGCCCCTCGAGTTGCAGCACGCGGTTGCGCGCCTGCTCGCGCGCCGCGCGCACCTGTTCCACCGTCAGGTCGCAGTCGCGCTCCCGCGCGCGCAGCGCCGCCAGTTCCTGCGTCGTCAGTTCGCGCTCCGCGCGCAACGCCTGCTCGCGCTGCAGCAGTTCCTCCTGCTGGTAGCGCCGCTGCGTTTCGGCCTCCTCCTGTCCGGCCAGGTCCGCCTTGAGGCGCGCGACAGCCGCCTCGCGCAGCTGCCGGCGCACCTCGCCGGCGCGCTCCGCCCGCCGCGCCTGCCGCTTCAGCGTCTCCAGCTGCGCTTCGCGCTCGCGCAGGATGTCGTTGAGCCGCGCCAGGTCCTGCACCGTCGCGTCGAGGTTGCGCAGGGCGATGACCTTCTTGGTGCGGTACTTCATGATCCCCGCCGCTTCCTCGAAGAGCACGCGCCGCTCCTGCGGCGCGCTCGACGCCAGCGTCGCCACCTGTCCCTGCCCGATGAGCGAGTAGAGGTTGCGGCTGACCCCGGTATCGAAGAAGAGGTTGTGGATGTCACGCAGACGCACCGTTTCGCGGTTGATCAGGTACTCGCATTCACCGCCGCGGTGCACGCGGCGCGTTACCGCCACCTCGCTGAAGGCAATCGGCAGGCGCCCCGCCTCGTTGTCGAGCGTCAGCGTCACCTCGCCGAAGTTGTGCGCGGCGCGATGCCCGTTGCCGGTGAAGATAACATCCTCCATGCAGGTGCCGCGCACCGACTTCGGACTCTGCTCGCCGAGCACCCAGCGCACCGCGTCAACGACGTTGCTCTTGCCGCAGCCGTTGGGCCCGACAATGGCGTACACCCCGTGCCCGAAATCGATGCCGGTCCGGTCGGCAAACGACTTGAAGCCGAACATTTCCACACGCTTGAGATACACGAGACACTCCCCTCCCACAGGTGAGCAAATATATGGGCGAGTGTACTACTGCCGGACGGAAATGTCAAGAGTTTTTTTCCGGAACTATGCTATACTGCACCCATGGACACGAACGCCGTCCTGCGTCACCTGCAGCAGGCCGAACTCGGCGCCGCCCTGCCGCCTGCCACCCAGCGCCTGCTCGCGCAGCATGCGCAGCGCCGCGCGGTGGCTGCCGGCGGCGTGGTCTTTCTCGGGGAGGATGCGGCGGAAGGGGCCTGGCTGCTGCTGCAGGGGAGCGCCAAGCTGGTGCGCACCGCCGCCACCGGGCGCGAACAGACCCTGCGCCTGCTCCGCCCCGGTGACCTCTGTGCCGAGGTCGCGCTCTTTGCCGGCGGCACCTATCCCGCCACCCTGCTCGCCGTCACCGACTGCGTTCTCCTGCTGCTCCCCGCCGCCGTGCTCCTCCGCCAGCTCGAGCGCGATCCCGTGCTCGCCCGGCAGATCATCGCCGTGCTCAGCACCCGCGTGCGCCACCTGGTCGGCATGATCGAGGACCTCTCGCTGAAGGAGGTCAGCGCCCGCCTCGCCAAATACCTGCTCGATGCCGCCGTGCACGCGCATCGCGTCCCGCAGCGCGGGCAGCATATCGAACTCACCATCGCCAAACACGAACTGGCCGCCGCGCTCGGCACCATCCCGGAAACCCTGTCGCGCACCCTGCGCAAGATGGTCCAGCAGCGGGTCATCCGCAGCCAGCGCCGCAGCGTGACGCTGCTCGATATCGGGCGGCTGCAGGGGCTTGCCGCCGGCGACAAGCTGTAGTCGATTCGCGCACAACCGTCTTTCCCGCATCCGGATAGGTGTTTTTTTCGCGCGCTTGACTTGTGTCAATGTCCGTGCCGCGCCCGCATGGTAGAATGAAGGCGGAACACAACACGACGGCACCCTTGGGGGGCTGATCTCACGGAGGTGGATTCATGAGCATGTTCTGTTATCAGTGCGAGCAGACCGCACAGGGGAAGGGCTGC
This sequence comes from uncultured bacterium, assembly GCA_964637655.1. Classification (GTDB taxonomy): domain Bacteria; phylum DAOPZR01; class DAOPZR01; order DAOPZR01; family DAOPZR01; genus CAZWUZ01. Next base: position 6,261 of record CAZWUZ010000066.1, on the reverse strand, counting down.
ACCGTCAAGGGGGTCTGCGGCAAGAACGAGGATATCGCCTCGCTGCAGGACACCATCGTCTTCGGGCTGAAAGGCATCGCCGCCTATGCCTACCACGCACGCGAACTGGGCGCGGTCGACGCGGAACTTGACGGGTTCATGCACGAGGCACTCTTCTCGACGCTGACCAACGTCAATTTCGATCTCAACAGCCACATTGCGCTGGCGCTCAAGACGGGCGCGATGAACTACAAGGCGATGGAACTGCTAGACAAGGCGAACACGACGCGCTTCGGCAACCCCGTGCCGACGGAAGTCGAACTCGGCACCGTCGCGGGCAAGGCCATCCTCATCACCGGGCATGACCTGCTCGACCTCTACGAACTGCTCAAGCAGACCGAGGGGACGGGCATCCAGGTCTACACGCACGGGGAGATGCTCCCCGCGCACGGCTACCCGGAACTGAAGAAGTTCAAGCACCTCGCGGGCAATTACGGCGGCGCGTGGCAGGACCAGAAAAAGGAGTTCAACGAGTTCCCGGGCGCCATCCTCGTGACGACCAACTGCGTGCAGGATCCGCCCGCCAACACCTACCTCGACCGCCTCTTCACCTGCGGCATCGCCCGCATCACCGGGGCGACGCACTGCGAAAAACGCGACTTCTCCGCGGTCATCGCCAGGGCGCAGTCACTGCCGTCACTCCCCGCCGCGCCCGGGAAGAAGATCCTCACCGGGTTCCATCACACCGCCGTGCTGGGCCTCGCCGACAAGGTCATTGCGGCGGTCAAGGCGGGGAAAATCAGGCGCTTCTTCCTCATCGGCGGCTGCGACGGCGCGAAGACAGGCCGCGACTACTACACCGAGCTGGCGGAAAAGGTGCCGCAGGACTGTGTCATCCTCACGCTCGCCTGCGGCAAGTACCGCTTCAACAAGCAGGAGTTCGGTACCATCGACGGCATTCCGCGCCTGCTCGACATCGGGCAGTGCAACAACGCCTATTCGGCCATCCAGATCGCCGTGGCGCTGGCGGGCGCGTTCAAAACCGATGTCAATTCGCTGCCGCTGACCCTCGTGCTGTCGTGGTATGAGCAGAAGGCGGTCGCCATCCTGCTGACGCTGCTGCACCTCGGCATCAAGAACATGCGCCTCGGCCCGACACCGCCGGCGTTCCTCACCCCGGCCGTCTTCAAGGTCCTGCAGGATAACTACAACCTGCAGCTCACCACCACCGCGGACGCCGACCTCAAGGCGATCCTCGGCTGATCCGGAAACAGCGACGGACGGGCAGCGCTGCCCGTCCGTCGTTTTCTTGCCCGACTGTTACTGCCGGCGGCCGGCGGCATACTGGCTGGTACCAATCACCCCGAAGGTAATCCCCGCGCCGGCCATGCCGACAGCCCGCGCCAGGTGTCCTGCCCGCAGGGCAAAATACGCCGCCAGCAGCGCGCACAACGAACCGCACAGGCCGATGATCATCCCGGCCAGGCGCAGCTGGCGACGGGCCGTGGTTTCATCGCTGTTCATGGTCAACCGGTCCTTTCATGCATACAGATCAATGAGCGAGCCGCGCCCGAACGTGGCGGCGCTGTCGAGCACCGTGGCCAGAAAGCGGCGGGATGCCTCGTCACGCCCCTCCGTATTCGTCCGGCGAGCGCTGACCAGCTGGATGTCGGCACCCGCGGCATGGGCCGCGCGCGTGATGCCGTGCGCCAGTTCACCCGCCGCGGCCAGGGCCGGATGCAGCTCGCTGACCGGGGTCTGTTCCGTACGCACCCGTGCGCGGAACACTGCCGCATCAAACCGCAGCGCTCCGTCACCGGTGCGCGCCACCCCGTACTCAGTCAGCACGGGGGCGGGAGCAACGCCGGCGAGAGCACTGCTCCCCGCCCGGTCGCCACCACGCCGGGCAGCCGTCAGTGCCGCCGCCTGCTCGCGCACCATGCCACCAAGATATTTTTCCAGATTTTTCTGCTGTGAGGAAGTAACCGTGCGCGCCTGCGGCCGGCCCGCGACATCAGCCACCGGCAGTTCCGGCGACAGCGACTGCAGGTGCTGCACGTAGGCCTGCACGCGCGTGGTGGAGGCGGGCAGCGGCGCCAGGCGCGAAGCGAGCGACACCAGCCGGCGTCCCTCGCGGTCACCGCCGTCACTGCGGCTGAGTGAGGCGCTCAGCGCCGCCCCGATGCGCGACGGGGGCTGATAGACCGGCCGCCGCCCGCTCAGGGCGAGCGCGTCATACATGCGGGCGCCTCAGGCGGTGATATCGAGGCTGCCGCCGACGACCGGCGGGATTTCCTCCGGCCGGGTATTCGCATCGACGCGCAGCGCCGGCGGCGTATTCTGCCGCAGCGCCGTGCCGACGTCGCTGCCGACCGCAGCGGTGTTCACCTGCGACGGGCTCATCTGCAGCGCGGGATAGAGCTGCGCCTGCAGCGATTGAATGCCGTTGAGTGCCATGGTACGTCCCCTCCCTGATGGTGCGGCGACTGTAGCATATGCCGCCGCCGCGCGCCACCCGGCTCAGCGCAGGATGATACGATCGCCTTCCCGGTCGACGGTTACCGTGGTTCCCGCCTGCACCCTGCCCGCCAGCAGCTGCATCGCCAGCGGGTTCTGCACGCTCTTCTGGATGAGCCGCTTGAGCGGACGCGCGCCGTACAGCGGATCAAACCCGTCGCGCGCCAGCAGCGCCTTCGCCCCGTCCGTCACCTGCAGCGTGATATCCTTCTCCGCCGCCAGGGCAATGACCCGCTGCAGCTGGATGCCGGTAATCGCCGCCAGGTCCTGCTCACTGAGCCGGTTGAAAACGATGATCTCATCGAGCCGGTTGAGGAACTCGGGGCGGAAGTGCTGTGTGAGGCGCTCCCTGACCAGCCGTTCACCGGTGGCGCGGTCGGGGGCTTCCTGCAGTTCCGCGGTCCCGAGATTCGACGTCATGATGACCAGCGCGTTGCGGAAATCGACCGTGCGCCCCTGCCCGTCCGTCAGCCGCCCGTCATCGAGCACCTGCAGCAGGATATTGAACACGTCGGGATGCGCCTTTTCGATCTCGTCGAAGAGCACCACCGTGTAGGGCTTGCGCCGCACCGCCTCGGTGAGCGCGCCCCCCTCGTCATAGCCGACATATCCGGGAGGCGCGCCGATGAGCCGCGCCACCGAATGCTTCTCCATGTATTCCGACATGTCGATGCGCGCCATGGCATGTTCATCGGAGAAGAGAAATTCCGCCAGCGCCCGCGCCAGTTCCGTCTTCCCGGTCCCCGTCGGGCCGAGGAAGATGAACGAGCCGAGCGGACGATGCGGGTCCTGCAGCCCGGCCCGCGCGCGGCGCACCGCGTCGCTGACCAGGGTCACCGCCCCGTCCTGCCCGACCACGCGCTGCCGCAGCCGTTCCTCCATGCGCACCAGCTTGTCCATCTCCCCTTCGAGCAGGCGGGCGACGGGGATGCCCGTCCAGCGCGCCACCACGCGGGCGATATCGCTCTCCTCGACTTCCTCCTTGAGCAGTTTCTGCCCCTGCTGCTGTTCGGCCAGCCGTGCCTCCTGCGCCGCGAATTCCTGTTCCGCCGCGGGGAGTTCGCTGTAGCGGATGCGCGCCGCCGCCTCGAGGTTTCCCTGCCGCGCCTCCTGCTCCGCCGCCGCCTTCAGCCGCTCGATGGTCTCCTTCTGCGTGCGCAGCTGCGCGATGACCTCTTTCTCCGCCTGCCATTGCGCCTTGAGGCGCGTGCTCTCCTCCGTCAGTTCCGCCAGTTCCGCCTCGAGCGCCGCCAGCCGCTCGCGCCCCGCCTCGCTGGTCTCGCGCCGCAGCGCGGTGCGCTCGATTTCCAGCTGCATGCGCTTGCGCTCGAGCACGTCGATGTCGGTCGGCAGCGAATCGATCTGGATGCGCAGCGACGACGCCGCCTCGTCGATCAGGTCGATCGCCTTGTCGGGAAGGAAGCGGTCGCTGATATAGCGGTGTGACAGCGTGGCGGCGGCGATCAGCGCCCCGTCCGTGATGCGCACCCCGTGGAACACCTCGTAGCGTTCCTGCAGCCCGCGCAGGATGGCGATGGTCGCTTCCACCGACGGCTCGCTGACCAGCACCGGCTGGAAGCGCCGCTCAAGCGCCGCATCCTTCTCGATATGCCTGCGGTACTCGTCGAGCGTGGTGGCGCCCACGCAGTGCAGTTCGCCGCGCGCCAGCATCGGCTTGAGCAGGTTGGCGGCATCCACCGCCCCTTCCGCCGCGCCCGCCCCGACCAGCGTATGCAGTTCGTCGATGAAGAGGATGATCTCGCCCGCCGCCGCGGTCACCTCCTTGAGCACCGCCTTGAGGCGGTCCTCGAATTCGCCGCGGTACTTCGCTCCGGCAATGAGCGACCCGAGGTCGAGCGCCAGCAGCCGCTTCTGTTTCAGCGTCTCCGGCACGTCGCCTGACGCGATGCGCTGTGCCAGCCCCTCGACGATGGCGGTCTTCCCCACGCCCGGCTCCCCGATGAGCACCGGGGTGTTCTTGGTGCGCCGTGACCGCACCTGCACCACGCGCCGCACCTCGTCGTCGCGCCCGATGACCGGGTCGAGCTTGTTCGCTGCCGCCGCTTTCGTCAGGTCGCGCGCGTACTTTTCCAGCGCCTGGAACTTCTCTTCCGGGTGCTGGTCGGTCACCCGCTGGTTGCCACGCACCGCCACCAGCGCCTTGAGCAGCACATCGCGCGTCACCCCGTGCCGCTGCAGCACCTCACGGATACCCGCGCTTTCCGCCGCCGCCAGCAGCAGGTGCTCGCACGACACATACTCGTCACGCAGCTGCCGCATCTCCTGTTCCGCCGACGCCAGCACCTGCTGCAGCGCCGACGCAAGGTAGGGCTCGCCGCCGCGCACCTGCGGCACCGCGTCCGCCAGCGCACGCAGGTCCCGGCGCAAATCGTCGGGGCGCACCTGCGCCTGCCGCAGCAGCGGTTCCGTCAGCCCGTCCGGCTGGTCGAGCAGCGCCAGCAGCAGGTGGGCGGGCACGACCTGCTGCCGCCCCTGTTCCTGCGCAAGGCGCAACGCCGCCGCGATGGCCTCCTGTGCTTTCACCGTGAACTTATCCGGCTGCATCGTCACCGCCCCCTTTCCTCAGTCGCACACGCTACCGCTGCGGGATGGGCATCGCCAGGTAGAGCGTCATGCCGTTCGGCTTGCGCACCCGCAGCTTCAGGCGGTCGCCCGCCTTGAGTCCCGCCAGCGCCGCGCGGAACTCGCGCAGCGTCGCCGTCTTCGTGTCATTCACTTCGAGAATCAGGTCGCCGGCGGCCAGGTCATAGCGGCGCAAAAAGGAATCCGCGGCGATGCGGCTGACCACCACGCCGCGCACGCTGGCGGACAGGTTCAGTTTCGCCCGCAGCGTGTCGTTCAACTCCTCGACCTCAAGCCCGAGCAGGTCGCTGCTGTCCTGCACCTCGACCTCGCCCGGAGCGTCCGCGTCGGCCCGATTCCCCACCGTGATGCTGAGCTCGATTTCCTCGCGACGCCGCACCACAGTGAAGGTCGCCGTCTCCCCGGGACGGATGTTCGCCACGGTATTGCGCACCGCGTCGGGATCGACCACCGCGCGGCCGTTGATGGCGATGATGACATCCTGCTCACGCAGTTTGCCCTCGGCCGGGCTGCCCGGCGCGATATCCGTCACCAGCGCTCCCTGCTCGCTCTCCAGCCCGTACTCTTCGACCAGGTTCTGATTCAGTTTCTGGATGGTCACACCGAGATAGCCGCGCGTCACCCGCCCGTGCGCGATGAGGTCATCCATCACCCGCCGCGCCTCGTTGGCCGGCACGGCAAACCCGATGCCGTTGTAGCTGTTCGTCGTCGTGGCAATGGCGGTGTTGACCCCGATGACCTCGCCGTTGAGGTTGATCAGCGGCCCGCCGCTGTTCCCCGGGTTGATCGCCGCGTCGGTCTGGATGAAATTCTCGTACCCCTGCTCGATGACCCCGACATTTGAGCGCCCGAGCGCCGAGACGATGCCCGCGGTCACCGTGCGGTCGAGTCCGAACGGGTTGCCGATGGCAATGACCCATTCCCCGATGCGCAGCTTGTCGGAATCGCCGAGCCGCGCCACCGGCAGGTCGCTGGCCTCCACCTTGATCACCGCGATCTCGCTGAGCGGGTCGCGTCCCACCACTTTCGCGGGATACTCGCGGTCGTTGGAGAGACGCACCTTGATCTGGTCGGCGTCAGCCACCACGTGATTGTTGGTGAGGATGTAGCCGCGCCTTATAGGCGTAGCCCTGGGTGCTACCACTGAATTTCTGGCCCCAC
>CAZWUZ010000065.1:13317-14712 GCA_964637655.1 uncultured bacterium | reverse complement strand
GGGGAAATAATCGGTACTGACCAGTTCGCCGCAGTACGGGGCGAGCAGGGTGCTGACGTACCCGTCGCCTGCGCCCAGTTCCAGCGCGCGCGGGAAGGCGCGCGGCGGACAGGCGGCAAACAGCGCGCGTATCTGCCGGGCGCGCAGGGTATGCAGCCAGGTGGCGAAATCAGCCTTCAGGCGCAGGGTCATGTGCGGCACGCTATCACAGCGGCACCGCGGCGTCAACGGCGGTAGCGGGTCTGGCCGCATTCTGCTATACTGCCGCGACGGAGAACAGGCATGGGCAAACTGCAACGGGTGGTTGAACTGGGACGGCACTTCGGCCCCGCCGGCGTCGCTGACGCGGCGGGAATGGCGGTCGACCGTGTCGTGCGCGGCGGCCGGGCGCATTCACAGCCGCATTACCTCGTCGTGGAGACGACCACCCGCTGCAACCTCCGCTGCCCGTTCTGCCAGCGCAGTATTGAACAGCAGATTGCCGGCCGCAACCGCGATCTGACCGCGGCGGAGATGGCGGGCATCCTCGACCAGTTCCCGCTGCTCGAATGGCTGGTGGTGCAGGGAATCGGCGAACCGCTGCTCAACCGCGAACTGCCCGATATCGTGCGCCTGGCTAAGGGACGCGGGCTCAAGGTCGAATTCAACACCAACGGAACATTGCTGACAGAGGAAACCTGCCGCGCCATCGCCGCGGCGGGTACCGATCTCGTTTCGGTGTCAGTCGATTCGGTCAGCGAAGCGGAATACCTGAAACTGCGCCCGGGATCGACCCTTGCGCGGCTGACCGAGGGGGTGGGCAACCTGGCGACGGCAGCGCAGGCGGCGGGCAACCCGCGGGTGATGCTGCGCACGGTGGCGACGCGGACCGGGGCGGCGGAATTCCCCGCCATTGTCGCCTGGGGGCGTGCGCTTGGCGTGCACGCTTTCGTCCTGCAGGACCTGCTTATCTGCGACGCGGCATTTGCCGCAGAACGCATTGACCGGGCGGAGTTCGACCGCTTGCGGGACTGGGCGTCGACGCAGGACGGGGCGACCGTCCAGTTCGTCAACTTCGACCGTTTTCGCCGCCGTCGGGCGAAGCGCGCGCACTGCTGTGAGCCGTGGGAACATCCCTATATCACCGCCGAGGGGTACCTCGTGCCGTGCTGCACCATTGGTGATGCGACGAAACTCAATTTCGGCAACGTGTTCGAACGCCCGTTTGCCGAATTGTGGAACAGCGAGGCCTTCCGTGCCTTCCGTGCCGGGTTTGACCGCGTTATGCCAGCGGTCTGCCGCGGCTGCCCGAAATACTGATGCGTGAACTCCGGCGGCGGGGCGCGGCAGTCCGCGAACAAAGCGGTCTGCCGCGGCTGCCCGAAATACTGATGCGTGAACTCCGGCGGCGGGGCG
>CAZWUZ010000065.1:0-13217 GCA_964637655.1 uncultured bacterium | reverse complement strand
AACAAAGCGGTCTGCCGCGGCTGCCCGAAATACTGATGCGTGAACTCCGGCGGCGCGGCGCGGCAGTCCGCGCGCAAAGCGGCCTGCCGCGGCTGCCCGAAATACTGATGCGCGAACTCCGGCGGCGCGGCGCGGCAGTCCGCGATACAGCGGTCTGTTGCGGCTGCCCGAACTACTGATGCGCATCCTCTTCCTTGCCCGGTCGCTCAACTACGGCGGGGCGGAGCGGCAGTTGACGGTGCTTGCGCGCGGGCTCAGGCGGCGCGGACATACGGTGGCTGTGGCGCTCTTCTACCCGGAAGGAGGGCTGCGTGCGGAACTGGCGGAGGACGGCATAGAAGCTCTCTCCCTCGACAAGCGCGGGCGTTGGGATACCGCGGCGTTTCTGGTCCGTCTCGTGCGCATGGTGCGTGCCTGGCGGCCCGACCTGCTGCACAGTTATCTCGTGGTGCCGAATATCATGGCGGCACTGGTGAAGCCGCTACTCGGCATTCCCGTGGTCTGGGGCATCCGTGCGTCCGACATGGATACCGCCTGCTACGACCGTGGTATCGCGCTTGCCTATCGCAGTGAGGCGCTTCTCGCGCGGGTGCCCGACCTGATGATCGCCAACGCCCATGCCGGGGCCGCCTATCACGTTGCACGAGGGTATCCCGCCGGCCGCCTGCGGGTGGTGCCCAACGGCATCGCCACCGCGCGCTTCGTCATCGACCGCGCCCGGGGTGAGCAGTATCGCCGGCGCTGGGGAGGGGATGGCTGCCCGCTTATCGGGGTGGTCGGGCGTCTTGACCCGATGAAGGATCACGCGACGTTTCTGCGCGCACTGGCACAGGTGCCCGCGGCGCGCGCGGTTATTATCGGCGACGGCACGGACACGGCGCGCGCGGAGCTGCAGGCACTGGCCGCCTCCCTGAACGTTGCTGACCGTGTACTCTGGGAACAGGCCGGGGCGGACATGGTCGCCGCGTATAACGCGTTCGACCTGCTCTGTCTCCCCTCGGCATTCGGCGAGGGGTTTCCCAACGTTGTCGGGGAGGCGATGGCCTGCGGCATTCCCTGCGTGGTGACGGATGTCGGCGACAGCGCCCGCCTCGTCGGCACGCTGGGCGAGGTGGCGCCACCGCGCGATCCGGCGGCACTGGCGGCAGCGCTGCAGCGGCTGCTGGTGCGCCTGCCGGATGAACCCGATCTGGGCGCGCGCGTCCGCGAAACCATGTGCAACGGCTACGCCGAGGATACCATGGTGGAAAACACCGAAGCGCTGCTGCTGCCGCTGGTGTCCCGATAGTTTTTTTCACTGTTCCGGCAGACCGGGCGCGGCAGCAGCTGATTCACTGCAATATCGGTCGTTTTTTTACCCCGGGTATGGTACGCTATTTGCAAAATTGACTGAGTGAAGGCAGATTGAAGGAGGAGAACAATGAACAACATGGTGAAATTGCTGCTGGTCATCGTGGTGGTGGCAGGTGCGGCCTATATGTTCCGCCTCAAGGCGGTTGACGGCAGGGTCGCGTCGGTCAGCGGCACGGCGACGGCGGTCATCAACGGGCGCGAGCAGGCGGTGACTGCGGGGATGACCGTGCCGGCCGGGACGACCATCCGCACACAGGACGGGGCACAGGTGGTGGTCGAACTGAAGGAAAACGTGCAGGCGCGCGTCGGCGGGAATGCCGAGGCGACGGTCAGTGAACTGGGGCAGAACCGGTTCAACAGCACGTATGCCATCGGGCTCGACCTCAAGCAGGGGGAGATTCTCAACCGCGTGGACGCGTTGCCCGAGGGCTCGAATTACCAGGTGCGCACGGCAACCGCGGTCTGCGGCGTGCGCGGTACGCGTTTCGGCGTGCATGCCACCGCGGAGGGGGCGGAGGTCAGCGTTATGGAAGGGTCGGTGGTGGTGAAGTTCGGCGACCAGGAGCGGACGTTGACCAACGACCAGATCATCAGCATCTACCGGGACCGCCCGGCGACCAATGTCCGGGAGATGACCGAGCGGCAGCGGCACCGCCTGCGCCCGTGCGGCTACCTCAACTTCAACGACGTGGTCAACGCGGCACGCGCCATGGCCAACGTCACCCAGACGGCGACCACCTTCCGCACCGATATCGAGGCGTTTGCCGCTACGCATGACGGGCGCTATCCCGAGTCGCTGGTGGAACTCTATGGCAGCGAAAAGAACGACATGTTCGGCCGCCCGTACATCTACCGCCGCACGGGGAACAACAAGTACTTCCTCGCCTCGATGGGTGAGGACGGGATCCCCGGCAACGGTGATGATGTCATCATCACGCAGTAGCACCTGACGAAAGGGACGGGGGCGGCGGTCTGCCGCCCCCGTTTTTCAGTTTATGCCCGAACCGGCCGATAAGAACAGCATGGAGCCGCAGGCGGAACTCAAGGCCCTGACCGATGTCCTGCTGCGCCTCGAACCGCAGGCGCTGGACGGGATGTTCTCGCGCCGCCTGCGCGACATGCGCAAAATCCTCGAAGCCGAACTCGCCCGCCGCCGTCAGCAACCACCGACCACCTGATCAATCCTTGACAGTCTTTTACGCGCCCCGTATACTCCCGCCAGGGAGAGGTGCGCTCATGCTTCAGGAAGTGCGGTGGACCCGTCAGATACCGGGTGAACGCCGCCGTCGCTGGTTTCGTTCCGACGATATGGACCTCATCGTCTGGCTGAATGCCGCCGGCGCGCCGGACGGGTTCCAGCTCTGCTACAACCGCTCGACCAGCGAACATGCCATCACCTGGGAAGAGGCGACGGGTTTCACCCACATGGCGGTCGACGACGGTGAAAGCCCCGACCTTCCCTACAAGGCGACGCCGATCCTCGTGGCTGACGGCGCCTTTCCGAAAGAAACCGTACGCGCGCGCTTCACCGCGCAGGCGGAAAAACTTCCCGCTGACCTGAGCGACTACGTCGCCACCCGCCTCGCCCGGTATCCCGTCTGATGCCCTGGTCTGTTGCCGGCTGTTTTCGCATTCCGGAGAATGCGGACATCGTCGACTTCATCCTCAAGCACCCGACTCTCTCCGCGCATGACGATGTGGCTTCTGTGCTGCATGATGCCGCCCGCGGGCTGGGCGGTGTGCGGCAGTATTGTCCCGATCCGGCCGCCTATGCGTATGTCGTTCTGCACACCGCGGACAACCGCATCTTCGCCATCGCCTACGGGCAAAGCGGTCTGGCGTTTCGCCTGCCGCTGGCGGTGCTGCCGGAGGCGCTGGCGGATGGCGGCACGGACGCCACTGACCTCGGCCCCGGCTGGGTGAGTTTTCCGCCGTGGGGCAGCAGCGACCTGCGCCGCTGGTGCCGATTGGCGCTTGCAGTATGACGTGCCGTGCCGTACATGTGCAGGTGGACCTGCTACGCGTTGCTTGGTTGCAAGCGTTGCGGCAGGTGTACGGATTTGCTACCATTGCGCTGATGGAGGATGCCCATGACACGTATGCAGGCGCTGCTGCAGGAAGTTGAATCGTTGCCGCTCGATCAGCAAATGGCCATGGTTGACCATGTGCTGCGTTCGCTGCACGGGGTGACAGCGGCGAATGACCGGGCATGGCAACGCGAGGCGGAAAAGCGCCTGCGCGAGACAGGAAGCGGGATCAGGAAAACCATTGCCGGAGACCGGGATTCTGCGGCAGGGCAACGCAGTTGCCACATGAGAGAAACTTCATGAAAATCAGACAGTCGTTTCCGGCAATTGAACCGCATCTGGCGGTGATCACGACACGGTGTTGGAAGGTATAGGACAATGCAGAATAAATGGTACGGCGATGATCTTGATATCGTCAAGTGGGGAATTCTATTCAGTCTTGCTAAAAAATATCGGAAGGAAATTATCATTCAAGTTGCATACTATCGACAAGCTGAACGGAAAAAATTCTATCTAGAAATCGACAAGACGAAAAGACAAATTCCCGATGAAATCGTTACTCATTTTTCTGATGAAAAGGATTTGCGCAATATTTGTGGAGTTAGATCGAGCGTAGAAGTAGCTCTTGTTCCTGATGTGATAACCACAAGGAAAATGTACCAAAAAAAAAGTAATTGACCAATTGCGAAGCAAATGTAAAAAACGTCGCATTATCTTTCTTGACCCGGACACAGGAATTGCTTCCGGCAACGGAGCAAAGCTATCCCATGTTATTCCTTCTGAAATATTAATGATTCGGGATGAACTGAAAAAAGGAGAAATATTGGCGATTTTCCAGCATCGGACAAGAAAAAAAGGAGATTCGTGGGTTGATGAAAAGAAAAGTCTATTGGACGAAATATTTCGAGATAGCAAGACAAAGGTGGCGTGGGCGCCTGAAATATCCCGTAAAATCGTTATGTACTACTACCGTATATGACTGTAAATTCACGAAGCCTAATCGTTGCTTATAATGAATACAACATCTGATCGAAGGAGGGAAAAAATGAAGAAAACAATATTTTCCATAGTAAAGGTTTGTGCATTTGTTGCGTTGATTGTTTTTGCAATTCGCGATTTTTCTCGCGGAGTTGCTATTTTTTCGAAACCAGCGGCGGATTTTAGTAATGTTGACCATGTGTTATCGTTAGAAAAATCATTTGAACAGAATCGGAGGTATTTCTATGAAACCTGCAAATCGGTTGTGTCAAATGAGGACAAAACAAAGAAAGCTATGATTCTTTATGATTTGCTTGATAAATTGTTTAGCGATGGGGGATTCTCCTTGGAAGAAACCATTCATGCATATGCACGACGACAAACAATTTCCGATTACGAAATTGCAAGCGGCGTGATATTTTTAATCCAGTTACATAGCATAAATCATGAGATAGGGGCGTATTCTTCCGAAATCAACGAAGAGCTAAGGATCGTAGCAGAGAAAGCTGGAGGAGCTGGCTTTTCTCGTTCTTCACATAGCGATTATGATCTAAGCCAACGTCGTGTAGAGCCACAAGTTGAATCTGGTGCTAGAGAAGTAAGCGTTGATAACATAGATGTGTTTGCGGGCAAATGGCATACACTATCGAGGAACGCTGCCAGAGTGACAGGCAACATTGTTTTTGAACGGAGAAGCAGTGTGTATGTGATATTTGAGAAACACGGAATATCTCTTCCCCTTGAATTGGCTTCGCCTGTCATGATGTATGAAAATGGTTCAATTAGCGCTGTTTTTAGGTGCGGATATACGTGCGAGCTTACTGGCGAGGATGGAGCGTCGAAAATCTCGTTCAATTGGGCAAAGATGACTTTCGGTGATCCGACTAATACTGGAAATTCAGATTTAAAAATGGAAGTTTTCAACCAAACCGATATGCCGAGTTTTAACACAATAAATACTGAGGGAGTTGTTGGAGATTTTTTTTATTGCAGAGAAGGCATGTGATGCAAACTCTACAACAAATCTACTCTCAGTTGTTTTGACACCCCTCGCGGGGTATGGTAATTTGCCGTATAAATAATTGGGTGCGCGTAAACGGACGCTTACACCACAACCCCGGCTCAACCCCGGTATAAGGAGAGTGTGTCATGGCACAGCAACTCATCGTCAACGGTCTGGTCGTCACGGGCGGCGACAACAGCACGGTTATCCCGGGGGGCGCGGTCTGCTACGACGGCGCGACCATCGTCGAAGTCGGGAAAACGGCCGACCTGGAGAAGAAGTACCCGCAGGCACAGAAGCGCAATGCCAACGGCATGGTTGTCATGCCCGGCTACATCTGCACGCACCACCACTTCTACTCGACCATGGCGCGCGGCATGGGGATCCCCGGCACCCCGGCGTCGAATTTCACGGAAGTCCTCGAGCGCCTCTGGTGGAAGGTCGACTGCGCGCTGAACATGGACGACGTGCGCTACAGCGCGCTCATCCCGCTGGCGGAATGCATCCGCAACGGCACGACCACCATCATCGACCATCATGCCGGCCCGTCCTGCCGCGAGGGCTCGCTCGACGTTATTGCTGAAACGGTGAAGCAGGCGGGTGTGCGCGCCTCGCTCTGCTACGAGGTCTCCGACCGCAACGTCGCGGGCGGCGGTGTCGAGGAAAACATCCGCTTCATCAAGCGCTGCAACGCGGAGAAGGATCCGCAGCTGGCGGCGCTCTTCGGCCTGCACGCCTCGTTCACCGTGGGCGACAAGACCCTCGAGCGCTGCGCCGCCGAGGCGAAGGCGCTGGGCGCGGGCTTCCATACGCACGTCGCCGAGGACAAGGCCGATGTCGACCACAGCATGAAAAATTACGGCATGGGCGTGGTCGAGCGCTTTCACCAGTTCGGCGTGACGGGCGAAAACTCCATCTTCGTCCACTGCATCCACATCAGCGAAAAGGAAATGGAGATTCTCGCGGCGACGAAGACCGCGGCGGTGCACAACCCCGAGTCGAACATGAACAACGCGGTCGGCTGCGCCAGGGTGCTGACCATGCTCAAGAAGGGAGTGCTGGTCGGACTCGGCACCGACGGCATGGCCTCGGATATGCCGGCGCAGATGCGCTGCGCCTACCTGCTGCACCGCCACGACCAGCGCGATCCGCGCGTTGCCTTCTGCGAGGCGCCGCAGCTGCTGCTCGGCAACAACCGCGCCATTGCCAACCGCCACTTCCGCGTGAAGGTCGGCGAACTGGCGGCGGGCTGCGCGGCGGACATCATCATGGTCGACTACATTCCGCCGACTCCCTTCGGCTCGGACAATTTCCTCGGGCACCTTATCTTCGGCATGGTTGACGCCACCGTCGACACGACCATCGCCTCGGGGAAGGTGCTGATGGAAGGCAAGAAGATCGTGTCGCTGGACGAGCAGGCGATCGCGGCCAAGTCGCGCGAACTGGCCCCGCAGATGTGGGCGCGCCGGCAGCCGAACGACTGACATGCGCCTGCGTATCCGCACCTATCCCGACCGCGTGCTGCGGCAGTGCGCGAAACCGGTACCGCACATCGATGATCGCATCCGTCAGCTCGTGGCGGACATGATCGAGACGATGCGCGCCGACGACGGGCTCGGCCTGGCGGCGCCGCAGGTGGGTGAGGCGCTGCGTCTCTTCGTGCTGCGCGATCAGGAAAACCCGGAGAAGGTCTACGCGGTGATCAACCCGTCGCTTGAACTGGGCGGCGACATGGTGGTGGACGAGGAAGGGTGCCTGTCGGTGCCCGGCAGGCGGGCGGAAGTCCGCCGCTGGCAGAAGGCGAAACTCTGTTTTACCGACGAACAGGGGCAGGCCTGCACGCTCGAGGCGGAGGGGTATTTCGCCCGTGCCATGCAGCATGAGTACGACCACATCGAGGGGCTGCTCTACATCGACCGGCTGACGGAGAAGAAGCGGGCGGCGGTGCTGGCGGAGGACAACACCTCGCACGAGGAACTGCAGAAGTTGCGGAAGCGGACGTAGCATGGCGTTGCGCATTGCCGCGGCGAGCGGCGGTGATTTCGGACTGCCGGCCTTCGCGGCGCTGCGCGACGCGGGACACGAACTGGTGCTGCTGGTGACGCCACCCCCGCGTCCCGCGGGACGCGGGCGGGAACTGCACCCCTGCCCGGCGCAGGTGTGGGGCGAAGCGGCGGGAGTACCGCTGCTGGCCACCGCCGACCTCAACGCGCCGGAGAGCATTGCGGCGCTGCGCGCGGCCGCGCCCGACCTGCTCTTCGTGGTCGATTTCGGGCAGATCCTCTCGGCGGCGGCGCTGGCCGTACCGCGTCTGGCGGCAGTCAACCTGCACGGTTCGCTGCTCCCCGCGTGGCGCGGCGCGGAGCCGATCCGCCGGGCGCTGCTCGCGGGCGACCGGGCGACGGGCGTGACGGCGATGCTGATGGACGAGCGCATCGATACCGGCGGCATGCTGCTGGCGGCGACGGTGGCCATCGACGCGCGCGAGACGTACGGTACGCTGCGCACGAAACTCGCCGCGCTCGGCGCAGAGGTGATGGCGCGCACGGTGGCGGGTCTGGCGGACGGCACGCTGCATCCGCGGGCGCAGGATGACCGCGCCGCCTCGCTGGCGCGCAAGCTGCGCAAGGAGGAGCGGGTCATCGACTGGTTGCAGCCGGCGGCGGCGCTCGATCTGCTGGTGCGCGCGCTGCAACCCGCACCGGGAGCGTACACGCTGCGGGCGGGCAAGCGCCTGACCGTCGGCGCGGCGCAGACGGTGGCGGGGCGCGGGGCGGCGGGGACGGTGGTCAGCACCGAACCGCTGCGGCTGGGCACCGGTGACGGCCTGCTGGAGATGGTGATGCTGCAACCGGAAGGCAAGACGATGATGACGGCGGCGGCCTTTGTGCGCGGCTATCGCCCTGTTGCGGGAGAGGCGTGGGGAGCATGACGGGACTCTGGCGCTGGTATCTGACGCTGGCGGGTTCGCTGGCGAGCGTGCTGCTCGCCGCGCTCTTTTTTGCCGCCTCGCTGCAGCCGCACGTGCGCGTCTGGGGGATGCTCGGCGTCGCGGTGGTGCTTACCTACTTCATGGCCCGCTCCCTCCGGCTCCCCGGCGGGGTCGGGGTGCACGGCACACGCCTGATGCTCCCCCTCGTGCTCTTCTGGGGACGTCTCTTCGGGCTCGGGCTCGACGATGTCCGCCGGCAGATGATTGCCATCAACAACCGCAACGTGGCGCGCCGCCTGCGCGGGAAACTGATCAGAAACGTGCTTATCCTGTTCCCGCACTGCCTGCAGTGGTGGGAATGCACCTACAAGATCACCACCGATGTCGACAACTGCCGCGACTGCGGCAAGTGCGGCATCCCGCAGATCCGTGCGGCGGCGAAGAAACACGGGCTCAAGGTGATGGTGGTGACGGGCGGCACTGAGGCGCGGCGGCAGATCAAGCAGTCGCAGAGCGACCTCATCGTCGCCTGCGCCTGCGAGCGCGACCTGCTCGGCGGCATCTTCGACGTGCGCCAGTCCCCGGTCTTCGGCATTCTCAACCGCCGCCCCCACGGCCCCTGCCGCAGCACGAACATCGATATCGACGAACTGATCGGCATTCTCGATCGCGCCATGACGGGGAACCTCTGACATGCCGTACCGTGCCGGAGCCGCGCGATGATCGACCTGCACGCGCACGTGCTGCCCGGGTTTGACGACGGGCCGGCGGCGCTCGAGGAATCGCTGGCCATGCTGCGCCAGGCGGCGGCGCAGGGACTCACCGCGGTAACCGCCTGCCCGCATATCATGAAGGGGAGCTACGACCATACGCGGGAAAGCATCGCCGCAGCGGTGGCGGAATTGAATGCCGCGGCGCAGGCGGAACAGATTCCGGTGACGGTATATCCGGGCGGGGAGAACTATCTCGATTTCGACCTGGTCGAGGCGGCGAAGGCGGGAACGGCGGCGACGCTCGGGGCGGGGAAGTACCTGCTGCTCGAGTTTCCCGCGCTCGGGCTGCCGCAGGGGATGGATAGCATCATCTTCGACCTGCAGATCAGCGGTTACCACCCCGTGCTGGCGCATCCCGAGCGCAACGTCGACATCATCAACCAGCCGTCGCTGCTCTACGAGATGGTCTACAAGGGCGTGCTGGTGCAGCAGAATGCCGGTTCGCTGCTCGGCTACTTCGGCGGCGCGGTGCAGAAGGTGGCGAAACTCTTCCTGCAGCACAACCTCGTGCACGTGGTCGCCAGCGACGCGCACGACTCCCGGCAGCGTGATTTCAAGCAGCAGGCGTGGGTGACGGCGGCGACGCCGCTCATCGGCGCCGACAATGTGGCGCAACTGACGCGGGCGGTGCCCGCGGCCATTCTGCGCGGCGCCGAGGTCGAGTTCAATGACCCGCGCCCGATCACCGCGGGGGGCTGGGCGCAGCAGCTGCGCGACTGGCTGACGCGGAAACGGTGAATCCATGGACCAGCTGAGTTTATTCCCGACCGTGGCCACTGCCGCCGTCTCGCCGCGCGGCTACGTGTCGCTCTATGACGACCTGCTGCGCGAGGCGGGGCTGGCGCATGACCTCGCGGCGCAGTGCACGACGCGCGAGGAACTGCTGACCCTGCTGCAGGAGAAACTGCCGCAGGCGTCGGCGAGCACGCGGCGGGTCAACGCCTACAAACTGCTCGAGCGCTACTTCCCCGGCACTGACGTGCGCACTCCGCTCGCCGCGTGGTGGCGCTGCCTGAGCGAGCGCGAGCGGCTGCAACTGCTGCTCTACGAGGCGGCGCGGGTCGAACGCCTGGTGGATGACTTTGTCGGCAGCGTGCTGCTGCCGCAGGTGCTGGCGGGCAGCCGCACGCTGCGCCTCGAGGTGCTGCACGCCTTCGTCACGGTCGCCCTGCTGCGCCCCGATGCCAAGTCGGGCGAGCGCCTGCTGCGCCTGCTCAAGAAGACGGGGTGGCTGCGCGTCGAGCAGGAGATGCTGCACCTTCTCGAAACCCCGCCGTCGTGGCCGGTGGCGCTTTACTGCCTCTATCGCGAGTTCGGAGACGGGCAGGCCCACCCCTTTGCCGCGCTGACCGCGTCGCGCCTGCGCCGCCTCTTTTTGCTCGACGACCGCGCGCTCGAGTCGCTTACGCTGCAGGCGTGGAACGGGCAGCACCTGGCGTACGAAACGCGGCTGTCACCGGTCGGGTTCAGCCTGCGCGGCACCCGTGCGGAACTCACGGCGGCGGCGCCGCCGCGGCAGCGGGAGGCGATGTGACCATGGACGAAGTGGTCATCCGGCCGGCACGACTGGCTGATGTCGAGCAGATGCAGCTGATCATCAGCCGCTACGCGGACCAGCACCTGATGCTCAACCGCAAGCTGATGGAACTCTACAGCGACATCCGCGAGTACCGCGTGGCGGCGCGCGGGGACGAGGTGCTCGGCACCTGCGCCCTGCACATCTTCTGGTCCGATCTCGGGGAGATTCGCGCCCTGACGGTAAGCGAGAAACTCAAGGGGCATGGGTACGGGCGGCAACTGGTCGCGGCCTGCATCGACGATGCGCGGGCGCTCGGGCTCAAGCGCGTCTTTGCGTTGACCTACGTGCGCGATTTCTTCCGCAAAGTCGGTTTCCAGGATGTGCCCAAGGAGAAACTGCCGCAGAAGGTCTGGATGGAATGCGTCAGGTGTCCCAAATTTCCCGACTGCGATGAGCAGGCGCTGGTGATGGACCTGTGATGAAACCGCTGCGCTACCTGAATACCGCCGACTGGCAGGCCGGCCGCCCGCCGGTCACCTATGACCTGGAAACGGTGCTGCTCACCGGGCAGGCACCCGACCGGGGCCTCTACGTGCCCGAGCGTTTCGTCCCGGTGCCGCCGGACGCCATCCGTGCCATGCGCGGGCAGTCCTACGCTGCGGTGGCGGAGACGGTGCTGGCCCCTTATTTTGCCGACATCCCGGCGGCTGATTTCCGCGCCATCCTGGACACGGCGTACGGCACGGTGCAGGCACCGGTGCGCGAACTCTACCCCCGCCTGCACGTGCTCGAACTCTTCCGCAACTGGACCTATGCCTTCAAGGATTTCGCCGCGCAGCTGGTGGCGGGGACGGTCGACTACTACCTGGCGAAACGCGACCGCGCGGCGATGGTCTTTGTCGGCACCAGCGGCGATACCGGGCCGGCCATCGCCCAGGCGTTTCTCGGCAAGCGGCGCGCCATGGTCTGTGTGCTTTTCCCCGCGCGCGGGGTGACCGAGCAGCAGCGGCGGCAGATGACGACGCTGGGGGAGAACATCATCTGCGTCGCCGTCGACGGCGATTTTCACGAGTGCCAGGAACTGGCCAAGGCGGCGCTGGCGGAGCCGCGCCTGCAGGCGCTCAACCCGACCTCGGCCAACTCCATCAACTGGGGCAGGTTCATCCCGCAGGCGGTGTTCGCCTACTGGTTCTACGCGCAGGTCTGCACGTATCCCGAGCCGGTGGTGCTCTGCATCCCGACGGGAAATGCCGGGCATATCGGCGCCAACTTCAGCGCGGCGGCCCCGGTGGGCGGACTGCCGGTGCGCCACTTCGTCGCCCCGCACAATCTCAACAACTACCTCGTACGCATGCTGGAATCCGGGGAGCGCGAAGTCGCGGTGCACGACACGTTTGACTGCCTCTCCAATGCGATGAACGTGAAGAAGCCGAACAATATCCCGCGCATTCTCTACCTGTTCAACAACGACCTGCAGCGCATGCGCGAATTGATCGTGCCGGTGACGGTGGACGACGACGAAACCGCGCGCACCATCCGCCGCGTCTACGCTGAGACGGGCTGCATCCTCGACGTGCACGGGGCGGTGGCGGTGGCGGGCGCGCTGCACTACCGGGAGCGGTATGGCAGCGAGGTGCAACTCGGGGCGTTTCTCACCGCCGACCCGGGCAAGTTCCCGGAGAAGCTTGAAAAAATCCTCGGCTTCCGCCCGCCGCTCCCCGAGCGGCTGCAGCAGCAGGCGGCGCTCCCCGAGGTCAATGTGCACCCGCTGGCGGCGGGTGACCTCGACGGGCTGGTGCAACTCGCCACCCGGGCGTTTCGCGCCCGATTCGGCTGATGTCCGCGGCAGCGACCGCGCGCGCCGCCGCCGCCGTGCTGCGCCGTTTACGTATCGCGTATCCTGACGCGCGCTGTGCCCTGCACTTCCGCAACCGTTTCGAACTGACCGTGGCGGTGATGCTCTCCGCCCAGACCACCGATGTCGCGGTGAACAAGGTCACGCCGGCGCTCTTTGCCCGCTACCCGGATGCGGCGTCGCTCGCGGCAGCCACCCCGCGCATGGTGGAACCGTGTATCCGTTCGCTCGGGCTCTATCGCGCCAAGGCGAAAAATCTCGTCGCCGCGGCCCGCGTGCTGCGCGACGAGTTCGACGGCAGCGTGCCGCGCACGCATGACGAACTGCGGCGCCTGCCCGGGGTGGGACGTAAGACTGCCAATGTCATCCTCGCCGTGGCCTACGGGGCGCCGGCCATCGCGGTTGACACCCACGTGGCGCGTCTCAGCCGCCGTCTCGGATGGGCGCGGGCGACCGCGCCCGAAGCCATCGAACGCGAACTGATGATGCTGCTGCCGCGGCGGGCATGGCCGTCGGTCAACCACCTGCTCATCGCGCACGGGCGCGCCTGCTGCCGCGCCCGCGCCCCGCGCTGCGCGCAGTGCCCCGTACAGGCGTCCTGCCCTTCCTGTCCGAACAGCTGACTGCCGTTGCCGTGGTGTTTGCCCTGCCGGAGCAGCAGGAGCGCGTTGCGCCCTTCCCTGAGATTGTGCGTGGTGCGCGACTGCGGTTTATCCACCGCCGCAACTATTCACCCTCTCCCGCTGCCTGCAGTGGGAGAGGGCAGGGGTGAGGGTG
>CAZWUZ010000064.1:0-14830 GCA_964637655.1 uncultured bacterium | reverse complement strand
GCATCGGTGGTGCTGCCGGAACTGGGTACTCTGCGCGTCTGGCATAACACGCTCGGGATACGTGACGGAAAGTGCTACGGGCATACGGAATACGCAACGGGACTGACCGGGTATCCCGGCGGGCAGGCCAACCTGCTGACCGCGGCGCTGCGTTTGTGGCAGCAGCAGTGCGACTGGCCCGGGAGCGAACGCCTGCGTGCGGGCCTGGCCTGGCTGCTGCACACGCAACTGCCTGACGGCGGCTGGGCGCTGGTCTACCCGACCCTGCCGGCAGCGGAGGATGCTGCGCAGCGGCAGGCAACCTCCGCGCGCAGTGCCATCGGGGCAACCGCAGCGGCGGCACGGGCGCTGCTGGTTGCCGCGGACGTGCTGCAGGACGAAACATCTCGCCGCGCGGCCCTGCGGGCGCTGGCCGCGGTCAATCCGCGCCCGCCGCATTATGCTTTTGCCGGCTGCGGGACGCTGCGCGATGCCGGTGAAACCGAACAGGATGGTGTGTCAGCAGTGGAATTGCTGCACGCCAACCTGCTCGCCTGGCAGCAGACCGGCGATGGCCAGTATCGGGAGGCGGCCGAAACACTTGGCTGTTTTCTTATTACCTGGCAGCGCGGGTGGGGCACTGATTCCGGGCAGTTCGGTTGTGTTGATCCGATGGTGTCATCGTTTGCGCCGCGTCTCGCCGCGTGGGATACCATGCTCTGGGCGGAAGCGTATCTCGCGCTGGCTGACGCCACGAATGATGATTTC
Organism: uncultured bacterium; assembly: GCA_964637655.1. Lineage (GTDB taxonomy): Bacteria > DAOPZR01 > DAOPZR01 > DAOPZR01 > DAOPZR01 > CAZWUZ01. The sequence continues at coordinate 14,083 of CAZWUZ010000064.1, read as the reverse complement.
TGGCGTGCACTCGGCGCGTGGACGGCCGCGAAGGTGCTGCCGCTGCAGGATGCGCGCAGCGGCGGCTGGTCGGAATCATGGGCGCTCGATGCCGCAGGGAAAGCGCACCCGTTCTACCTCGAAAACGGCATTACGGTATGGGGCGTGCGCCTGGCGCAGGCGCTGGGTGCGGACCTGTCGCTGCCGGTGCTCCCCGTTGCTGATGGTGCTGCACTGCCCGGCGTTACCGCAGCAATCAGCGCGGAACAACCTGCGCTGGTGCCGGAACTGGCGCGCGCGCTGCTCCCGCGCCCGGTGAAACGACTGCTGCGCCGTCTGCATCCCGTCCGGCGCGTGCCGGATGAAAGCGTGCCTTCACTCGACGGGATTCCTGCAGCGTGCCGCCCGGCGACGGCCGGCTGGCAGGTGACGACGGCAGTGCTGGAGACGGGCGCCTGGCAGTTCGTGCTGCAACCGCCGCCGGCTGCCCGGGTCGCGCGGGTTTTCTTTCCCGTGCTGCGCTGGGCGGAACCGGTCAGCGCGGTGCAGGTAACTGCTTCTCTCGGTGGTGTGGTTACCGCCTGCGCCGTGGTGGTCGGCACGCAGACCATGCACCTGACCTTCGCGTTTCCATGGGTCGACGCGGTGTACGTGCGCGATGGCGCGCTCTGGTGTGAAACGACGCTCGCGGCCCATTGGTGCGCCGGTGCGCCGCTGCAGCTGGTGGCCTCATGCACGGGCCGATGAAGGCGCTCCCCTGCTGGTGTGGCGGCACCACCTTTCGCCCTGGCCTTGCCGGCACCTTTATCGGGCCGGATGACCGTGACGTTCCTTTCGCGATAGCGTTCTGCACCGTCTGCGGAACGGGACAGACCGTGCCGCGCCCGGCGGAAGTCGACTATCGCGCCACGCCGGTAGCGGACAATGACCGCGTGCGGCAGTTGCCGTTATGGGAACGTTTTGCCGACGAATCGCTGGCGGTGGTGCGGCGTTACTGCCCGGCCGGCGACCTGCTCGATGTTGGCTGCAATATCGGCGTGTTGGTGCGGCAGGCGCAGGCGGCGGGGTATGCGGCGTCGGGTATCGATACCGACGCGGCGGCGGTGGCGTTCGGGCGTGAGCGGTTCAGCAGCGCACTGCAGGTGCAGGACCTTGCCGCGCTGCCGGCGGCAGCATACGACATCGTGACCTGTGAGCAGACGCTCGAACACGTCGCTGATCCGCTGACGTTTCTGGCGCAACTGCAGCGGGTGCTGCGCCCCGGGGGTATCGCGGTTATCAGCGTACCGTTCTGCCGCGGCCTGGTGCCGCGCCTGCTCGGCCCCGCCTGGTACGGGTGGTGGCCGCACGAGCATATCTGGCACTTCACCGCGCCCGCTTTCCGCCTGCTGGCACAGCGCGGCGACTGGCAGGTGGCAGGCATACACCATGCGCGGCTGCATCACGAAGGCAGCTGGTGCTGGCGGCGTGCCGGGCTGGCAACGGCAGCTGACCGTCTGGCCGGCCTCGTGCCGCCGCTGGGTGACAAGCTCTTCGTGGTGCTGCGCAAGGAGAACTCATGCAACGCGCAACTGTGATGTGCGTGCTCGGCACGCGGCCGGAAGCAATCAAGATGGCGCCGGTCATCATGGCGCTGCGCGCCAGTCGCGTGCTGCGCCCGCTGGTGGTGGCCACCGCGCAGCATCGTGAGATGCTCGACACGGCGCTGGCGGCGTTCGGGCTGCGCGCGGATATCGACCTCAACCTGATGCGGCCCGGGCAGCGGCAGGATGAACTGCTGGCGCGTCTGCTCACCGCGCTGACACCGCGGCTGGAACAGCGGCGTCCGGCGGCGGTGCTGGCGGAAGGCGACACCGCGACGGTGTTTGCCGCCGCGCTGGCGGCCTACTATGCGCGCGTGCCGTTCGGGCATGTCGAAGCGGGCCTGCGCACGCACGATATCAGTGCGCCGTATCCCGAGGAGGGATACCGGCACATGCTGGCCGCGGTCACGCGCTGGCATTTCGCCCCGGCGGCAACCGCGGTGCGCAACCTGCGGCGCGAAAACGTGCCGGCGCGGCTGATCCATCGCACGGGTAATACCGTCATTGACGCGCTGCAGTGGACGCTGCAGCACACGGCGCCGCCGTCGTGGCTGGCGCGCGAGGCGGCAGCCGCGCGCGTGCTGGTCACGCTGCATCGCCGCGAGAGCTTCGGCGCGCCGCTGCGCGCAGTGTTCACCGCGCTGCAGCAACTGTGCAGGCGCTACCCGGAAGTGGAGTGGTATTATCCCGTGCATCCGAATCCGCAGGTGCGGATTCCGGCGCGGAAACTGCTCTCCGGCATTCCCAACCTGCGGCTGCTGGCGCCGCTCCCGTATGCTGATACCGCGCACCTGCTGCGCACCTGCCGCCTGGTGCTCACTGATTCGGGCGGGTTGCAGGAAGAGGCGCCGGCACTCGGGATCCCCGTGGTGGTGGCACGGGAGAAGAGCGAGCGCGAGGATGCCGTGCGCGCGGGAACGGTGGTGCTGGGGGGAACGTCAACCACCAAACTGGTGCAGCTGGTGTCGCACCTGCTTGATGATCCGCGCGCGCATCGCGCCATGGCGCGTAAGCGCAATCCCTACGGCGACGGCACCGCGGCGCAGAAAATTGTGCGCCGGCTGGAACACGACCTGACGTGAATATCCTCTTTTCCGCGGCGGGGTTGACGTTCACCGATCACCTGTCACTGGGCGAGGGGCTCATTGCCTGCCACCTTGCGCGCGCGCTGGTCGCGCGCGGACATACCGTGACCGTGCTTGCCCCGCAGGTGCGCCTGCAGCAGCAGTATGACGGGCTGACCGCGGTGCAACTGGGTGATTATCCGTTCCACCCGGTGCCTGACGAAGTGCGGTATGACTGGTATGAATGGCGGTTCGCGCGGCGTGCGGCAGCATACGCGCGTCGCCGGTGCTTTGACGTTATTCACCACGCGATGCCGTTCGATGTGACGCGCGGCTACTCGCTGCTTGATCCGCTGCCGCAGGTTATCGGCCCGCTCTTCGCCCCGTGGACAATCAGCGACGAGGAGTATGGCGAGCGCGCCGTACCGGCGGGTAATCCGCTGTGGCGGCGCCTGCGCTGGCAGCTGGTACACCGCTACGCGCGCCGGGCGGAGGAGCAGAACGTACGTACGCTGGCGGGGGCCCGGGCACTACTGCTGACGCAGGAACGGGTGCGCGCGCTGCTGCCGGAAACCGCGCAGGCGAAGGCGCAGGTGGTGCCGGTCGGGGTTGACGCGGAACGCTATCATCCCGCCGCGGCGCCGGTGGCCGCACCGGAAATTCTCTTTCTTGCCTACCTGGTGAAACGTAAGGGACTTGGCTGGCTGCTCGAGGCGATGCCGCGCATCTGGCAGCAGGTGCCGCAGGCACGCCTGACCATTGTCGGCGATGGCCCCGATGCCGCACTGTTTCGTGCGCAGGCGGACGCGCTGCCGCATGCGGGGCGCATCGTCTTTGCCGGGGCGGCAGCGCATGGTGACACGGCGAAATATTTCCGCCGCGCGGCGGTCTATGCCCTGCCGTCACTGGGGGAACCGTTCGGCCTGTCGGTGCTCGAGGCGATGAGCAGCGCGCTGCCGGTGGCGGGTTTCGCCATGGGCAGTTTGCCGGAACTGGTGGCGGAGGAAAACCGCCTGCTGCTGGCGCCGCCGCGCGACAGCGCGGCGCTGGCGGCCGCGCTCGTGCAGTTGCTGCAGGATGCGGCGCGGCGGCGGCGGGTGGGTGCCGCCAACCGGGAGCGGGTACTGACGCAATTCACCTGGGCACAGGTGGCGGCGCAGGTGGAAACCTGCTACGCGATGGTGCGTGACTGACGGGAAAACTCAGACGCCCTTGATGAAATTATCCACTTCGCTGAGGTGAAAGTGCCCGCGCCCGCCGCAGTGCGGGCAGGGGGTGGCAATGATCTCGTGCAGTGACTGGCTCTCACGCTTGCGGGTGATCTCGACGAGCCCGAGCGGGGTCATGTCGACGAGCACCGAGCGGATGCGGTCGCGTTTCAGCTCCGCCTCGAGGATGTTGAGCAGCTGCTCGCGGTGTGACGGCAGTTCCATGTCGATGAAATCGACGATGATGACCCCGCTGATGTTGCGCAGGCGGATCTGGCGGACGATCTCGGGGACGGCGGCAACGTTGATGTTGAACACCATCTCCTCGACTTCGCCCGCCCCCACGCACTTGCCCGAATTGACGTCGATGGTGGTCAGCGCCTCGGTCGCCTCGAACAGCAGGTAGGAGCCCCCTTTCAGCCAGACCTTGGCGCGCAGCGCCAGTTCCAGCTCGCGGTCGAGCCCGTACTGCTGCGCCAGCGAGAAATCCCCGCCCTGGAAGTGCAGGCGGTTCTGCAGCGACAGCTGCAGGTCGCGGCTGATGGCGCGCACTTCCTCGAGGATGCCGGCGTCGTCGACGATGACCTCCTCGACCTCCTCGTCGTAGTAATCGCGGCAGATGCGCAGCAGCAGCGATGAGTCGCGGTGGATGAGCTGGCGCGGGGTGGCGGTGGCGATCTGCCCGCGCAGCCCCTGCCACATGCGCTGGAGAAAATCGATCTCCCCCTGCAGGCTCGACTCGTCGGCGTTGATCGACTTGGTGCGGATGATGTAGCCGCGGCGGTCGGGACGCAGCCGGGCGATGCTGTCGGTCAGCCGGTCGCGGCTGCGCGATTCCTGCAGCCGGTGCGAAATGCCGATATGGTCGAGGTGGGGGAGCAGGACGAGGTGCCGGCCCGGCACGGTCAGGTAGGTGGTCAGGCGCGCCCCCTTGTTCTGGTAGGGCTCCTTCGCCACCTGCACGACGATCTCCTGCCCGGCGCGCAGCAGTTTGGTGATGTCGCGCTCCTTCCACGCCTCCTTGGCCGTCTCGCTGACGATCTCGTCCGGGTCGCTGCAATCGGGACGCACGTCCTTGAGGTAGAGAAACCCGTTCTTCTCGCAGCCGATATCGACGAACGCCGCCTGCATTGACGGGATGAGGTCCATGACCACGCCGCGGTAGATGTTGCCGAGCAGACGGCTCTCCCGCCCGCGCTCGACGTAGAGCTCACAGACCTGGTCGTTCTCGAGCAGGCCGACGACGATGAGGCCGTCGGCGGCGCTGATGATGATGCTCTTCCTCATGGCTCGGCCCCGTCGGAGAAATGGATCCCCGTGCGCACAAAGTCTACACTATTTTCCGCGGTGATGCCACAGGCGGCGGCGTATTCGGTGGCGCGCAGCATGCCCGCAGGGCGCACCCGCAGAGTGCAGGTGAGTACGCTCCCGTTGCCGGCCGGGGCCACCGCGGCCGCGCGGACCTCTTCCGTGATAACGAAGACGCGCGGCGGCCCGGTCTCGCGGGCGCGGCTGACCGTGACGGCCGCCGCCTGCGCCGCCAGTACCGCCGCCGGCGGCAGCGTGGTGGTGAAGGCATAACTCACGGCCCCGACCTGCGCCATGGTGGGCGGTTTGTACGGCGGTGGCACCGGGCGCACCGCCTGCAGCACGAAACCGGCCGGCAGTTGCGGACGCAGGGCATCGGTGATTGCGGTGGTGGTGAACGGTGCGGCAAACAGGACGGTGAGCAGTTCGACCTCGCTGCGGATACCGACCTCGAGCGGCATGATGACCGACAGGCGCGGCTGCGGGTTGAATCCCTCGCTGTAGCGCACCGGCAGACCGCTGCGGCGCAGCGCGTAGTTCCATGCGGTCTGCACATCGAGATGCGACAGCCAGTGCAGCGGCGGGCGCTTGGCAAAAGTGATGACGGCGGCGCTCATGCGGGCACCTCCGCCAGACACTGCTGATACTCAGCCCAGAGCGCGGCATTCTCCGCGCCGTACGTCATACCGGCCCAGGGGAGCGGGTCGGACGGGGCGAAGGTGCGCCCGGCGGCTGCCGCCAGATCGAATCCGCGCGCCTGTGCCGCCTCCTGCCAGTGGGTGAAGGAGAAATACTCGTCCCAGCTGTCGAGCCGCGCCCCGCGCTGCCACGCGGCAAGTGCCAGTTCTCCCGCCTGTGCATCGCCGCGGGCGAGTACTGCCTCGAGCAGTGCGCGCTGCGGCGGATGGGCACTGAGGCGCACCCGTCGCGGCAGTGCTGCCCGCAGTGTGCGTGCCTGCTCCGTGAGGTAGGCCGTGTCGGCGAATCCGTGCCACTGCAGCGGGGTGTGTGGCTTGGGGACGAACGGGCTGAGCGTGAGATGGTATTCCAGCTGACGCGGCAGGTGGCGGAGCAGTACGGCGATCTCCTGCACGTCCGCGGCCGTCTCCGTCGGCAGCCCGTACATGAAATAGAGTTTCACCTGACGCCAGCCCGCCCGTGCCGCCCCGGCGCACAGGTCGATGAGCTGCTGGTCGCTGAGATACTTGCCGAGGCGCCGGCGCAGCGCGTCGGTGGCGGCTTCCGGGGCAAGGGTCAGCCCCCCCTTGCGACCGCTGGCGAGCAGCGGCAGCACGTCGGGATCGAGCTGGGCGACATGCTGCGACGGGAGCATAAGCGAACAGTGCAGCGGGGAGAGGTCGGCATGCAGGCCGCGGAGCAGCGCGCTGAATTCCGGATAGACGGCGGCATTGAGGGTGAGCAGCGAGAGGCGGTCGAACCCGGTGGCACGTACGAGCGACTGCGCCAGCCGCCGCACCGTTGCCGGTGACCGCCGCCGCAGCGGGCTGTAGACCGCGCGCGCCTGACAGAAGCGGCAGCGGTTGGGACAGCCGCGCGCCAGTTCGACCACCGCGCGCTCCTGCACGATGCGGAAATTCGGCACGAGCATCGTGTCGGGATGGAAAGCGGCTTCGAGATCGGCCACGGTGCGCGCCCGCACGGGGAGCGTGGTGGCGGCGGTCCAGACGCCGGGGAGTGCTGTCAGATCACGCAGCCGGTCAGTCCGTGTTTGCGTGGTGTCGAGGACACCCGCGTCACGGCACTCGCGCAGAAACCCTTCGCCGTCACCGGCAACGATGGCATCGAGAAAGGGAGCAAACGGGGCGGGATTGGCAATGCCCGGGCCGCCGGCGATGACCAGCGGATCGTGCGGGCCGCGGTCGGCGGTGCGCAGCGGAATGCCGGCGAGGTCGAGCAGTTCCAGCACGGCGGTCAGCGCCAGTTCATGCTGCACGGTGAGACCGAGCAGCGGCGCGTCGCGCAGCGGGGTGCCCGCGGCGAGCGTGGTGAGCGGCAGGCGGGCAGTGCGCAGGCGGTCGGCAAGGTCGGGGGCGGGGAGAAAGGCACGGTCGACGCTGATGCCGTCGCGCCACGCCTCCCAAAGCAGGATCTGCGTGCCCCAGTGCGACATGCCGATCTCGTACAGGTCGGGAAAGGCGAGGACCACCTCCGGCGCGCGCGGCAGCGGCGGCAGGTTGAATTCACCGCCGGCGTAGCGGCCGGGCTGGCGCACCGCGCGCAGCAGGGATTCAGGGATCACCGGATACCTCCAAAGGTCAGGCGGTAGCGCCAGACGGAAAGGATGATGCCGCACCCGAGCAGCACGCTGACCAGCGAGGAACCGCCGTAACTGACCAGCGGCAGCGGGATGCCCATGATCGGCAGCAGGCCGAGATTCATGCCGAGATTGTACAGTGCCTGCAGCAGCAGGCCGCCGGAAAAAATGAGGGTGAAGGCGGCGCTGAACCGGTCGCGCGCTTCGCCGGCGATGCGCCAGCAGCAGCGCGCGAACCCGGCATAGAGCAGCAGCAGCAGCAGCACGCCGGCCAGCCCCTGTTCTTCGGCCCAGATGGCGAAGATGAAATCGGTGTGGGCCTCAGGCAGGAACCCGAGCCGGTGCTGCGTGCCGTTGCCCAGGCCCTTGCCCAGCATGCCGCCCGAACCGATGGCAATCTGCGCCTGCAGCAGGTTATAGCCGCCGTGCAGCGGCTGTGCCTGCGGGTCGAGAAAGGCGATGAGGCGCAACTGCTGGTAGGGTTTGAGCTGCGCCATGGCAAAGGTGCTCAGTTCCAGCGCGAGAACGAAGATGACCAGCAGCAGGTAGCCGCCCCAGACCAGGCGGCGTGCACGCGGTGCGTTACTGGCGGCATGCAGCGGGAAAAAGGCGTGCAGCAGGTAGGCGAGGGCCAGCAGGGCGAAGCAGGCGGCGAGCAGCACCTGGGCGAGCGCGTCACGGTCAGTGACCAGGCGAGCGAACAGGACACCGGCATGGTGGGAGGCGGGCAGCCAGCGCGCGGTGAGCAGCACGAGGAGCAGGCCGAGTGTGCTGCCGCTTACCGTCAGGAACAGGGCGAGCATGCCGGGCGGAATGCCGCTGATGAGCAGGGCGAGCAGCAGCGGCGGCAGCAGGGTCAGGGCCGTGCCGAGATCGGATTGCAGGATGATGAGCAGCAGCGGCGGCAGGGTCAGCGCGGAGGCAGTGAACAGACGGGCAATCATGTCACGGTCATAGGCGCTGCTCCATTCGCTGGCCGGGCGGCGGCTGACGACGGCGGCCAGGGCGAGGGCAAACGCCAGTTTGGCGAATTCCGACGTCTGCAGGTTGAACCAGCCGAGGTCGAGCCAGCTGCGCGAGCCGCGGATGGTCTCCCCGCCCAGCAGGGTGACCAGCAGCGCGAGCAGGGCAGCCCCGTAGAGCGGAAAGGCGAGCCGGTGCCACACGGCATAATCGATGCGACTGATGGCAATGGCGGCGGTGATGCCGGCGGTCGCCCACAGTGCCTGTCGCAGCAGCAGGTCGCGATAGTCGGGTTCGGTGCGTGCACCGCCCGCCAGGCAGAGCAGGCCGACGCAGACCAGCAGGACGATGAGCAGCGGCAGCAGCCGGTGCCCGCGCCGGTCAGTCATCGCCGGCCCCCGGACGTTCGCGCGCGGCGAACATCTGCCGCGCCACCGGCGCGGCAGCGGCGCCGCCATAGCCGCCATGCTCGACGAATACCGCCACGACGAGTTGCGGCTGCTGTGCCGGCCACCAGGCGACGAACCACGCGTGCGGTTCCTCGCCGGGGTCGACCCGGTTGTTGCGGTTGCGGTCGCCGACCTGGGCGGTGCCGGTCTTGCCCGCCGGCAGTTCGTCCAGCGCGGTGCCGTCAGTGAAGACCGCGGCATTGCGCGCAGTGCCGGCACTGACTGCCTGCTGCAGCCCGGCACGCACGGCGGCGAGGGTGGCCGGCGCGAACGGTACCTGACGCAGCGGTTCCGCCTGCAGTTCCCGCAACACCCTCCCGTCAGCATGTACCACGCGCTCGAGCAGCTGCGGGCGCAGTACCCGTCCCCCGTTGGCTACTGCGGCAAACGCCACCGCCAGTTGCAGCGGGGTGACCAGCAACGCCCCCTGTCCGATGGCGAGATTGGCGGAATCGCCCGCCTTCCAGGCCGGGTCGAGCCCGAACTGCCGGGCGACGGCGGTTTTCCACGCGGGGTCGGGTACGAGGCCGCTTTCCTCACCCGGCAGCGGGATGCCCGTGCGCGCGCCCAGTCCGAGCGCCCGTGCCGTTGCGGCGATTGCCTCGGGCCCGAGCCGGACACCCAGCTGGTAGAAGTAGACGTTGCAGGAATGGCGCAGGGCATCGACGAGCGGCAGTGAACCGTGTCCGCTATGCCAGCAGTGGAATACCGTGGTGCCCAGTGTCAGCGCACCGTTGCAGGTGAACCGGGTTTCCGGGGTGAACCGGCCGCTGGCAAGTGCGGCGAGCGCATCGATGACCTTGAAGGTTGAACCGGCGGGATACTGACCGGCAATGGCCCGGTTGAGCAGCGGACTGGAAGGGTCCGTCAGGGCGGTGTGAATGGCGTCGAGGTCGCCCCGGGCAAAAGCGTTGGGGGCGAAGGCCGGACGGCTGACCAGCACCCGCACGGCACCGTTTTCCGGGTCGAGCGCAACGACGGCGCCGCGGCGGCCGGGAGGGAACGCGGCTTCGGCGGCCTGCTGCAGCTGCGCGTCGATGGTCAGCTGGACACGGGCCCCGTCGTTTGCGGCCAGCGGCAGCGGATACGTCAGCACCCGCACCGGCCGCTGCCGGGCATCGACTTCGAGCCAGCGGCAGCCGTCGCTGCCGCGCAACCATTCCTCCGCCGCGGCCTCCATGCCGCTGCGGCCGCGCCGGTCGCCGAGCCGGTAGCCGAGTTCGCGTCCGGCGCGGTATTCCGCCCAGGTCAGTTCGTTCATGTAGCCGAGCAGGTGTGCGGCTGTGATGCCGTGCGGATATTCGCGCTGCAGAGCGGGCACGATGCTGATGCCCGGCAGTTCGCTGTTATGCGTCTCCAGCCGGATCAACTGCTGCTCGCTGAGTTCCGGGAGCAGCGGCTGCGGCTGGAACGGGCGCAGTTTCCGGCGCAGTTGTGTCTGACGGGCGCGCAGGGTGGCTACCGGCACATCGGCACAGTCAGCAAGGCGCGCCAGTACCAGCCGCTGCTGCGCCCCGGTGAGCTGGGCGGGATCAAGCACGGCGCTGAGCATGGTCCGGTCGCGTGCCAGCACGCGGCCGTAGCGGTCGACAATACTGCCGCGGCGGGCGGGAATGATCTCCGCCTGCACGCGGTTGTGCTCCGAGAGGAGCAGGTAATGTTCCCGCTGCCCGATTTGCAGCAGCGCCGCTGTGCCGGCAACGGTCAGCAGTCCGGCGGCAAGCACGGCATGGTACCAGTGCGCGCGACGCAGTTCGACTGCCGGCAGGGCGGGCATGCTTCAGCGCGGCCGGGGCAGGAAACCGGCGAGGCAGGTGCTCAACACGGTGAGGGGAATCAGCTGCCAGTGCCACAGCGGCTCCTGCCCGGCCAGCAGGGCGAGTCCGCCCAGCAGCAGCGGGGCCGCCGCCGTCAGCGGAACACTGATAAGCCCCGGGGCGGCGGGATGACCGGCGGCAAACAGGCCGCGCATGCCTCCGGCGGCAAACCCGGTGGCGGTAAGCAGCACGGCGTGCGCGCCGAGCGGAGCGGTAGTAAACAGGCCCTGCAGCAGGCCGGCGGTGAAACCGAGACTCTGGCCGAACCCGCGCCCGTGGCGTACCGCGGCGATAATCGTCAGCAGCAGCAGCAGGTCGGGAGCCCAGGGACCCAGTACCGGCAGCACGGCCAGTTGCAGCAGGAGCAGCAGCACCACGAGTGCGCCCCAACGGACGATCGTCCTCATGACGATTGCTCCGGCAGCATGAACCAGACCGTATGCTGCACGGCAGCATCGGCGGCCGGGGTGACAATGATTTCGCGGAACGGGTCGGCGGTGCTGCTGACGCTGCTGACGCGGCCGAGCAGCAGCCCCGCGGGGAGCAGCTCGCCGTCACCGGCCGTGCGGATCTCTTCACCCGGCAGGACGGTGATTTCCGCAGGGACGTAGAGCAGGCGACAGCGCGCGTCACCGCTGCCGGCGAGAATGGTGCGCCGGTAACCGCTGACGGCCAGCTGGGCCGGCAGGCGGCTGCCGGTCGCGGTCAGCGGCCGCAGCCGCGCACTGCGCGCGCCGATGCTGCTGAGCCGTCCGAGACAGACCAGCTGTTCCCCGGTCAGCCCCAGTACCGGCTGGTAGGCGACCAGCCCGTCATCGCTGCCGCGGTTGAGATACAGTTCGCCCGGCTGCCCGGTGATATCCGCGCCGGTAATCAGGGCCGGCAGCAGATGCGCCGCGGGTCCCGCGCGCAGGGCCAGCGCGGCGCGCAGGGCGGCGGCATCGCGGACCTGCAGTTCCTGCTCATGCAGGCGCGTGCGCAGGCGCAGGTTTTCCTCCTGCAGGGCGGTAATGGCAGCCCGGTAACCGGCGCGGCTCTGCCACCATGACCGGGTGGAAAGGGTGCCGGCGGCGAGGCGCTGCGGCACTTCCAGCACGGGGGTCACCAGGTCGAGCACGGTATTCCGCCAGCGCTGCTCCGTGCCGCCCAGCGCGGTCAGCAGCAGGCCGCTCCCCAGCAGGATGAGAAACCAGAGCGTCTCGCGGCGCGTGGCGGGCTGCTTCACGCCGCGCTCAGGAGCGGGCCGGCCAGAGCTGATCGAGGTACTTGGCACAGCCGAGCACGACGCAGGTGAGCGGGTCTTCGGTCAGGTGCACCGGCAGCCCGGTCTCGTGCTGAATCAGTTTGTCGAGGCCGCGCAGCAGGGCGCCGCCGCCCGCCAGCACGATGCCGCGTTCCATGATGTCGGCGGAGAGCTCCGGCGGCGTGCTCTCCAGCGTCGACTTGATGATACCGATGATGGCGAGGATGGTCTCCTGCAGGGCAGTGCGGACCTCGGCCGCGGTCAGGGTGATGGTCTTGGGCAGCCCGGTGAGCAGGTCGCGCCCCTTGATGGTCATCGTCTCGCTGCCGCCGCAGTCAAACGCGGAACCGATGGTCAGTTTGATCTCCTCCGCCGTGCGTTCGCCGATCATTACGTTGTGCTGTTTCTTGACGAAGGCGATGAGTGCCTCGTCCAGTTCGTCCCCGGCGATGCGCAGCGAGTGGCTGATCACCTTGTTGCCGAGCGAGATGATCGCCACCTCGGTGGTGCCGCCGCCGATGTCGACGATCATGTTGCCCGCCGGTTCGTAGACCGGCAGGTTGGCGCCGATGGCTGCGGCCAGCGGCTCCTCGATGACCACCACCTCGCGCGCCCCGGCCACCCGCGCCGAATCCTCCACTGCGCGTTTCTCCACCTCGGTGATGCCCGAGGGGACCCCGATGACGATGCGCGGCGCCACCAGCGCGCGGCGGTTGTGCACCTTGCCGATGAAGTAGCGGATCATCTGCTGGGTGATGGAAAAATCGGCGATGACCCCGTCCTTGAGCGGGCGGATGGCGCTGATGTTGGCCGGGGTGCGCCCGAGCATGCGCTTGGCCTCGGCCCCGACCGCGATGAGCTGGTTGTCCGCCTTGCTCACCGCCACCACTGACGGTTCGGCCAGCACGATCCCCTGTCCGCGCACGTAAATCAGCGTGTTGGCCGTACCGAGATCCATTCCCATGTCATTGGCCAGCAGTCCCGCAAAGTAGGAAAAGAAGGTGCCCATCATCCGCCCCGATTCAGGCGCCGAGTGCGCGCAGCGCCGTGATGATTTTGGTATTGTCCGGCTGCAGTTCGAGCGCCCGGGCAAAAGCCGCGCGCGCTTCGTCGGGGCGGCGCAGTTTCTCGCAGGCCACCCCCTGGTAATAGTGTGCTTCCACCAGGTTCGGCTGCGCCTGCAGCGCGTCCCGCAGGTGACCCACCGCGGTGGCAGCGTCGTTTTCCGCCAGCGCGATCTGCCCGAGATACAGGTGAATATGCGCCAGCATCCCGGTGTAATAGCCCTCCCGCACCGCTTCGCGCGTCAGCATGTGGCGGAAGCGGGTGCGCGCCTGCGGGTACGCTTTCTGCTCGAGCAGCGCCAGCGCCAGGTTGAAGTTGACCACCAGGTCGTCGGCATTCAGCTCCAGCGCCTGCTGGTACAGGCGTACCGCCGCGTCGAGTTCGCCCTTCTGGTACTGCACGTTGCCCAGGCTGGTCAGCACTTCCGCGCTGTGATACCCCTCGTCGCTGGCGACGCGAATCAGCCGCTCCGCCATCGCCGTATAGGCATCACCCTTTTTCAGCCAGATGATGCCGACGCGGAAACGGTCCTGGCTGCTCCAGCAGCCGGGGTCGACCGCGCGGGCGAAGCAGAAATATTTCAATGCGCGGTCGTAGGCATCGCTGCAGACCTGCATCTGCTGCTGCTGGAAACTCTCGCGCAGCGCCGCGTTGATCACCCCGTGCCGGAGTTCGTTCTCGTAGGCGCTGACGTCGTAGCCCAGCTGCTGCCACTTGGCCAGCTGGTCGAGGTAGTAGACCACCTGGTACTCGGTGGTGATGTCGTTGTTGAGCCAGTTTTCCTCGGCCTTGGCCAGCAGGTAGTAGAAATTGCCCAGGCGCAGCGCCGTGTTGACGTTGACCGGGTCGCTGACCGACTGCGCCTCCAGCTCGCGCGACTGGCGGAAATACTCGCTGTCAGTGAAGTCGGCGGCATCGCGCGTCCAGTAGCGCATCAGCCCCATGATCAGCAGCAGGGCCGTGAAGGTAACCGCGATGCTCTGCAGCAGGACCACGGTACGGTCCTTCAGTCCCCACATAGGTGCGACCCGCTCCCGTCCTGACGCTGCTGCCGGCGCGACGCGCCGGTTGCCGACCGCGCGAGTGTAGCATAGCACTGCGCGACCGGCAACAGGCGCTGCCGGTCGCC
>CAZWUZ010000063.1:0-14901 GCA_964637655.1 uncultured bacterium | reverse complement strand
GGTGACTGGGCCTGGGGTCCGCGGCTGCTGCTGCCGCTGATCCCGCTGCTCATGCTGTGCGCCGCGCCCGTGGCCGAGCAGGTCGTAGCCCGCACAGTATCACCGGGTGGCCGGGCCGGACTGGCAGGCCTGCTGCTGCTGACGGCATTTGTGCAGGGCGGCGGCCTGCTGATCGAAGCGGGCGATTATATCGTTATCACCAACACGCTGGCCGGACAACACTGGTATCATCCGCAGTTCTGGCCGGTACGCGACGACTGCGAACTGCTGCACTTTTCACCCCGCCACAGCCCGCTCATCGGTCACTGGTGGCTGGTCGCGCGCGGGCTGGTCGGCCCGGGTCTGCTGCCGCCCTGGCCGGCAGTCACCGACGCGACGCTGGCACAACAGCCGGCCTGGCGGCTCTGGTGGCTTGCCCCGGCTGCCGGTCACGCGGCTGACAGCGACAGCACCGTTGTCCGACAGCCAGCATGGGCATGGCTGGCCGCAGGCCTGTTATGCGCCGGCGCGTTGTGCTGCGGACGCCGGGCCTGGCAGCTGGCGGCACCCACCTGCCACAAGCACTAACACCGTCAGCGAGAGCAGCCAGCCGCCGATGACCGCCACGCGATAAGACGGGTCGTAGTCGGGGAGCAGGGCCACCGTGCCGGTGAAGGGCAAACTGAACAGCTGTTCCGCCACCAGCGGCCGCCACAACCGGGCATGCTGGAACAGTTCCGCCGCCATGCCGCCCAGCAGCAGCGTCGTGAGCAGCGGCTGGCGGGCGAAACGCGAGGTTTCGCGCAGGCGCTGCCAGCGGACAACTGCGAGCAGCATGAGCACCACCAGCGGGACGAAAAAAAACCGGGTGACGACCCGTTCGACCACCGGCAGATCCAGCCAGACAGGCAGGGGCAGGAAGGCGAGCAGCGTCAGTGCCACCAGCGGCAGGTCGAGTGCCCGGTAAACAGCGGGGGCCGGCAGCCCCTGCCGCCGCAGGCGGACGAACACCCCCAGGCCGGCAACAAACAGCAGCCCGGTGAACCCGATGAAAAAATCGAATTCCCACCAGCCGGTCATGCGGCCGCCACAAAGGTAGAGGGTATTATGCGGCAGGGCCAGCAGCAGGCCGCGCAGCCAGACGTCCAGTGAAATGAACCAGGCGCGAAACGGATAGGGTGAGTGACCGAAAACGACAAGCGCGGGCAGCAGCCGGTACAGCGCCAAACCGGCAGCAGCACACAATGCGGCAGTCAATGCCGCACGGCGACCGCGGGCCACGGGCAGCAGCAGCAGGACGAACAGCATGCACCAGATAAACAGATGAAAAGCCCCGGGCAACGTGAGCGCCCCGAGCCAGAACCCGAGTGGCAGTCCGGCACGCGCCGGCGGGCGGGGACAGTCCAGCAGGCGCAGCAGCGCCGCCAGCAGGAAGGGGAGCAGAAACACCGCGAACCACTCGACGTGTCCGACGCAGAGGTGACTGATGAGGTGGCCGTTGGCGTTGAAGAGCAGCCACCAGGCAATGAACGGCGCCAGCCCGAGCCGGAACTGACGGCGCAGCGCCAGCGACCCGGCGAACCCGACGGAATACCAGCACAGGCCGGCGACCGGAATAACCATCCGCACCGGCAACACCGCGAGCAGGAAGATATCCGGCGCCAGCGGCAGCTGGGGATTGCCCAGCAGCCGATCGTTGTCGTGGATGACCAGCGAACTGCGCCACGGCAGCTGACCCGTATGCAGACTCTGCTGCAGCGCGGTGTACAACATGATTTTTTCCGGCCAGTCATAGGCCGTGTAGGCCAGTTGCCCGAAGGCAAAGAACCACAGCCAGAACACCGCGCCGGCCACATACAGCGCGGTCAGAACAAGTGAAGTACGGAACGCGGACATGGGGCAACCATAGCAGCGCCGCGCGCGTGCCGTCAAGTGCCGGCCGGAGCCGCCGGGCGCGGCCCGCCGCGGGCTGACAGCGCAGGCACCGGCACCACGGGCACAAACACCGTCAGGCGAGTGACCGGTAGATCGACTCCAGCCGGTCGAAGATAACCGGCCAGGCGTAGCGCGCGCGCACCTTCTCCCGGCCCGCCGCACCGAAGGCACGCCGCTGCGCGTCGTCTTCCAGCAGGTCGCCGATGCGCGCGGCGCACGCGGCAACATCGTCCGTCGGAAAGAGCAGCCCGTTCACCCCGTCATCCACCACGTAGGGGATGGCGGTACTCGCCGCCGCGACCACCGCCGTGCCCGCCGCCCACGCCTCCGCGATGACCATGCCAAACTCCTCGTAGCGGCTGGGGAGCACCAGCAGGTCGGCGCCCGTGTAGGCGCTGATAAGGTCGCGGCGCGACACGTAGCCGTGCCACGTCACCGCGTCATCGAGCTGCAGTTCCCGCGCCAGCGTCTGCGCCGCGGCCAGGTACCCGAAGTCGGTGCCGATAACATGCAGGTGCGCCCGCGGACAGCGCGCGCGCACCGCGGGGAGCGCGCGCAGCAGCACGTCAAGCCCCTTCCCCGTGGCAATGCGCCCGGCAAAGAGCAGCACCTGCTCGCCGCGCGCCTGCTCCGCAGCAAAGAAACTGCCGTCGACATCCGCATAGGCGGCAACGTCAACGCCGGGCGGCACCGCGACGAAGCGCCGGGCGGAAAATCCCAGTTCCTTGAGCACGTTGATCGCCCACTCCGTGTCGGTGACCGTCACGGGGGACTGCATCATCCGCTCGCCCAGCCACCGCGCGTAGCGCGGATGTTTCAGGATGGCGTTACGGTCGACAATGGGGTTGAAGACCACGGGCCAGCGCTTGCGCCGCGCCGCGACATACGTCGCCAGCATCGGGAAATAGAGGAAGCCGTAGGCGTGCACCACGTCGGTCTCCTCGCGCAACAGCGCCAGCGGCAGCCCGGGCTGCACCGGCCACGTCGTGTGCGGCGGATGCAGCGACCAGTGCCGCCTGACCTGCACGCCATGGCGCTCCGTCACTGCCGGCACACCGCGCAGGCGTTTGAAATCGATGTGCTGCTCGAGGTCGGAGGTATGCACGCGCACCTGATGCCCGCGCGCCGCCATCGCTTCCGCAATGGCGCCCACCTGCTCCTCCATCCCGCCCGGCGCGGGCGGGTAGCGGATGGCGGTGTAGAGCAGGCGCATCAGCAGCGCGCCAGCGCGTCCGCGACCGCGCCGGTGACGGAACAGTCGTCGAAGTAGAGGTCGGGCTGCGCCGCGCGCAGCACGCCCGCCGGCACGTGTCCCGTCGCCACCAGCAGCACCTTCGCACCGCCGCTGCGCGCGCAGCGGTAATCATGCAGCGTGTCGCCGATAAGCACCGTCTCTGCCGGGGCGAACATCACCCCGGTATGCGCCTGCGCCGCCGCCAGCGCGCGCGGCAGCAGCGCCGCGCGGTCGGTATCGTCGTCGCCGAAACCGCCGAAGGGAAAGTAGCCGTCCAGGCCGGTGGCAACAAGCTTGGCATAGCCGCCGCGCCGCAGGTTGCCCGTCAGCAGCCCGACCGTCAGTCCGCGCGCCGCACATTCGTCGAGCAATGCCGGGTAGCCGGCCATGACCCGCACCTGCCGCACCGCGAGTTCCTCCTGCAGCAGCGTCAGGTAGCGTTCTTCGAGCAACCCGCGATCCTGCGCAAACCGCTCCGTGCCCAGTCCGCATTTGTCGAAGACCCCGTGCCAGATGGAGAGGTCGGTGCAGCCGACGAATTCCACCCCGGTCGAGGCCGCAGTCGCCCCGTAGGTTTCCGCCATGACGCGGTCGAGCGCGCGCAGACCGCTCCCCGCCGCGTCGAGCAGAGTGCCGTCGATATCGAAGAGGAGCAGGCGTGCCATGGACGTATTGTGCCCTGCGGCGCCGTCGCTGTCAATCCGGAGAGGGTCAGTCGGTGATGATGAGGGATGACTTCCGCGGCGGGGTCGCGACCGCGCTCTCGCCATGCACCGCGGCATGTTCGAGCAGTTCGCGGAAGGCGATGTAGCGCAGCAGTTCCGCCGGGTCGAAGACCACGTGCGGCACCAGCCCGCCCCCCGCACCGCGCGGCTGCCCGTCGCGCCCGAAGAGTTCCGCCACGGAGCCGTTTTCCAGCATCTGCGCCGGCAGGTACTGCACGGCATAGTTCTTGCCCAGGTCGTGGTAGAGGAGCGGGGCGGCGACGTACGCCGTCTCGCCGCAGGCGGGACACTGGTAGACGTTGAGCTCGCCGTTGAACAGCGCGTCGCGCAGTTCCGGCTTCTCCTCGAGCACGATGCGCTCCCAGAGCAGCACCGGGTTGAGCTGCCGGCACTGCGGGCAGGGGAGCGTCTGTTCGCTGCCGCTCGAGAGGGTCATGGGTCGTCCGTTCCGCCGCGCGTCAGGCGCGGTCGAGATAGGTATTCTCGCGCGTGTCAATCTTGATCTTCGTGCCGACATCGACGAACTGCGGCACCTGCACCACCAGTCCCGTTTCGAGTTTCGCCGGCTTTTTCGAGGCGGTGACCGTCGCCCCCTTGATCACCGGGTCGGTTTCGACCACTTCCATGATCATCGTCTGCGGGGGTTCCACCGCCACCGGCGCCCCCTCGTGAAAGGTGACATCGAAAAGCACGTTGGGGAGCAGGTAGGCGACGTTGTCGCCCAGCAGTTCCGCGGTCAGCGGGAACTGCTCGAAGTTTTCGGTGTTCATGAAGTAGTGCAGGTCGCCGTCGGCGTACAAATACTCGAGCTGCTGCTGGTCGAGTGCCACCTTTTCCACCCGGTCCTCCGAGCGGAAACGGAACTCGGTCGAGTTGCCCGACTTGAGGTTGCGCATCTTGACCTGCATCATGCCGCGCAGGTTGCCCGGGGTATGGTGGTGGGCCTGCACGATGCTGTGCAGCACCCCGTTGTGGTTGATGATCATCCCCGGCCGCAGCAGTGTCGCCTGAATCTGCATACCTCTGACCTCCATATGACACGACAACTCGCTTGTCGTTCTGATAACCGTATTTTAGCAGGATGCGGCAGGACTGTCAAACCGTCAGGATTGCGCCGTCAGTCCGAACAGTCCGTCGAAGAGGGCGGCATGCGCCTGCACCCAGTCGGCAAGGCGGGCCACCCCCGCGCGGGCGCCGACCTGCGGCCGCCAGCCCAGTTCCCGCGCCGCCTGGTCGATGGCGCTGACATAGACGGGCTGGTCGCCGGGGCGCACCGGGCCGAACTGCGGCACAATCTCACGCCCCGCCCGCTCGCTGTGCAGCGCGAGCAGGTCGCGCAGCGACAGGACATTCTCCGGGCCGCCGCCGACATTGTAGATCTTCCCCGCCGCCGTGTCGAGCCGGGCATACGCCGCAGCATACGCCGCCACGAGATCGTCGATGTAGAGCACGTCGCGCACCTGCCTGCCGTCGCCGTAGACGGTGAGCGGCCGGCCGCGCTGCACGGCAATGATGAAGTGGGCGATCCACCCCTGGTCCTCGACCCCGAACTGCCGCGTGCCGTAAATGCATGACTGGCGGAAAACCACCGTGCGCAGGTTATAGATGCGCGCATAATCACGGACGTACTGGTCGGCCGCCCCCTTGCTGCAGCCGTAGGGGGAGTGGAAGTCGAGCGGCTGCTGTTCGCTGATGCCGCCGGGATAGTCGCGGTAGGCATAGCGCCCGTCGCGCTCAATGATCTGCACGTCCTCCATGCCGCCGTAGACCTTGTTGGTCGAGGCGAAAAAGAGCGGGGGACGCGACGCCGCGAGGCGCACCGCCTCGAGCACGTTGAAGGTCCCGAGGGCATTGATGCGGAAATCGTCGCGCGGGTCGGCCACCGAAGTCGTTACCGCCACCTGCGCGGCCATGTGGTAGACCAGGTCGCTGTTGTCCACCGCCGCGCGCAGCCCGTCGCTGAACTCCGTGATGTCCGCCCGCACCACGCGCAGGCGGTCGCCGCCCGCGTCCTGCAGCCAGGCGGCGTTCAGGTCACTGCCGAAACGCGAGAAATTGTCGAGGATGGTGACCGTGTCGCCGCGGTCGAGATGATGGCGGGCGAGATGACAGCCGATGAAGCCCGCCCCGCCGATAACGAGGACGCGCATGCCGCTACTCTTTGTAGAGGCGGCAGGAGGTGTTCTTGCACTGGCGGCAGCCGCGCAGCCGGTGCAGCGCCAGCCAGCCGCCGGCGAGGAACAGTTGCACGCCGGTCAGCAGCAGGCGCGTCGACCACTCCAGATTGTCCGCCAGCAGCAGGAAGACGAGCAGCGGGAAGGCGAGAAAGACGCCGAGCAGCACCGCCGCCATGATGTCGTCGATGTTTTCCTTTTCCTGTTCGCGCGGGCGGAAGAGCGGCTTGGCGATCAGCCCGCCGAAACAGTGGCAGGGGGTGCCGTAGTAGACGCAGCGCGTGCAGCGCAAATAGCGGTCGAGCACCAGGAAAAAGAGCAGCAGGAAAAGGTAAATCAGCGAGAAGAACGCGTGCACCTGCGACAGGGCGACCATGACCGCCGCCGTCCAGATGGTGAACCCGTAGGTGAGAACGATGCGTTCCCAGCGCTGCCACTGGTCTACCTTGCTCATCCCGTGCTGCCGAACCCGCCCGCGCCGCGTGTCGTGGCGGAGAGCGCGCCGGTTTCCTCCCATTCGATGGGTTCAAACCGGTGCAAAACGAGTTGCGCGATGCGCTCCCCGGCCGCCACGGTCTGGGCCTCCGCGGAGAGGTTGCAGAGGATGACCCCCACTTCCCCCCGGTAGCCGGCATCGATTGTACCCGGCGTATTGAGCACTGTCAACCCGCGCTTGAGCGCCAGGCCGCTGCGCGGACGCACCTGCACCTCATATCCCGGGGGCACTTCGAGCATCAGTCCCGTCGGCAGCATGGCCCGCGCGCCGGGGAGCAGAGTGACCGCCTCCCCCGCATTGGTGACATCCATCCCCGCGTCGCCCGCATGCGCGTAGGCGGGGAGTTCCACCTCGCGCACGCGGCGCAGGCGAACCTTCATGCCGTGGCGGGAGCCGCCGCGCAGCGCTGTTCGAGTTTCTTCAGGAAGGCGAGGAGGGGCTGCGTATGGTTCTCACCGCCGCGCCACGACATGGTTTCCTCGTCGTCCTCGCCGGTGACGATGATGGCCGGGAGCGCCTGCACGTCGTAGAGCATCGACTCGGCCAGTCCGTCACGCGTTTCGACGTCGAAGAAGGCGATCTGCTCCGCCAGATGCTTCGTCTTCTCCTTGGCGTAGACACACTTGTCGCAGTTTTTTTTCAGAAAGAATTTGATGGCCATGGCTACACCGTCCTCCGCTGGCGGTCGCGCAGTTCCCCGCGCTTCCCCTTGTTCCACGATGAGATCTTGGTGAAATACCCGGTGATGCGCGTCACCCCGTCCACTTTCTTCGAGCCGCAGGCGGGACAGGCCTCATGCAGGCCGCGGGTCAGCCGCCCGCAGTCCTCGCAGGTGGTGAACTCGGGCGAAAAGGCGATCTGCGCGTTCTGCGAGTCAGTGAACGTCTTGCGCACCACCTCCGCCACCGCCTCGGGCGCCGGCTGATGCTCGCCCATCCAGACGTGGGTGATCGCTCCCGCGGTGATCAGCGGATGGATACGCCCCTCCTTGACGATGCGCTCGACAAAACTCACCGGCGCGTCGTTGGCCAGGAAGGTCGAGTTGGTGTAGTAGAGTTCATCATGTTCGAAGCTGCCCTTGATGACCTCCTTCGTCTGCTCCGGGTAGTAGCGCAGGTCGAGCTTGGCCATGCGCATCGCGGTCGATTCCGCCGGCGTCTGCTCGAGCACCAGTTTCAGCCCGAGTTCCTTCGCCAGTTGCTTGGTCTTCAGGTTGATATGGGCGATGACCTTCATGCCGAGCCGGTAGGCCGCCCGCGACTCGTGCAGCTGCTCGCCCGTCATCGTCTGCACCAGTTCGTTGAGCCCGAGCAGGCCGATAAGGTAGGCGCTCTTGCGCAGGCGGTAGTAGGGCTCGCCGTCATGGTCGATGAGCAGCATCGCCAGCGCGCTCCCCTTCCCCGCGTCGAGGATGCGCTCGATGAAGTTGCGCTTCTCCTTGTGCGCGAAAACCGCCAGCTCGACCAGCCGGTCGAGTTCCGCGTAGAGTTTCTCCTCGTTCCCCGCCGCCTTGTAGCCCGCGCGCGGCAGGTTGAGCGTGACGTTCTGCAGCGCCGAGAAACGCATCTTCCACGGGGTCTTCGCCTCGGCGATGTCCTCCGCCGACAGTTCGAATGACAGGCGGCAGCACTCGCTGATCTTCGCCATGTTGCCGCGGTCGAAAACGAAGTAGGTGTTCCCCTTGACCACCGCCAGTTCGCACAGGCGGCGCAGGAAGGCCTCGTGCCCCGCCGTCTTGAAGAACTTCTCGGTGATATGCACCAGCGGCTTGGGGAAAAAGAACGGGGTGCCGTTGGCATCACCCTGCATATAGACGTCGATGAGCGCGTTGACGAAGCGCTGCGCCGTCTTCTCGTAACTGCCGTAGGTGCGCCCGGTGAATTCTCCGCCCGGGCCGATGGCCGGCACCTCGGCGAAATGGTCCGGTACCTCCCAGTAGAGGTTGACGTCGGTAAACGCGACCTGTCCGCCGCGCCCCCCCGCCAGCTGGTTGAACTCGAAGATCATCATCTGCGACAGCTGCCGCAACTCGTCGTCCGTGGCCTCCTCGAGGTAGGGCGCGAAGAACAGGTTGACCGCGTCCCAGCCGATGGCGCCGGAGAAATGGTTCTGCAGCACCGAGGTCATCTTGAGCATGTGCCCGAGCAGCACCGTCGCGTGCTTCGCCGGGCCGGAGACCGAGGTGATCCCCGGCAGGTTGAGCCCGTACTTCTTGACGTATTCGAGCGACTGCCCCGAGCAGTAGGGGCGGTCGATCATGCCGAGATCGTGGATGTGGATGTCCCCCTTGAGGTGGGCGTCCCCGACGAACTCGGAGAAGACCTTCTGCATGGCGAATTCCTTGAGCATGATCTCCGCCATGGTCAGGTTGATGCTCTCGGGGTTGTGCCGGATGTTGGCGTTCTCGCGGTTGGTCTCGAAAATCAGTTTCTCGATGTCGTAGACGGGCATGCCGACGCGCGTGTGCTGCTTGAGCGTCTTGTTCAGCCCGCGCTTGAACAGTTCCGCGTCGACCAGTTCGCGGATGAGCGAGGTGGTCACCACCGTCATGTTGGCGGCCCGGATCTGCTGCTCGACGGTGTCCGCCACCTGGTGCGCCGCCATCAGGTTGAGTTCCGTCTCGGTGAGCAGCGCGTCGATGACCTTCTTCTTGTCCCACGGCTGCTGTGCCGCCGAGGACATCGCGTTGACCAGCAGCGCCAGATCCGTGCTGTCACCGCCCTTCACCTGCTTGCGTTTCAGTACCTTGACCATGTATGCCTCCACACCTGTTTTAGATTTCTCTGTCAGTGCGCCGCGGCGGCCGGGGTCGCCGGTGTCGCGCGCGGCCAGGGCTGCCCGCAGCCGCTGGCGCCCTCGGGGCAGGCGCCGTGCACACAGCCGGGCCCCGCCGCCGCGAAAAGTTCCGGCGCCACGTTGCGCGCCAGTTCCAGCATCCGCTCCGCCACCGTGCGGATTTCCCACTGCGCGCGGCGGCACAGGCGCAGCGCGAAGAGGTTGAGCAGCGCCCGCCCGTTCATCGTCACCACCAGCGCCGTCTCCGTCGCTGACGGCAGCACGTAGCGCGCGTCCTCGCGCGCCACCCCCAGCGCCCGCAGTTGCGCGTAGGTGTCACGCGCCGCCGTCATCTGCGCGCGGAAGAGTTCCTCCGCGGCCGGCAGCGCGGCGATGCCGGGCGGCACGACGAAGGTGTCGCGCGCCGCATCACGCATCTCGACGTAGCGCTGGCTCTGCTGGCAGAACGAGGCAATGCGGTGCCGCACCAGCTGGTGCGAGCAGGCGCGCGAAATTCCCTCGATGCCGAAGGTGAACGCGACATGCTCCAGCGGGGTGTGATGCCCGCGCTTGAGCAGCATGGCGAGGAACTCGCGCCGGCGCGCCGGCGTCATCACGCTGTGCGTCAGTTCCTCGAGGTCGCCCGGCGCATAGCAGATGCGGGCGGCGACCGCCACCGTCTCGTCAGGTTGCGGCGTGTATTGCAGCAGTTTCACGTTCATTGCTTGGTTCGTCCGAAACAAACCGCTCGTGGCGTCACCGCCACGAGCGGCGTAGTTCCCCCTCCCACTAACTCTCTGCCTCCCGGCAGTCACGCCGGCATGATACCAATAAATTGTTACGGGATTATTACGCAGGGGTAAAATTTGTGTGAAATACCATGCACGCCGCCGCGGGCGCGCGGCACACCACGCCCGTCAGCATAACTTCACGAACGACAACAGCTAAGTTCCGTCAGTCGCGGGGCGGCCGGTAGGTGCAGCAGGAGTCCTCGCTCTCCCAGACCCGTACCGCGGCCAGGCAGGCGGTTTCGCTGTCCAGTTCCGCGGCCAAAGCCCGGTAGAGCACCACCGCGATGTTCTCGGTGGTCGGATTGATGCGGGTGAATTCGGGGAGGGTGTTGAGGTCGACATGGTCGAAGCGCGCCAGCACCGCCTTCCCCTTCTCCTTCAACTCGGTGAAATCGACGACCATTCCCTCGACGTCGATCTTGTCGCTGGCGATGTAGAGGTCGACCCGGTAATTGTGCCCGTGCGGGTTTTCGCACTTGCCGTGGTACTGCCGCAGGTGATGACCCGCGGCGAATCTGAGGGTTACGCGCAGTTCAAACATGGTCCGCCTCCGGAAACAGCGATATGTTACCTGGCTTTGCCGCGGCTGTCAAAAGTCAGGCGCAGCCCGTCGGCGAGCGCCACCTGCGGCTGCCAGCCGAGTTCACGCCGCGCGCGCGACGCATCGAGCGCGTTGCGCTGCAGTTCCCCCGCCCGCGCCGCCGCGTACTGTGCCGCCGCCGTACTCCCCGCCAGCATCCGCAACTGCGCGTAGAGCGCGTTGACCGAGGTGGCCACCCCGGTGCCGACATTGTAGGCGCCCAGGCCGTCCGCGAGCACGCGGCGGTTGACGGCCACCACGTCGCTGACACAGACGTAGTCGCGCACCTGCTGCCCGTCGCCGAAGATGGTCGCCTCCCGCCCCTGCCGCAGGGCGTCGCAGAAGATGGTGATGACCCCCGCCTCGCCCCCCTTCTGCCGCGGCCCGTAGACGTTGGCGTAGCGCAGCGCCACGGGATGCATGCCGTGCTCGTTGGCAAAAAAGCGCAGGTACTGCTCGCCCGCCTGCTTGCTGAAGCCGTAGGGGGAGACCGGGAGCAGCGGGGCCTTTTCGCTGGCGGGGAATTCCGCCTCGCACTCGCCGTAGAGCACGCCGCCCGACGAGGCGAAGATGAAGCGCTTCGTCCCGAGGCGCGCCGCGTGCGTCAGCAGGTTGATGGTGCCGAGGATATTGACCGTGGCGTCGAAGGCCGGTTGTTCCACCGACAGGCGCACGTCGAGCTGCGCCGCGTGATGGTTGACCGCCTCCGGGCGGAAACGGTCGAAGACATCCTTCACCTGGTCGTGGAAGCAGATGTCGGCGTGGTAGAACTGCGCCGCCGGGTTGACATTCTCCCGGCACCCGGTGGAGAGGTTGTCGAGTACCGCCACCTCGTGGCCGTCCGCGAGGTAGGCGTCAACGATATGCGAGGCGATGAAGCCCGCCCCGCCGGTAACCAGTATGCGCATGCTGCCGTCCTTGGTCGATGATGGAAGGGAGTATACTACGCCGCGCCGCCGTCCGCAACTGCCGCCGCGTGCAGCCAGAGGCGCACCGCGTCGTCATCCGCCAGTTTACCGTCGAGCCGCTGCGCACGCGCCGCCTCGAGCAGCGCCCGCCGCCGCGGCCCCGCCGGCACCCCCGCCGCCACCAGCAGCTGCCCCGCGTCGCCCGGCAGCGCCGCCGCCGCGCGCACCGTTCCCGCTGCCGTGTGCCGTCGTCATCCGCCAGCAGGTGCAGGAAACTCAGGTGGAGCGGGTCGGCCGCCGCCAGCCCGCGGTCAAGCTGTGACACGGGCGCCGCCGCCTGCAGCAGGGCCAGGTCGTCGCGCCAGCGCGCGGCCGCCGCCCCGAGCGTCATGTCGTACTGGCTGAACCCCCACGCGCGCAGCCATTCGCGCCGCTCCTTCTTTTCCAGCGGCAGCAGCAGGGCCAGCAGGTAGAGGCGCCGGCGCGGGGCGTCCGCAGGCCAGTCGAAGGCCGGGCCGGGATGGTGGATGCGGTCGCAGGCGGTTGCCGTCATCTCCGCGTACGCGAACCGCGCGTGCAGCTGCGCGAGAATGCCCGCCTCGTGCATCCGCCGCAGCGCCGGGCGCGGGTCGCGCAGATCGAGCAGGGCGAGCAGTTCGGGGCGCAGGCGGGTCGGCGAAATCGACTGCAGCATGCGCTGCTGCACCGCCGCCTGCAACGCGCGCTCCGTCGCCGCGTCGGGTGTCAGCGCGAAGCGGCTGATAAAGAGCTGGGCGCGCAGGATGCGGCTCGGGTCGTCGATGAACGAGTGCGGATGCAGCACGCGCAGCACGCGGTTCTGCAGGTCGGTGTAGCCGTAATGCGGGTCGATGACCTCGCCGATGCGGTCGGGATTGAGCGCGATGGCCGCGGCATTGACCGAAAAATCGCGCCGCTTCAGGTCGTTGACAATGTCGCCCGCCTCTTCGACCACGGGGAGTGCCGCCGGGGCCGCGTAATGCTCGACCCGCGCCGTGGCGACGTCGACCGCCGCGCCTTCCGGCGTCTGCAGTTTGGCGGTCAGGAAGCGCTCGTGGCAGCTGACCCGCACGCCCCAGCGTTCCCCCAGCCGCGCGCCGAGCGCCATGCCGTTCCCCGCCACGACGATGTCGATGTCGAGGTTGCGCTCGCCGAGGATAAGGTCGCGTACCATGCCGCCGACGAGGTAGGCCTGCATGCCGAGCGCGCGCGCCTCCTCCCCCGCCTCCGCCAGCCGCGCGAAGAGCGCCACCCCGTAGTCCTTGTGCAGCAGGCGGCGGATCTCCGCCGCCGGGAGCGGGGTCACCGTCGCGCGCGGCGTCTCCAGCCGCCGCCACGCCGCGCCCCCCCCGAACAGCGCGTGCATCAGGTCGCTGCGCGTGACAATGCCGCGCACCTGCCCGTCCGCCACCACCGGCAGCCGCCCGACGCGCTCGCGCAGCATCTTCTCCTGCAGTTCGTGGATGGAGTCGTCGGGCGCCACCGTCACCACCTTCGCCGTCATGTAGGCCTTGACCGGGGCGTGGGTGAACTCGTGGGCCAGCGCCTTGTCGATATCGCGGTGGGTGATGATCCCCTGCAGCGTCCCGTCCGCCGCCGTCACCACCAGCCCCGAACAGTCGAGCTGCAGCAGCAGGCGCTTCGCCTCGCTGATCGACAGGGTCTCGCGCACCGCGCGCACGGGCGCGTTCATGATGTCCGCCGCGCAGAGCCGCGCGGCGACGCGCTCCGCCAGCAGTTCGCGCACCAGTTCCTCCGCCTCCGTCGCGGTCATGCCGGTCAGGCAGAGCGAGGCGGCGGTGGCATGCCCGCCGCCGCCGTGCGGGGCGAGCAGTTCCCCCACCGGCACCGCCGGGTTGCTCGAGCGCGCGACGATGTGCACCCGCTGTTCCATCTCGACGATGACGAAGAGCACCGGGAGGTTGTCGAGGTCGCGCAGACGGTGGGCGATGACCGCGACATCGCCGATGTAGCTGTCGCTGCGCCCGACCGCGAAACTCACCGGCACGCCGTTGATCATCTGCGTGCGCCGCGCCGCCAGCAGGCGGTTGAACAGCTCGCGCTGCGCCCCGCTCAGCGGCTGGTGGATGAAGTTGCGCACGAGGTCGAGGTTGGCGCCGTGCTCGAGCAGCCGCGACGCCGCCGCCAGGTCGCGCGGCGTCGTGCTGGCGAAAGTGAGCGAGCCGGTATCCTCGTAGATGCCGAGCATGAGCAGCGTCGCCTCGTCCGCGCTGAGCGCCAGCCCGCGTCGCTCGCGCGCCTCGAGCACCAGCGTCGCTGTCGCCCCGACCTGGTCGAGCACCGCCGTGGTGCCGGCAAAATCGTCCGCCGCCGGCGGGTGGTGGTCGTAGATGTCGACGGGAATCCCCGCCTCCGCCAGCACCGCCAGTTTACCCAGCCGCCGCCGCTGCCGCGTGTCGACGAGCACGAGGCGCGCCACCTGCTCCGGCTGCACGCGGTTGACCGGGGTGAAGCGCCGCTTCAGACCCGACAGGGTGAGGTACTCGCGCACGTTCTGTTCCTGCGTGTCGGGAAGCACGAGCAGCGCGCCGGGATAGAGCGCCTGCACCGCGAGCAGCGAGGCGAGCGCGTCGAAGTCGAGGTTGAGGTGGCTGGCGATGACTGTCTGCGTGCGCGCGGCCGCGCCGCCCGCCGCCGCCTGCCGTGGCGCCCGGTGGCTCATGGTGCATGCATCCTACCACCCCGCCGCGCGCCGCGTCAACGCGCGGGCGTGCCCGTCGTTCCCCTCTGCCCGCGGCATACAACACCGTGGGTTGGCCGCAGCCTGAGCCATCCGTAGCAGCTGCGGCATGCACCACCGGGGGTTGGCCGCAGCCTGAGCCATCCGTAGCAGCTGCGGCATGCACCACCTCGTGTGGTTGGCCGCAGCCTGAGCCATCCGTGGCGGCTGCGACATGCACCACGTCCTGTGGTTGACGCGTCCCGCCGCCGCAGGTAAGGTTGCCGCAGGAGGTTGCCATGATCCTCGACACACTCGACCGCGCGGACCGTTATGCCGCGCTGCATCCCGGTTTTGCCGCCGCCTTTGCCTTCCTGCGCCGCGCTGACCGTGCCGCGCTCCCGGATGGACGGCACGATATCGACAGCGACCGCGTTTTTGCGCTGGTCAGCCGCTACACGACGAAGCCCGTGCCGGAAGCGCTGCGCTGGGAAGCGCACCGCGCGTATATCGACATCCAGTTCCTCGTCTCCGGCAGCGAGCAGCTGGGCGGGGCGCCGCGCGCCGCGCTGCGCGAAACGGAAGCGCATGACAGCGAAAAGGATT
>CAZWUZ010000062.1:223-14906 GCA_964637655.1 uncultured bacterium | reverse complement strand
TTGGCGGCGAGCGAGCGGAAGGCGGTGAGGAGGAGTTCAGCGAAGAGCATCAGGCACGCTCCAGCCGCACCAGCCGGCGCTGACGAGGTGCCGCGGCCCGCGCTCCGCGGGCCGCGGCGCATAGCTTGGTGCGCAGGCGGTTGGCGGCGAGCGAGCGGAAGGCGGTGAGGAGGAGTTCAGCGAAGAGCATCAGGCGGCGACCGGGCCAAGCACGGCGTCCGGCGTGCCGTCCTGTTCGATTTTGCCGTCGCGCAGGGCGATGACCCGTTGTGCGTGCCGCGCCACCGACGCGTCATGCGTCACCAGGATCAGCGTGGTCCCCGCCGCGTTCAGTTCCTTGAGCAGCGCGAGGATCTCCTTGCCGGTGTGGGAATCGAGTGCGCCGGTCGGCTCATCTGCGAACAGCACTGCCGGGGCGGTGACCAGCGCGCGGGCGATGGCCACCCGCTGCCGCTGTCCGCCGGACAACTGGTTGGGCAGGTGCCGGGCGCGGTCGGCGAGTCCGACCCGGGCGAGCGCGTCGCGTGCGCGCTGGGTGGCGTCCTTCACCCCCGCGTAGAGCAGCGGCAATTCGACATTTTCGAGGGCGTCGGCGCGCGGCAGCAGGTGGAACATCTGGAAGACGAACCCGATGCTGCGGTTGCGCAGGCGCGACAGTTCATCCTCCGACGCGGTGGCGATGTCGCGCCCGGCGAAGAAGTAGCGCCCGGAGGTCGGGCGGTCGAGGCAGCCGAGAATGTGCATCAGCGTCGATTTGCCCGACCCGGACGGCCCGATGAGCGCCGCTGATTCACCGGCGCCGATGCTCAGCGAAATGTCGTCCACGGCGCGCACGCAGGTCTCGTCATCCGCACACCCGTAGCGCTTGACCAGGTGCTCGATGCGGATGACCGGTTCGCTCACCGGCGGCCGCCGCGCATGCCGCCGAACGGGTTGAACCCGCCGCTCGCCCGGGCACGGTCGCTGCCGCTGCCGGCGATGACCACTTCATCCCCTTCGCGCAGGCCGGCGGTGATGACGGTGCTGTTGCCATCCGTGGCGCCGGTGGTTACCGGGACCGAATCACCGCTGGCGAGCACCACGTACCGTTCGCCGCGCGAACTGCGCAGGGCGGCGGAGGGGGCGAGCAACTGACTGCGGTGGGCGGCGGTGGTGATCTCGACGTCGGCGCTCATGCCCGGGAGGAGCAGCACGGCGCCGGCGTCAGTGACCAGCACCTTGACGTCGAAGGTGACGACGTTTGACGTGCTGACCCCGAGCGGGGTGACGCGCTCGACCGTGCCGGTGAAGGTGCGCGTCGGGTAGGCGTCGACCCGGATGCTTGCGGGCTGTGCTGACCGCACGCTGCCGATCTGCGCCTCGTCGAGTTTGACGGTGACGAAGAGTTTGGCCATGTCGGCCAGGGTGAGCAGCACGCTGCCGCCGCCGACGTTGCTGACTCCCGAGGAGACGATGCTGCCGCGCTCCACGCCGACCGCCAGCACCGTGCCGTCCACGGGCGCACGGATGACCGTTTCGGCGAGCCGCTGCTGCGCGTCGGCGATGGTCAGGTTCGCCTGCTCGAGCGAGGCGCGGGCGCTGCGGATATCCGCCTCGCGCTGAATGATGGTCTGCAGCGAGACCGCGGCAGCCGTGCGCTGCTGGCGCACTTCCTCGGCGGAGACCAGGCCGGCGGCGAAGGCCGCTTCGCGCCGCGCCGCTTTGGCCTGCTCCTCAGCGGAATTCGCGCGCGCGGAGGCGAGCGCGGCTTCCGCCTGCGCCAGCCGCGCCCGCGCGGAAATCATCGCCGCTTCGACGTCGCGCAGTTTGCGCTCCTCGTCAGTCGGGTCGAGCCGCACCAGCAGGTCGCCGGCAGTCACGGTGTCACCCGCTTCGACCGCCACCTCGATGACTTCGCCCGAGGCGCGCGATTTGACGTCGACCTGCACGTCGGCGGCGACCGTGCCGGTGGCGTTGGCGGTGATGAACAGGTCGCCGACCTCGATCATCGCGGTCTGCGCGGTGGGAGCCTCCTCGCCGCCGCGGGTGCAGGCGTACCAGGTGCCGCCACCGGCGGCGAGCAGAACGAGGAGAACGATGAGCGCGGTGCGCATGGGGCTACTCCGTGAGTGCGGCGGGATACTCGCCGAGGACGGAGGCGAGGTCGGCCTGCGCGGCGGCAAGCGAACAGCGCGCCTGCGCGGTGGCCTGTTCGGCGGCCGCGGCCGCCTGTTCCGCATCGAGGACGCGGACGGTATCGCCGAGCCCGAGGGTGAGGGCGTCGAGCTCGCCCTGCAGGCGCTCATGCGCGAGGTCTTCCGCGGTACGGGCCGCGGTGAGCCGCTCGCGCCCCTGCATGACCGCGCGGCGGGCATTGCGCACGGCGAGCCGGACCTCGTTTTCCGCCGCGGTCAGTGACAACTGTTCGCTCTCGAGCGCGATGACTGCCGCCTCGTGGCGCGCCCGGTCGGCGCGGTTGCCGAGCGGAATGCTCAGTGTCAAACCGACGCGCCAGTCGGGCTGCCGGTTTGACGCGAGATTGTCCCACGCGTCGCTCTGCTGCCCGGCGGTGCCGCCGGTGCCGGCGGCGCCCGTCAGGTCGAGCGACGGCAGCAGCGCGTTGGCCCGCACCTTCAGGTCGAGGGCGGCGGCGTCGAGGTCGCGGCGGGCGGCGGCAAGATCGGGGCGCACGGTGAGGGCACGCGCTTCCAGTACGTCGATGGCGGGGGGGACCGCCACGGCGGGCGGGGTCGTTACCGCCGCGGGGAACTGCGCCCGGGCGGCGGCGTGCTCGCCCCAGACGAGGAAGGCGAGCTGCTCGGCGGCGTTCTGGCGCGCCGTGCAGGCGTTGACCAGCGCCTCGCGGCGCGAGGCGACCCCCGACTGCGCGGTGAGCACCTCGAGCCGCGCCAGCAGGCCGAGTTCGTACTTGTGCCGGTTGTGCCCGAGCACCGCCTCGGCGACGGCCAGCGAACGGCGCGCGATGCGCTCACCCGCCTCCGCCTGCGCCAGCGCCCAGTAGCGGGCGGCGATATCGGCGGCGGTCGTCTGCGCGTTGCGCTCCGCGGTGAGGGTGGCTGCGGCCAGTGCCCATTCGGCACCGGTGACGTCCGCGGTGACGATGTCGCGCCCGTTGCCCTCGAGCAGCGGCTGCGTCAGTGCGACGGAAACGGCGGCGTTGTTGGACGGGTCGGGCGCACTGCCGCGCGGCGAACTGCTGTTGCGGCCGCCGGACAGGTCTACCGACAGTTCCGTGCCCGTCGTCAGGGTCTGCGCCAGTCCGACCGAGTAATCGGACGAACGGCTGTCGCGGCGGGAGGAATAGTTGCCGGGCGTGGTTTCGGTCTGGCTGCGCGACCAGTCCGACCCGAGGGACGACGTCAGTTGCGGGTCGAACGCGGCCCGGGCGGTTTCCACCCCGGTCGCGGCGGTACGTGGTGACAACTGCGCGCGGCGCAGCGCGAGGTTCTGCTGCAGGCCGTACCGCAATGCGGCCGTCAGCGTCAGCGGCTCACCCGCCGGTTCGAGGACGAATTCCCGGGCGATGGCGGCGGCCAGAGTATCAGTACGCGGCGGGGTCGTGAGGGGGGCCGGGACTGCCGCCGTCGCGGGTGTCGCGACGACAGCGGGCGTCCCGGTGTCAGGGAGCAGCAGGCGCCGCCCGGCGGCGACGGTGTACGGCGGTTCGATGCCGTTGAGCGCGGCGATGACCGGATAGTGGTTGCCGTCACCCAGTTCGCGCGCGGCGATCACCGACAGCGATTCGCCCGGTTGCACGATGACCGTGCGCGGGGCGGCAACCGCTGCCGCCGCCAGGCAGCAGCATAACGCGAACGTGACGGTGCTTTTCACCGGCACACCACCGGCACAGCAGTATGCAGCGCTATCCTTGCCATGGGGATTTCCCCCTCCCACCCGCAGCGTACGTCTTCCGGCCGCTCCTGTCAAATCGTACCACAGCCGCGATGAGAGGAAGATGAGTGCTTGCGGTGGCGGGTCGGGTGATAGTATACTGTCTGCGGCAAAGGAGATACACCCATGGCAGATTCCGGCGCGCGCCGCCGCTGGCAGCGGTTTTCCCTCTGGTTACTCCCGGTCATCGTTATCGGGGGATTGTTCTGGCCCTATCTCGGCTATGCCGTGGCGGCGATGATGGTCTTTTTTCTGACCATGGCGGTGTTCCGCGGGCGCTTCTGGTGCGGCTGGTTCTGTCCGCGCGGCGCTTTTCTCGAAGTCGCCTGGGCGCCCCTGTCGCGCCGGCGGCAGGTGCCCGCCTTCTTCAAGTCGACGTCGTTCCGCTGGGCGGTCTTCGTGCTGCTCATGGCCTTCATGCTGCTGCGCGTCTGGCAGGCGGGCACCGACGCGGAGATGATCGGCGCGGTCTTCATCACCATGTGCCTGCTGACCACGCTCATCGCCCTGCCGCTGGGTGTGGTCTTTCAGCCGCGCACCTGGTGCACCTTCTGCCCGATGGGGACGTTGCAGGGGGTGCTGGGCGGTGAACGCAACCGGATAACCGTCGGCGAATCGTGTGTCACCTGCGGGGCGTGCGCCACGACCTGTCCGGTCGATACCTATGCCGGTGCCTACAAGGATGCCGGCGCGGTGCCGCATGACGATTGCCTGCAGTGCCGCTCCTGTGTCGACTCATGCCCCACGCAGTCGCTCAGGTAGAGAGCGCACCCGCTGACGCGGGGCGCCGGGCGCGGTATGCCGCGGTCCGCCGCCGGCTGCTGCCGGTGCAGACGCTGCTGGGTGTACTGCTGCCGCTGCTGGCGTACCTCTCCGGTCTGGCAGAGCCGCTGGCGGAGGCCTCCCGCGCCGCTGCCGGCACGTGGGGCGGGGCAGCGCTTTACTTTGCCGCGTGGTACCTGCTCGCCTGGGTATTCCTGCTGCCGCTGAAACTCTACAGCGGGCATGTGGTCGAGCAGCGCTTCGGGCTGGCCGCGCAGACCCTCGCGCGCTTCCTCTGGCGCACGCTCAAGGAGATGCTGCTCGGGCTGGTGCTCACCGCCGGCATGCTCCTGCTGCTCTGGTACGGGATGGAACTGTTCGGCACCTGGTGGTGGCTGGCGGTCGCCATCCTCTTTTTCCTGCTGACCGTGCTGCTGGCGGAACTGGCGCCGCTGCTCATTATCCCGCTGTTCTACAAAGCGACCCCGCTCCCCGACGGTGAATTGCGCACGCGGCTCGAACAGTTCCTGCGCGCGGCCGGGCTCGGGGAAAGTACGCTGCTGCAGTTCGATCTCGGGCGCGAGACGAAGAAGGCCAACGCGCTCTTCACCGGCTGGGGCAGGGCGCGTCGCGTGCTGCTGGCGGATACGCTCGTCGCGCGTTTCACGCCGGCGGAAGTGGAAGCGGTGCTCGCGCATGAACTGGGGCATCGCCACCATCACCATATCGCGCGCCTGCTGCTGCTCGGGTTTGCCGGCAGCGCAGTGCAGTTCTGGCTGCTGGATGCGCTGCTGCGCGCCGCCGGGCCGCTGCCGCCGCCCCTCGCGCAGTTCCCGCTCCTCTGGCTCGGCTTCGCCCTGCTGGCACTTATCGCGCAGCCGCTGCAGGCGGCGTATTCCCGGCACTGCGAGCGGCAGGCGGACGCGTTTGCCTGCGCGGACCCGGAACGTGCGTCCGCGTTTGCCGATGCGCTGCAGCGCCTCGGCGACACCAACCTCGCCGATCCTGACCCGCCCCGCTGGCAGGAATGGTACTACTACTCGCACCCCGCGCTGGCGCGGCGCATTGCC
This sequence comes from uncultured bacterium, assembly GCA_964637655.1. Classification (GTDB taxonomy): domain Bacteria; phylum DAOPZR01; class DAOPZR01; order DAOPZR01; family DAOPZR01; genus CAZWUZ01. The sequence continues at coordinate 9,183 of CAZWUZ010000062.1, read as the reverse complement.
GCAGCGCGAAGGAGAACCTGATGCGCACCATCGATATGGCCACCTGGCCGCGCCGCGAACATTTCGCGGTGTTCAGCAACCTCGACTTCCCGCATTTTTCGCTCTGTGCGCAGGTGGATATCACCGCGCTGCGCAAGCGGGTGCAGGAGCGCAAGGAATCGCTCTTCCGCGCGTTCCTCTACATCGCGACGACAGCGGCCAACGGCATTCCCGAACTGCGCACCCGCATCCGCGGGACGGACGTGGTCGAGCATGACGTGGTGCACCCCTCGTTCACCGTGATGGGGAAGAACGACCTCTTCGGGTTCTGTACCATGAATTATGTCGCTGACTATGCCGCCTTTTGCGCGGCGGCGGAGCGGGCCGGGCAGGCGGCGGCCGCGGCCCCCTCGGTGCATGACGAACCGGGGCGTGACGACCTGCTCTTCATTACCTGCATCCCGTGGGTGGCGTTCACCTCGTTTGTCGCCCCCATCAGCATGTCGCCGCCCGACTCGGTGCCGCGTATTGCGTGGGGCAAATTCACTGAGACGGCGGGGCGCACCACGCTGCCGGTCTCGGTGCAGGTGCATCACGCGCTGGCTGACGGGCTGCATGTCGGGCAGTTCTACGCACGCTGCCAGGCGCTGTGCAACGCCCCGGAACTGCTGGGCGATTGAAAGCGTTATAACCGGGCATGAACATTTTCGTGCTGGATGACGAACACGATATCGTCACCATGCTTGCCGACATGCTCACGCCGGCCGGACACAGCGTGCGCGGATTCACCGACCCCGGCAGCATGCTGGCCGCGCTGACGCCCGCCACCGATCTGGTCATCACCGATGTCAATATGCCGGGCCTGGACGGCTTCGCGGTCGCGGCGGCGGTGGCGGAGAAGGCCGGCCACACCCCGCCGCGCACGCTGCTCATTTCGGCCGCGCGGCATCCTGACCGGGTGAAGGCGGCGTCCCACAAGGAAGTGCTGGGCATACTCGACAAGCCGTTCCGGCTCGCCGAATTCAACGCGGTCATCGCGGTGCTGCAACAGACCCGCACCTCCTGTCCCTGTCGTATCAAGGGACTGATTGCCTGCCCGGAAGCCCGCGCGTCGGCGGAGTCAGCCAACCCGGAGAAGTGCGGCATCTGCTGCACACCGGGCTATGCCGACTGTCCGGATTACGCGAACGATTGCGGGGAGCGCCTGCGCGGCTGGATTGCCGGCAACCGCTGACCGGAGCGCTCAGCCGCGGTACGCGTCGAGGACGCGGGCGGTGATGCTCTCCCAGTTGAATTGACGCGCCACGCGCTGCTGCCCGGCGGCTGCCAGCCGCGCCCGCAGCGCCGCGTTGCCGGCGAGGCGCACCAGCGCGTCGCCCAGCGCGTCCGCGTCACCCGGCGGCACCAGCAGCCCCGTTTCACCGTCGGTGACGATGTCGGTGATACCGCCGGTGTGCGAGGCGATGACCGGGACGCCGTTGTGCAGCGCCTCGAGCAGCACCACGCCCAGCCCCTCGCTTTCACCGCCGCGGTCGGCGGCCGCCGGCAGCACGAAGATGCTCGCCCCGGCATAGCGCGCGCGGAGTTCGGCAGTGCTCACCTTGCCGCAGAAGGTGACCTGCTCGCCGAGGAACAGCCCGTGCATGAGCACTTCCAGTGCCTGCCGCTGCGGCCCGTCGCCGACGAGGCACAGCTGCCAGCCGACCAGCTGCTCGCGCCGGCGCGCGAAGGCCTGCAGCAGCACGTGCACTCCCTTGCGCTCGACCAGCCGCCCGACGAACAGGATGGTCGGACGGTTGTCTTCGACATGCGCCACCGCGTTGCCGCAGGTGATGCCGAAGGGGATGATGTCCGGCGGCACGGGCGCGAACGGGGCAAGTGCTGCTGCGGTGGCGCTGCTGATGGCGATATTTTTGTCCGCGCGGTGCAGCGCGGAGCGCAGCAGCGGCAGGCCCAGCGGCAGCCGGCGCGCCAGCGGCAGCTCCACCCCGTACCAGTGGAGCACGACGCGCACGCGTCGCGGCAACCCGTACAGCCAGAGCGCGTGTGGTACCGGCCAGTGCAGGTGCAGCACGTCATACGCGCCGCGCTGCAGTTCGCGGGGCATTGCCGTGCGTCCCGCCAGCAGGTAGGCGACGCTCGCCAGTTTTCCCCCCGGCGTGCGCCCCTTGACGGAGGCGCCGCCGCCGTGCGTCAGTGTCTCCCACCGTGCCGGCAGGTAGCGGAACCGCCTTACCCGCACCCCCTGCCAGTCGTGGTCGCGCAGCCCGCGGTAGGCCGGGGCGAGCACGGTCAGGTCGCAGTGCGCGGCGAGGCGTGTCACCAGTTCCGCCTGCCATGGGTCTTCGACATCACCCGCGCGGCGCGGGAAACTCGAAACGCAGTAGAGCACCTTCGGTTTGACCATGCCGGTTATTCTACTATACAATCACGGCAATGCAAGGAGCATGCTGATGACGAACGCGGATGCATTGTTGCAAAAGGCCACCCTGACCCGCAGTGAAGTCGAACTGGTCCTCGCGGAGAAGAAGCGCGGCTGGGCGCTGGAGTGGCAGCAGGCGCAGGCGCCCGCGCTGGCGGTGACCCCGGAAATGCTGCGCCGGTTCGTTGCTGCATATGTCGAACAGCACACGGAATGGGCGGGCGCGCCCCCGGCACCGGCGGTGGTGCAGCGCCTGCTCGCGACGGTGTTCGGTGACGGGTTGCGCGCCGACCCGGAGCTGCGCGCAATCTACGACGCCCCGGTGGCCGAAGCGCCCGCCGCCACCGGCGCTGTCGTGCTCGTGGTCGATGACGACCCGCTGATGCTCAAACTCATCCGCCAGGTGCTGGAACGCGAAAAACTGACGGTGGTCACCGCCGAGTCGGGGGGCGAGGCGCTGCTCAAGTTCCAGCGGCAGCATTTCGACCTGATTCTGCTCGATTACGAGATGCCGCGCATGAACGGGCCGGAGACCTGCACGAAACTGAAGGAGAAGATGGCGGAGGCGGAGGGGAAGGCGCGCAAGGTGCCCGTGGTCTTTCTCACCGGCAAGACCGCGAAGGAAAATGTGGTCGAGGCGGTGCAGGCGGGCGGTGACGGCTACATCGCCAAGCCGTTCACACCCCCTGACCTCGTGGCCAAGGTGCGCAACTACCTGCCGGTACGCCAGTAGCGCTGTTGCGGCGGCGCTTGACGGGAATGTTCCCAATATGTTATACGTTACGCCTACTTCTGACGGGGGAATTGTATGGCCAACATCTACCATCTGCATCTGAGCAAGAAGGACCTGCGCGGGGCGACCATCGCCTTTGTGCCGGGCGACCCGGACCGCAGCAAAATCATCGTCCAGTCGTTCGATAAGCAGGGCGTGGAACTGGCGCGCAAGCGCGAGTACTGCACCTGGCTCGGCTACCTCGACGGCAAGCCGGTCATCGCCACCTCCACCGGTATCGGCGGCGGCTCGACCTCGATTGCCATCGAGGAACTGGCGATGCTCGGCATCAAGACCTTTATCCGCATCGGTACCACCGGCGCCATTCAGAAACACATCAAACTCGGCGACGTGGTCATTTCCACCGGGTCGGTGCGCCTCGACGGCTCGTCGGAGCACTACGCGCCGCTGTCATATCCCGCGGTCGCCGACTTTGGCGTGACGCGCGCGCTGGTCGACGCGGCGGAACGCAAAAAGATCGCCTACCATACCGGTATCACCGCCTCCTGCGCCACCTTTTATCACGGGCAGGAACGCTACGATTCCTTCCGCAAGTACATGCCGCGCTCCCTGCAGGGCACCATGAAGGAATGGCAGGCGCTCAATGTGATGAATTACGAGATGGAATCGGCGACGCTCTTCACCGCCTGCGCGGCCAACGGGCTGCGCGCGGGGTGTGTGGCGGGCGTCATCGTCAACCGCACGCAGCGTGAGGGCGTGCACGAGGAACTGGTGCGCAAGGCGGAGGTCAGCGGCCTGACGGTCGCGGTCGAGGCGGCGCGTGCCCTGCTCAAGGAGAAGAAGTGACATGGCACTGACGGGTAAGGTGCACCGCTACGGGGATGATGTCAACACCGACGAGATCATCCCGGCGCGCTACCTCAACACCATTGACGAGGCGGAACTGGCGTCGCATTGCATGGAGGATATCGACGCTGATTTCCCGAAGCGGGCGAAGGCGGGTGACATCATCGTCGCCGGCAGAAATTTCGGCTGCGGCAGCTCGCGCGAACATGCGCCCATCGCCATCAAGGCGGCGAATATCAGCTGCGTTATCGCCGCGACCTACGCGCGCATTTTCTACCGCAACGCCATCAATATCGGGCTCCCCATCCTCGAATGCCCGGCGGCGGCGAAGGCCATCAAGGCGGGTGACACGCTGACGGTCGATGTGACGAGCGGCACCATCCGCAGCAAGGCGACGGGCAAGACCTACACGGCGGAACCGTTCCCGCCGTTCATGCAGGAACTCATCGCGGCGGGCGGACTCATCCCCTACACGATGCGGCAGCTGAAAACGAAGCAAAAGAAGAATACGAAGAAAGGAACACGCTAAGATGAAGACGCACAAGATTGCGGTGCTGGGGGGCGACGGTACCGGCCCCGAAGTGGTGCGCGAGGCGCTCAAAGTCCTCGACGCGGTGGCAGCGCGCGAACAGTTCAAGCTGGAACTGACCAGTTTCGATTTCGGCGGCGAACGCTACCTGAAGACGGGCGAAGTGCTGCCGAAAACGGCGGTTGACGACCTGAAACAGTTCGATGCCATCTTCCTTGGCGCCATCGGCCATCCCGACGTCAAGCCGGGCATCCTCGAAAAGGGGATTCTGCTCCACCTGCGCTTTGCGCTCGACCAGTACATCAACCTGCGCCCGGTGAAACTCTACCCCGGCGTCGACACCCCGCTCAAGGACAAGGGGCCGCAGGACATCGATTTCGTCGTCGTGCGCGAGAATACGGGCGGTATCTATACCGGCATCGGCGGCGAGATGATGAAGGGCACCCCGCACGAGGTCGCCACCCAGGTGATGGTCTACTCGCGCTATCAGGTCGACCGCTGTCTCAAGTACGCCTACGAACTGACCCGGCGTCGGGCGAAGAAGAACCAGCTGACGCTGGTGCACAAGACCAACGTGCTGACGCAGACGGGTGACCTCTGGTTCCGCGCCTTCAACGAGATGGGGAAAAAATCCTATCCCGGCATCAAGCGCGACTACAATCACGTCGACGCCTGCACCATGTGGTTCGTCAAGCAGCCCGAATGGTACGACGTCATTGTAACGGAGAACCTGTTTGGCGATATCATCACCGACCTCGCCGCCATCATCCAGGGCGGGCTGGGTATCGCCGCCGGCGGCAACATCAACCCGGAGGGGGTGTCGATGTTCGAGCCGATGGGCGGCAGCGCCCCGAAGTACACGGGGAAGAACGTCATCAACCCGCTGGCGGCCATCTGCGCCGGCGGCCTGATGCTCGACACGCTGGGCGAGACGAAAGCGGCGGCGCTCATCGAGCGCGCGGTCTCGCAGGTGCTCGGCAGCGGGAAAATCCCGTCGCTGGCCGCGGGCCGGATGGGGATGGGAACCACCGAGGTTGGCGACCTGGTCGCCAAAACGGTGGCGACGCTGTAACGACTGACGTTCACCGCCGCGCGGCGGCGGGTGAGTGATAAACCAAGGAGTGCAGCAATGGGCTACACCGTGGCAGTGGCAGGAGCGACCGGAGCCGTCGGCACCGAGATGATTCTGGCGCTGGAACAGTTCGACTTTCCGGTCGACACACTGGTCCTGCTGGCGTCGGCGCGCTCGGTCGGCAAGAAACTGAAATTCCGCGGGCAGGACATCGCGGTGCAGGAACTGACGAAGGATTCCTTCGCGGGCTGCCAGATCGCCTTTTTCTCGGCGGGTGGCGGACGGTCGCTGGAATTCGCCCCGGCGGCGGCGGCAGCCGGATGTGTCGTCATCGACAATTCGAGCGCCTACCGCATGGATCCCGACGTGCCCCTCGTGGTGCCCGAGGTCAACCCGGCGGCGGCGAAGGTGCGCCCCAAGGGGATCATCGCCAACCCCAACTGTTCGACCATCATCATGAATGTCCCGGTCTGGCCGCTGCATCAGGCCAACCCGGTCAAGCGCATGGTGGTGAGCACCTACCAGGCGGTGAGCGGGGCAGGGGCGTGGGGGCTGTGGGAACTTGACGAGCAGATCAAGGCGTATGCCGCCGGTGCACCGGTCAAACCGAACAAATTCCCGCATCAGATCGTCAACAACATCTTCGCGCACAACAGCGCGGTGGGCGACAACGGCTACAACGAGGAGGAGATGAAGATGGTGAAGGAGACGCGCAAGATTTTCAGCGCGCCCGGCATCATGGTCACTGCCACCTGCGTCCGCGTTCCTGTCCCGCGCGCGCATTGCGAGGCGATCAACCTCGAGTTCGAGCGCCCGATCACCCCGGCCGAAGTGACCGCCATCCTCGGCAAAGCGCCGGGGGTGAAAATCGTCGACGACCCGGCGCAAAGCCACTTCCCGATGCCGCTCGAGGCGTCGCATCAGGACGATATCCTCGTCGGGCGCATCCGCCAGGATATCAGCCGCACCGACGGGCGGGGCATCGACCTGTTTGTCGCCGGCGATCAGATCCGCAAGGGGGCGGCGACCAATGCCATTCAGATCGGTCAGCTGCTGGTGCAGAACTCGTGGCTCTAAGCACTAACCGCCACCTGCTCGAGCGGGTGCGCCGCTCGCTCAAGGCGCATCCGGACGACCCGGTCCTCCACTTCAAGCTCGGGGCGCTGCTCGTGCGCCTCGGGGACGAGACGGGGGCGCTGGTGGCGTTCCGCGCCGCGCTGCAGCTCAAGCCCGACTTCTGGCAGGCGCGGCTCAACCTCGGCAACCTCTTCCTCAACCAGAACCAGCGCGCGCGCGCGCTCGAAGAGTACCTCAAGGTGCTGCAGCAGGTGCCGCAGAACCTGACGGTACGCTACAACCTCGGGCAGTACAATTTCGACGAGGGGAATTTCCTCGGGGCGCTGCACCTCTTTTCGCAGGTGACGACCGCCAACCCGCGCCATGCCGACGCGTGGAACAGCGTCTCGCTCTGCTGCCAGCAGCTCGGGCGGCATGACGAGGCGGTGACCGCCAGCCGGCACGTGGTGCGTCTCGCGCCCGACCAGGCGTGGACGCATGTCAACCTCGCCATCGCCTACCGCGCCGCCAACCGGCTGGGTGAGGCGCTGGCGGCGCTCATCGCCGCGGCGGTGCAGTTCCCGCGCGCCCGCGACGTGCATTTCGAGCTCGGGCTCACCCTCTGCCAGTCGGGCCATTACGCGCGCGCGGAGAAACATTTCCGGCGCACGCTGGAAATCGACGCGCAGCTCGTCGAGGCGATGAACAACCTCGGCTACACCCTCTTCCGGCAGGACCGTTTCGCCGAGGCGCAGGTCTGGTACGAGAAGGCGCTCACGGCCGACCCGGACTACACCGAGGCGCTCAACAACATGGCGGAACTGTTCGAGGCGAAGGGTGAGTATGCCGCCGCCAACAGGCAGTTGCGCCGCCTGCTGGCCCTCGCGCCGGAATCGACGGAAACCTACTACAACCTCGGCATGAACTGCCACCGCCTGGGCGATTTCGCCACGGCGCGCGCGGAACTCTCCGCTTTCGTCTCGCTCTGGGAACAGGACGACGAGTTCATGCGCGAGGCGAAGAAACTCCTCGCGGATCTTGACCGCGGGGCCGACCCGCAGTAAGCCCGCGGCGCCCTGCCGCTGATGCGACGCCTCATCCTCGCGCTGCTGCTGGCGACGCTGGCCGCACTCTTCCTGCTGCGGCAGCGGCAGCAGCCGTCGCTGCAGCAGGCGACCATCTTTGCCTTCGGCACCACGGCGACGCTGCAGGCGGTCTGCCCCCACGCTGACTGGGATGACCTGCGCGCGCGCAGCGTGCAACTGCTCACGGAACTCGAGCGCGAGTTTGCCCGCGGCGGCGACGGTTTTGCCGGCGCGCTCAATGCCCTGCCGCGCCCGGTACTGCCGCTGCGCGGTATCTGGCCGGCTATCCTCCGTTTTGCCGACGCCCTGCACCGCGACAGCGCCGGGGCCTATGATCCGACCGTCATCCCGCTGCTTGACCTCTACGGGTTGTGGGGCGATACCCTCGCCACGATGCCACCCGACCCGCGCACGGTGCGCGCGCTGCTGCCGCGCGTCAGCTGGGTGCGGCATGTGCACCTGACCGACAGCGACGTCACCATTGATACGGGGAGCGAGGCGTTTTTCGGCTCGCTGGCCGAAGGATTCGCGCTGGAACAGCTGGTGGCACTGTGGCGCTCCGCGGGCGTCAGCGACGGGATTATCGAACTGGGCGGTGATGTGGCGGTGCTCGGACGCCACCCGTCGGGGCGCGCCTGGAAAATAGGCGTGCAGGACCCGCTGCTGGCTGACCGTCTCTTCAGCGAGCAGGAAATCGCGCCGCGTCACGGCGAAACGCTCTTTGTTGCCACCTCGGGCGACTACGAGCGCGGCTACGAATACGACGGCGTACGCTACCACCATATTATCGACCCGCGCACGGGTATTCCCGCGCGCAGCGGGTGGCACAGCGCCACGGTCATCGCGCCGCGCGGCATGGTGGCCGATGCGCTGGCGACGACCCTCGTCGTCCTTGGGCGTCCCGACGCGCTGGCGGATACGTATGTGTACCGCGCGCTGCTTATCGGTGATGCCGGGAAAACCGCGACCCACGCCTGGGAGCAGCCGTGAAACGTCCGCTGCTGACGACTGCCGATGCCCTGCTGCTCGCGCTGCTGCTGCTGGCGGTGGGGCTGTCGTTCCGCTACCTGCCGGCGGCCGCGCAGACGACGGCGGCGCGCGCGGTGCGGGTGCAGTCGCCGCATGGCGACTGGCTGCTGCCGCTGCATCCCGACCGCACGGTCAGCATCGACGGGCGGCGCAGCCACCTGCAGCTCGAATTCCGCGACGGGCGCGTGCGTGTTGCCGAGGCGCATTGC
>CAZWUZ010000062.1:0-213 GCA_964637655.1 uncultured bacterium | reverse complement strand
TATCTGTCTGGCCCATCGCTGGCTGGGCGGGCCGGACGACGCGCTGATTTGCGTGCCGGAACAGGTGGTCGTGCGCTATGTGCAGCGGGGAGCCTGCGATGCCGTCACCCGCTAAGGTGCGCGAACTGATGGCGGAAACGCGTGCCCGCCGCGTCGCGATTCTTGCCGCCGGCATCGCGCTCGCCGGCGCGAGCTCGCGGAGGAGTGCGGACG
>CAZWUZ010000061.1:11173-14959 GCA_964637655.1 uncultured bacterium | reverse complement strand
GGGAACCGGCTGCGGTTGCGACGAACCGCTTGTTTCAATGCCTTGGTGGATACCCCGTAGAGCGCGGCAAGATCACGGGCGAGGATAACCTTCTCCCCGCGCAGCATGACGATGCAGCGGTCAATCCGGTTTGCCGGGATTGTCATCAATTCGGTTGTCATCGCCGCACCTCCCAACCGTTATTTTTGGAGGTCACAAATTGTGACCTCATACATCTTCACGAATCTCAAGCAAATGCATCGTTTTTCTTACTGCAACCACTCTCGTCTGTACGATTTTTTCGTACACTACATTTCAACCATCAATTGTCCGATAATGCCGGACAACTGCGATTGATCCTATCCGCCTCCGCCACTAACTGTCCGCTCAATTCGGACAGTTCAACCGTGCCATCGAGCGGCTGTAGTGCGCACTCACCTGCTATTTCCAGTCATAGCCCAACCCCGCAAAAATCTTTTTCAATTCCCGGTCGCCGGCCACCGCCTGGCGATCAAGTTCGGATAGTTCGTTCAGTATCGTCTGGATGTCGCGATACTCCGTGGTCACCACCGCCTCGACATAGCGCGACGGCGACAGGTTGTAATCATGTTTCTCCGCGATATCGCCGTTCGCTACGACCGCAGCAAAATGTTTCATCTCGCGGCCGGCGTGATACGCATCCGCAATTTTGCGCACCGCGGTATCGGTCAGAAAATTCTTCGGGCGACCCTTCTCGAACTCAGCCGCGGCATTTATCAGCACCACCTTTCCCTTGCGCGCCTTTGGCTTATCATTGGCCATCACAATAATCACACCGGCAGCGGTGGTGTTGTAGAACAGGTTGTCCGGCAGCAGGATCACCGCATCAATGATATCGTTATCAACAAACCACTTGCGGATGGACCGCTCGCGATTCTCGCCTTTGCCACCGCTGCCGCGGCTCACCGCGCCCGTGTCAATAACCACCGCCGCGCGACCATGCTCTTTCAGCGACGAGTGAATATGCTGGAGCCAGGCCCAGTCGGCAAATTTCTCCGGCGCAAAACCGCCGCGTGCGGCAAACCGCTCGAACGGATCGGTCTCGTAGTACGCGGGGTCGAAGTTATCCTGATTCCACATCGGATTGGCAACGACCAGGTCGAACTGTTTGAGTTTCGCTCCATCGAGGTATTTCGGGTTGGTCATTGAATTGCCGCGCACGTACTGACCTTCCATGTCGTGCACGATCATGTTCATCCGCGCAATGGCGAAGCTGGAGCCAGTCAGTTCCTGCCCATACAGTTTCAGCGGGCGGGCGATCTTCTTCTCGCGCTCACCCAGCGCCAGTTGGCATTTGATGAGCAACCCGCCCGAGCCGCCACACGGGTCATATACTTCCTCGCCCTGCTGCGGTTGGAGCATGTAGGCGATCAGCCAGCCTACCTCTTTCGGCGTAAAGAACTCGCCCGCGCTTTGGCCCTGTCCCTCGGCGAATTTGCGCAGCAGATACTCATAGGCGCGCCCGAGAAAATCCGGCTCAACATCAGCCAGTCCCAACCGATAGCGCGGTATGCTCAGGGTCTCGATCAGGCGATGCAGCGCGTCATCACTAATCTCGCGCTCGCCATTGCGCGTCTCGTTGTAGTCAACAATGTCGATGACGCCCTGCAGCATGGGATTGGCTTTGGCGATGGCGCGGATGGTGGTGGTCAATTGCTCGCCCAGCGTTTTCGGTTTTTTCCCGGCCGGCCAATCAAACGACTGCCGGCCACTCACCACCGGCCAGGCCGCCTCCGCCGGAATGTAGAACCGCACCAGCGCAGGATCCGCTTCAACCACCGATAGCGCCGTATCGCGGTCACCGTAGGTTTCCGCCAGGCGCGCGAGTTCGTCCTCGAACACGTCCGACAGTCGCTTGACAAAAATCAGCGGCAGAATGTAGTCCTTGAACTTTGGCGCGTCCTTCTCGCCACGGATCGAACAGGCCGCCTTCCATAACATTGTCTCCATGTCTTTGGTGTCGAACGCAGTCGCGGGCGTTTCAGCATCCGCTTTGCGGCTTTTACGCTTCTTGCCGAAGTACTTTTCCAGCAGGTCGGCATGTTCCGCGCCCAATTTGCGCACATACTTTTCCAGCGCGGCAATACCAAGTTGGTCGGGGGCGTGTCTGCCAGATTTCCAGCGGTTGATGGTAGGAAGAGATATTTTGATCCTGGCCGCCAGTTTTTCCTGCGGTAGCCCGGTGCGGCTTATCAGTTCATCAACCAACTGCGGAATATTTTTCGTGTCCATAGATCATCCTCGCCATCAATCTACAGACAATATACCACAATCACACGATAAATCAAGTGACTAATTCTATATTCTATATAACCTTATATAATATAACGCGATACGCGCACATAGCTATTGCAGTTATCGTTTGTGTTATGCGAAATATATAGTAAACTAGTCGCACCGTAAAGATACATTTTTATCTTTGTTTACATACTTGCCATTGCGCTCCCGGCGCCGTTGCGGCCAGCACGGCGGCCATGGCCAGCAGGATCCAGTGCTGCGCGAACACGAGCGTGTTGGCGACGCAGCCGTGGACCAGCAGTCCGGAGAGCGCGGCGAGGCAGGCCATCGCCAGCGAAGCGTGCGTACCGCCGCCGCGCCAAACCTGCCACAGGCCGCGGTAAGCGCGCAGGTAAAGCAGTACCAGCACGGTCAACCCGAAGAGCCCGGTCTCACCGGCCACCTGCAGCGCATTGTTGTGCGCCGGCGGATTATGATGCGGCAGGCCGATATTTCCCACCCCGCTGCCAAGCAGCCAGTGCGGCACGAAGAATTCGCCGGCCACCCGCTTCCAGAGGTAGAGTCGCCAGTGCTCCGAGGACGCCATGCGGTCGGGAAGTTCGGCCGGGACGGTGAGCCGGTTGCCGCCGGAAGCAAGGTAGACCGGATTGATGCGCCGTGAAAAATACGTGTAGAGATACCCCTGGAAATAGGGCGACCAGGCCAGCGCGGCGGTCAGCAGCACCATGCCAACCACGGCCAGCGACAGCAGATACTGCCACACCCTCAGTGCCCGGAGTCGCAGGCGCAGCAGGGCATAGCCGGCGATGAAGAGCATGGCCGCCCACGAGCCGCGGTTGTAGGTCAGCAGCAGGTTGAAGAGCAGCAGCGCGACCAGTACCGCCCACGCCCAGCGGACGAGGCGCGCGGGGCGCAGCAGCAGGAACAGAAACGGGATGACGAACACGAGGTAATCCCCCGTGGCGCTGCCGCCGGCGGCAACGGTGTACGGGATCATTTTCCGGGTGTACCACTCCGCGAACAGTGACACCACCTGCACCGGTGCCATGATGACCGCGCCGGGGAGCAGCCAGCGCGGTATGGCTGGCAGTTCTTCCGCCGGGTACCAGCCGGCAAAGAGCAGCGCGACGAATAGCAGCGAGGTGTAATTCGCCAGCAGGCGCAGACTGGTCGGCAGCTGGTCGCTGTTCGGCAATGACACGAGCATGGCGGCAATAAACAGCAGCAGCAGCAGGTCAAGCGGCAGACGCCGCCGCGCCGGCAGGCAGCCGGCCCGCCAGGCGCGCAGCAGGGCCAGCACCAGGAAAACCGCGATAATCTGGAATGGTTTCAGCGTAAAAAAGAGTTCGAAGGTGCCTGCCTCGGAAAAAGGGAGGGCGGCAAGGATCAGGCGAAAGCCCCAGCGCCAGTCGCGGATGATCCAGGCACAGAGCAGGGCATAGCCGGCCAGGCGCACGGGCAGCTGCGGCAGGATGACCATGACCAGTGCCAGCCACGGCACCAGCATCGCCGGAGAAAACCATGCGCCCG
>CAZWUZ010000061.1:0-11163 GCA_964637655.1 uncultured bacterium | reverse complement strand
CATGGCTGCATCCGGTCCCCGCCCAGCAGATGGTGTTTCCGCCGGCTGGACGCCGCCTCCGGCACGGCCATCCTCACAACGCCGCGAGGTAGCCGTCGAGCACGGCGATGCGCGCCTGTGCCTCCGCGAGGCGCGCGCGGTCACCGTCGACCACCTCCGCCGGGGCATGGCTCACGTACGACTGGTTGGACAGTTTTTTGTCAATGCTCGCGGTGTACTGCACGAGCTTGTCCTTCTCCTTGGTCAGCCGCGCGCGTTCCTTGTCCAGATCGATAATCCCTGCCAGCGGGATCCACAGGCGCAGTCCCGTAAGCGCCGCCGCGGCCGCCGGGCGCGGCGGATCGCCCCCCGCGAAGCGGTCGATGGTTGTCACCTTTGCCAGGTGGCGGAAATGTGCCGCCCCCGCGTCGATGATGGACTGGTCGGCGGCCGTGGCTTCGACCACCATCGCGATTTCCTGCTTCGGCTCGATTCCCATCTCGCCGCGAATGGTGCGCACCGCGCCGATGATCTCCTGCAGGCGCGTCACCCGCGCCACTGCCGCCGCGTCATGCCCGCCCGTCACCCGCGGAAAGGACGCGACCATGATATGCGCCGCCTCGTCAGGTGTGCGCAGCTTCTGCCAGATTTCCTCCGTGACGAACGGCATGGCCGGATGCAGCAGTTCGAGCGTCCGCTTGAGCACGTGTTTGAGCACCGCGCGCACCGTCGCCGCCTGCTGCGCGTCCCCCCCCGTCAGCCGCGGCTTGGCCATTTCCAGGTACCAGTCGCAGAGTTTGTGCCAGGTAAAATCGTAGAGCGCCTTGCCGTAGTCGTTGAAGCGGTACGACTCGATGCTTTTGCGCACCAGCGCGATGGTCTCATCGAGTTGTGCCAGCAGCCAGTGGTCCTCAGGCGCCAGCGCACTGCGGTCGAGCGGGCCCGCCTCCGCCACCCCGTTCATCAGCGCGAAGCGCGAGGCGTTCCACAACTTGTTGACGAAATGGCGGTACCCCTCGATGCGCTCCTCCGAGAGGCGGATATCACGCCCCTGTGCCGCCAGCGCCGCAAGGGTGAAACGCAGCGCGTCACAGCCGTACCTGTCGATCATGTCGATCGGATCGATCTGATTCCCCGACGACTTGCTCATTTTTTCGCCGGTGGCCGTGCGGATGAGCGCGTGGATATAGACGTCCTTGAACGGCACTTCCTGCATGAAGTGCAGTCCCATGACGATCATGCGCGCGACCCAGAAATAGATGATGTCGAACGCGGTCGAGAGGACGGAGTTGGGATAGAACTTCGCCAGTTCGGGCGTCTTGTCCGGCCACCCCATGGTCGAGAAGGGCCAGAGCGCCGACGAGAACCACGTATCGAGCACGTCGGTGTCCTGCTCGAGGGCCGTGCCGCCACACTGCGGGCAGGCCGGCGGCGCTTCTTCCGCCACGATGATCTCGCCGCAGCTGCAGTACCACGCGGGGATGCGGTGCCCCCACCAGATCTGCCGCGAGATGCACCAGTCGCGCGTGTTGCGCATCCACTCGAAATAGAGATTTTTCCAGTTGTCGGGGTGGAAGACGATGCGCCCGTCCTCGACCGCTTTGATGGCCGGTTCCGCCAGCGGTGCCATCTTCACGAACCACTGTTTCTTCCCCGTGTAGGGTTCCACCGTCGTCGCGCAGCGGTAGCATTCGCCCACCTGATGCACATGCGCCTCGGTTTTCTCCAGCAGATCCTGCGCCTCGAGGTCGGCCAGCACGCGCTTGCGCGCCTCCTGGCATTTCAGCCCGGCGTAGGGCCCTGCCTCGTCATTGAGCGTGGCGTCGTCGTTGAGGATGTTGATCAGCGGCAGGTTGTGCCGCCGCCCGATGAGGAAGTCGTTCGGGTCATGGCCCGGGGTGATCTTGACGATGCCCGTGCCGAACGCCGGGTCGACATACTTGTCGGCGATGACCGGCAGTGCGCGGTTGAGCAGCGGCAGGATAACCGTTTTGCCGATGAGGTCGGCATACCGCTCGTCCTCGGGATGCACCGCCACCGCGGTATCGCCCAGCATGGTCTCGGGGCGCGTGGTGGCGACGACGACATGCCCCTTGCCGTCGCTGCGCGGGTACCTGATATGCCAGAAACTCCCCTTGCGCTCCTTGTGCTCCACCTCGACATCGGAGAGCGCGGTGTGGCAGCGCGGGCACCAGTTGATGATGTAGCGGTCGCGGTAGATGAGCCCCTCGCGATGGAGGTCGATGAAGACCTTGCGCACCGCGCGTGACAGTCCCTCGTCCATGGTGAAGCGCTCGCGCGACCAGTCGCAGGAGCAGCCGAGCGTCTTGAGCTGGCTGATGATGCGGCTGCCGTACTGCTTTTTCCAGTCCCAGACGCGCTCGAGAAACTGCTCGCGCCCGAGGTCGTGGCGGGTTTTGCCCTCGCTCTTGAGCTGCCGCTCGACAACGTTCTGCGTGGCGATGCCGGCATGGTCCGTCCCCGGCACCCAAAGCACGTCTTTGCCGTCCATCCGGTTGTAGCGGATGAGGATATCCTGCAGCGTGTTGTTCAGCGCATGCCCGAGGTGCAGCGCGCCCGTCACGTTCGGTGGGGGGATGACGATGCAATACATCTCACGCCCGTCGAGTTTGGCGGCAAAATAGTCCTGTTTTTCCCACTCGGCATACCAGCGCTGTTCCAGTTCGCCGGGGGTATAGGCCTTCGGCAGTTCCATGATGTTCTCCTTGTGCACGTCGGCGGGCATTATAGTTAGGCGGGGGGCGCAATGCAAGCCGTTGTCCGTCGTCGCTGCGGTATGGTATAGTCACGCGCATGAGTGGCAACGGCAGTCCGTCATCACCAACGCGTGTCATCCGCGTCCTCGAGGTGCAGGGCACTTCCGGCTACGGCGGGAGTGTCGTGCATACCGCGCAGGTGGCAGCCGCGCTGCACCGGGACCCGCATTTCGCCGTGCACGTCGTTATCCGCCCCGGCGGCCCCGTCCCGGACGAATTGCGCGCTGCCGGCATCAGCGTGACGGAACTCGACCTCGACAACAAGTTTTCACTCAGTGCGCAGCAGCAGTTGCTGGCCGTCGCGCGCGAGTTCCGTCCCGACATCATCCACACGCATATCCGCAATGCCGACTGGCATGGCGGACTGGTCGCGCGACGGCTTGGCTGTTGCTGGATCAGCACCATCCATGACTACGTGAATTTCGACAGCAGCGGGCGGCGCACCGCCGGCCTGCCGGCGCTGGTCTACCGCCGCCGCCTGCGTGCGGCTGACGCGCTCATTGCCATCTCGCATGACATTGCCAGAGACACCGCCGCGCAGTGCGGACTGCCGCTGTCGCGTTTTACCGTCATCCATAACGGCAGCGCGCTGCCCGTCGGTTCGGGCGACCTGCGCGGCGAACTGGGTATCGCTCCGGGTGAGCCGGTTATCGGCATGCTCGCGCGTCTGACCACCCACAAGGGGGCGGATGTGCTGCTGGCGGCACTCGCGCTGCTCCCGCCGGAACTTCCCTGGCGGGCGCTGCTCGTCGGCAACGGCCCCGACGCTGAGGCCCTGCAGGCGCAGGCCGCCACCCTGCCGCCCGGGCGCGTCATTATGCTCTCCGCGCGGCGCGACATCGGCACCGTGCTGTGCACCTGTGATGTCGTTGCTGTGCCCTCACGCTGGGAGGCCTTCGGGCGGGTTATCACCGAATCCATGGCCGCGCAGCGGGCCGTGGTGGCGAGCAGCACCGGTGGCATACCGGAAATCATCACCGACGGGGATAACGGGTTGCTGGTGCCGCCCGCCGACCCGGCCGCGCTGGCCGCGGCGCTGCAGCGCCTGCTGACGGATACGGAGCTACGCGCGCGCCTTGCCCGTCAGGGGCACGCGCGCTGGCAGGAACAGTTCACTATCGAGCGCTTCCAGGAGAAAACCCTTGACGCGCTAACCAGCGTCGTCTGACCATCAGTTGCATGCGTTATTCTCGCGCGAGAGCGCACTGTTAGCCGCTGTGACTCGTCGAAGGCAGTTCTGCTTCACGCCTCTGTGTTTCCCCCTCAAATCAGGGCGATGTTCCCAGGTCAGACCCCGTCCTGTTCGTGCGCCATATTGCTTCTAATGCGTGATTTTCCACAGGGCATCAGAACGATAGGCGGGGCCTACTCGAGAACGCAAGAAACAGAAACTTCCGCCCGCCGTCCGCGCCGCTCTCCCGCCGGATAACCCGCCGGGCCGCGGCAACCCGACCGGGGCAGAGACGCGACTTATCGGCCGGTAAGCTTATATTTCACGTTAGGCGACCGGACCGCTGCCGTAGTTGGTTTCACCTGGCCGGCCTTCACTGTTTTCCGCAGCCAGTAGTATGTCGCCGGAAGCGCCAAGCCGAGCGCCACGGCAATTTCCCTGGTAGATGCCACCTTCTTGATTCGCAGGAACGCGAGTATATCGGTGCTTCGGTCCTTCCGCCTCCCCGTTGCCGGCGGGACAACGCCGATGGCAGCGGGGACGGCCAGCACGTAGTGCGCCCAGCGTCTGGCGCTCATCGGTTTCAGCAGCCGCTTCTCGACCAGGCCGGCCAACTCCCTGCCAGCGGCCCGCGAATCGCACTCGTTCAGGCGGCAGTATTCGGGGTTGGTAATCCGTTCCCGATGCCGGACGAACGCCAGCGCAGCCCGCTGCGCGTCGCTGAGTTTCTCTCCGGCGAACTGCGCCAGCCACGCCAGGGTGTCGCGGTCCAGCATGGTGTGGTTCGTGCAGACCACGAAAAACTGCGTGCGGGAATCCCGGAACTGTGGCGGCTCCATCCCCGCCTTGCGCAGCGCCTGCAGCATGGTGAGGATTCCCGTCCCGCGGTTCTCGCACAGGACACGGTCCTCGCCCGGCACCGGCATGTCCTCGAGCATCTTCATCAGGTGGCTGTTGCGGGTCGCCTGCAGTCCCTGCTCGCCAAGCCGGTCGGTGGTGACCAGCCCGAACAGTCCTCCGGGATTGGCAATCTCCATCCGGTCAGGAAACAGCTTGACCTGTACCGCGCTGCCGCGGGCGAGCGGCTGATAGTCCCGATGGCCGACGGCGTTCACCAGCGCCTCGCGGATGAAGTCCTCGGGATACTCGAGCAGGTCGTCGCCGAGCATGCCCTTGACCAGTCGGCCCTTCTGGATGTTCCGCTTGATAATCCGCAGCGCTTCCGCAATCATCGCCGGCAACGGCCCCTCTATTTTCTGGTTGTCGACCAGGCGCTCGCCGCGGTCGCCGGTCTGGCCCTCGGTGCGCGTAGGATACGCCAGGACATGCATGGTCAGGCTCGGGAAGAACTCCTGCGGGTAGCTGCCGCAGCAGAGCAGCCCCGCCAGGGTCGGGACGATTCGCCCCTCGTGTTCGGCTATCACGCGATGGGTGCGCAATATCTTTCGGTCGTCCCAGCCCGCGTACTTGTCCGCATTGCGACGCACCCGGGCGAGGAACGCAGCGACCAGCTCCTTGCTCAGACTCTCCTCGCCGGCATCGGGTACGGGGGCGATATCGTACTGCGGCTGGCCGCGCCCGTCGAGATAGCCCTGAACCTCGTACTGGGTCAGCTGCCGGTCGCCGTCGAACACCCGGATGAACGACCCCGAGACCATCCCCGACCCCTTGTAGAAGCAAGGCTTCGCTCTGTAATCCACCTCGGGGATTTCCGCGGTGACCAGTTGCACCCCCTGATATTCGTGGACTTCAATCAGAGCCCGAACCGGCGGCTCCATCTGGTCGCAGACGCTCGCAAGGTCGGCCTGGAATTTAGCCGGGTTAGTGACGCCGATGACATCGACCTTGCCTTCCGTTTCCTCAATTCCGAGGATGATGACACCCCCACCTGAAGTGTTGGAGAATGCCGAAATGGTCTCCCATAGCCGCTTCGGCAGTCCGCCCTTGGCGAGCTTAGCTTCTATGTGTGAATCATCACTATTCGTCGACCTCAATGCTCGAACAATATCTTCTAATTCTTGAAGTTGCATAGAGCATCCCCCGCAATCATATTAGTCAGCATATAAACAATCTTCATAACTAATATGTTTTTACTATGCTGCTTGAGTGGTGTCAAGTAGGTGGGCCGGATAGGGCTATGTGTGTCCTGAGAGAACCCATCGAACACGGCGGCGCGCTTGGCCGGGGTTAGCGCGCCGTTACCCGCAGGTCGCGACAATGGTCGCCATTATCGCTATTGATGAACACCTATCTGTTGGGTCCCCCCAGAGCATTGCCCAATACGGAATCTCTTCTATAACGTAACTATTCTGTCAGCCAATCAGTCCCCTCTCCTTGGGGAGAGGACGGCGCACAGCATCGAGGGGATACGTCCGGCCGTGTCTGCCCTCACCTGCCGCTTCGCGGCTTCCTCTCCCAGCGGGAGAGGGAAAATACCGTAACCGACTGAATGGTTACTCTATACCAAGGATTCTCGCGTGTATGCCCCGCCCAACCCCGTCAAAATTCGGGGACAACTTGGGGACAACTTTCGAGGATAAGAAGGGAAAAACCCGGAAACACTCGGCAAAAGAAAAACCGACGAAAAAACAGGCTCTCCGTCGGTAATCTTCATAACTACTGGTGGGTGCCACTGCCCACCGCCGCAGCGTTCCGGAAAATAGCATGCCGCGCCGCCCTTCCGGGCCGCGCGGCGGCTCACGCTGCGTATGGTGGGCGCCACTGGACTCGAACCAGTGACCTCTGCCGTGTGAGAGCAGCGCTCTAACCAGCTGAGCTAGGCGCCCGTCGCTGCGGAATGTAGCATACCGGCCGCCGCTCCGTCAACCGCCGGAGGCGGTCAGTTGCCGCGATTGCCGCGGTCGCGATTGCCGCGATTCCCGCGGTTGCCGCGTTCCCCGTCCCCATCGCGTTCGCCGCCGTTGCCACGGCCGCGCGGGGCGCGCATTTGGGCAGGACCAACCGACAGCACCTCGCCATTCGTCGCGCTCACCTCGACCGCGTAGAACATGGTATCCGCCATCACCTGCACCGACCAGACCGGACCGTTTTCACCGCCCTGCAGGCGGGCGCCCACCACCGGGCCGGCCACCTGCGTCGCAGCGGTGGCGATGGCGTCGGCCAGCGGCACCTGCGCGGCCTGAATGCTGGCGCGCATTTCCTGCTGCCAGTTGCCGCCACGCTGGCCCGATGCCCCGCCACGCTCACCGGGCCGGTCCGCCGCGCCGCGAGCATCACGGTCATTGTTTCCCGCTTCGCCGCCGCAGCCGGCCAGCAGCACCACCGCGCATAGCATACTCACTATCACTACCAGCAACTGTCGCATGGGTGTTCCTCCTGCCGACAGCCAGTATAGCACACGCGGATGAGACGCGCATGAGCACTCGGGCCATTGACACCCCGGCAGCAACAGCGTAGAGTGGCTGCATGCAAACAACCGCGTACGCCCGCATCCGCGCCGCCGCGGTCGCTGCCGGTATCGGGCTCATCTACCTGACCAGCCTGCACAGCTACCTGCTCTTCCACGCGCTGAGCGAACTGTTCAGCATCATCGTCGCGGCGGCCATCTTTGTCATCGCCTGGAACGGACGCGCCTACCTGCGCGACGGGTTCCTCTTCTGCACCGGGCTGGGCTACCTGTTCGTCGGCGGGCTCGACCTGCTGCACACGCTCTCATACCAGGGGATGGCCATTTTCCCGGGCGAACATTTCTCTGCCAACCAGCTGTGGGTGGCAGCGCGCCTGCTCGAGGCGATGGTGCTGCTGCTCGCCTTCCGCTGCACGGCCATGCTGACTGTGCGGCAGACGGCGGCGGCGCTGCTCACGTTCGCCGCCTACACGACCATCGTCATCCTGAGCATCTTCGTCTGGCAGGTCTTCCCGGTCTGTTATGTGCCGGGGAGCGGGCAGACCATGTTCAAGATCGTCAGCGGTTACGCAGGCATTGCCCTCTTCGCGCTGACGCTGGCGCTGCTGCGCCGGCAGCGGCAGCGCTTCTCCCCCGCGGTCTACCGCCTCCTCTTCTGGGCCATACTCTGCACCATCGTGCAGGAGTTCTGCTTCACGCTCTACGTCAGCAACTTCGGGTTGAGCAACCAGGCGGGTCACCTGCTGAAGCTGCTTTCCTTCTTCCTCGTCTACCGGGCGCTGGTTGAGACGGGTATCCGCGAACCATACGCGATGGTTTTCCGCGAACTCGACCTCAGCCGGCGACTGCTGGAGAACAACGCGCAGCAGCTGCAGGAACAGAACGAGCGGCTGCTTGCGCTGGACCGGCAGAAGAATTATTACCTGTCGGTCATCTCGCACGATATCCGCTCACCGCTGACCTTCATCCGCGGCGGCGTGGAGCTGCTCGAACCGGCGCCGGGAGCGCCGGCGGAGAACCGCGAGGTGTTCCGCATCATCCACGACGGCATCAACCGCATCGAACGGCTGGTCAGCGACATCATCTTTGCCGCGAAATTCGAGCAGGAGTCCGCCACGCCGGCCGGCGCGTGGCACGACCCGGGTGAACTCATCGAGGCGCAGCTCCCCGCCTTCCGGCTGGCGGCACAGCCGCGGCAACAGGCGGTACAGTGGTCGCGACCGGCAGGCGCCGTCCCCGCAGTCTGCTGCGACCGCGACCTGATCGCGCGGGTACTCGACAACCTGGTGACCAACGCGCTGAAATTCACGCCTGACGGCGGCACGGTGACCCTGGCCGTAGCCGCAACGGAACGCGGCGTGCGTTTCACCGTGCATGATACCGGACCCGGCATCCCGGCGGAGCAGCAGCAGCGCATCTTTGAAAAGTTTCAGCAGGCGGACCGGGACGCGGCACGGCGGGGAGTGGGACTGGGTCTGGCCATCTGCCGCGACATCGTGCTGCGGCATCGCGGGCAGATCGGCGTGGAAAGCGGCGGCGGGACGACGTTCTGGTTCACCCTCCCGACCGGAGGGGAGAGCGCCCCCGCCTAACGCAGCAGGGCGAACATCTCCTGCAGGCGCACGGTGTAGCAGTGGTCGCGCGCCGCGCGCGCAGCCGCGGCTGCAGCGACGGCACGGCGCTCCGTCTCCCGCGGCAGCCAGTGCGCAACCTGCTGTTCCATTTCCTCGAGCGTGCGGTACAGAACAAGCTCCTGCCCGTCGGTAAAACAGTCAGGGATGTCCTGTTTCCAGTCGCAGAGCTGGAAGGCGCCGCAGCCCGCGGCTTCGAAAACGCGCGGATTGGTGCCGCGGTCATCCTGCCCGAACCACGCGTGCAGGTTGAGCACGATAGCAGCCCCGGCGGCGATGCGCGGCATCTCGTCGGGAGCAAACCAGTCGGCGGCGATGCAGGCACGCAGCGGGGAATCCGCGGGGAGTTTGCGCCGCCACGGCCCGCGGATCTGCACGCGGTACTTCCCCGCGAGGCGAAGCAGCGCCTGTTCGCGCACGGTCTCCCAGTCGCCGGCAAAGGCGATGTCGCAGGTATAGGCGGCGCGTTCCGCCGCGGTCAGGGTCACCGGGCGGTGCCACGCCGGGTAGATGGCATGCAGCAGGCCGCGCGCGCCGGCGAACCCGGCGGCGTGATAGGCAGGCACGCAGGAGGGAGCATTGGTAAAGTAGCGGTCGTACCAGCCCGCCTGCACAAAAGAGCGGTCAAGATGGAAAGGGTCATTGAGCCACCAGCAGGCGGTGCGCACCCCCTGCGCGCGCAGCGCGCGTACGGTCTGTTCGCGGATATCGAACCCGAAGATAGCCAGGAAGAGTTCCGCCCGGCAACCCGCCACAGCAGCGAGCAGGCGGGCATTGAGCGCCGTCGCGCTGTGCAGCGCGGGGAGAAAACTGTCGTCGCGCTTGAGCAGCTTTTTGAGCGGGCGGCGGAGGATACGGTCAAGCGGATGCTTCCAGCCGAGGTTGAACGGCGTCACCTCGTGCCCGAGGTCGCGCAGCGTGGCGACGGTCTGCGCGAACATCGGCACGGTGCGCAGGTGTCCCGGGCCGGCAACAAGAATGCGCATCAGGGTTTTCCCTTACGCGGGGCGCGCGCCGGGGGGAGGCGTTTCACCCGCGACGGGCGGGGCGGGCAGACGCGGGTCGCAGGAAATTTCTGCCGGTTGCCGATGCCGCGCATGGAAATGAGTAGTGTGTCCCCGAATTTCCGTCAGTAGCGGAAGGTGAGGGAGATGCGGTTGGCGTTGCCGAGGTCGTCCTGCGGCGTGTAGGCATAGTCGACGAACCAGTTCTCGCCGTCACGCAGCCCGAAGCCGCAGGTGAAGCCCGTCCCCTCGTCGTGCTTCGTCGAGTAGCCGGCGCGGGCGACAGCGTAGTCGCCCGCCTCGACTTCGAGGCCGAGGGCACCGAAAGCGTCCTCGTCCGTCGGCAGGTACCCGTCGACGGCGACAGTGAGGCGGCTGGTCTCCCAGAACTGCCAGCGGTAGGCCAGTCCGGCGGTATACATGGTCGGCAGGTCCGCCCCGTCACGCACGAACGTCAGGCCGCTGCCTAGGTTGAGCACGGCCGCGGCGGCGGAGAACCCCTCGTCCCCCTGGCTGAACCGCACGCCGATATCGCCACAAAAGGCGTTGTCGTGATAGGTCCAGATACGTTCGCGCAGGAAGCGGACGGTACCGCCAACGGCGAACTGCGGGGTGAGGCGCTGCCCGTAGCCGACGGAAAACATCAGGTCGGAGGCGGAGAAATCGCCCGAGACGAGGCCGTTGGGGTCGCCAACCGTCGTGCGGCGGATATCACCCGTGGTGAGATAGGAGAGCGACAGGCCGAGCGCGCCCCCCTCGCCGACCGCCGCGGGAACGGTCAGCGCAAAGTGTTCGTGGTCAGCCAGCCCGAGCCAGTCGTTGTGCATCATGGAGAACTCGATGCTCTTCGTCGCCGCCAGGCCGGCGGGACTCATCTGCAGCGCCTCGTTGCCGGTGGCCAGCGCGGTATAGGCCCCCATCGCCCCGGCGGTGGGGAAGGGATTGAGTTTGAGGAAAGTGGCGCCGGCGGTCCCGGCATCACCGTCAGCGGCGGTGGCAGCAGCGGCGGCAGTCAGCAGCAGCAGGGCCGCGGCCAGCAGGCGCGTCAGCGGATGATGCATAACGTTCCCTTAGCCAGCCCGCCACCGCTGCTGGTGATCAGGTAGAAGTAGGTGCCGCTGGCGCATTCCTGCCCGCGGCTGTTCTTCGCGTCCCACTGCCAGTTGCCGGAACCGCTGACCTCCTCCGCATCGACGAGCGTTCCGTCGAGGGTGAAGATGCGGATCTTCGCGTT
>CAZWUZ010000060.1:0-14978 GCA_964637655.1 uncultured bacterium | reverse complement strand
AGGGACGCCGGCGGAACTCGACCGGCGGCTGCGCGGGCAGGACGAGGTGGTGCTCGTGCTGCGCGACGCCCCGCCTGACGCCGCGACGCGCCTGCAGGCGCTCCCCGGGGTCTCCGGGGTGCGGCCGTCGCCGCAGGGTGCGCTGACCGCCTTCACCCTCACCGCGCACGACAGCGAAGCGACAGCCGAGGCGGTCTTCCGCGCCGCCGCCGCGGCCGGCTGGACGGTACGCGAACTGCGCCCGCACCGCGCCGCGCTTGAGGAGATCTTCGCGCAACTGACCGTAAACGCGCCGGCGGAATCAGCCCCGGCGACGGAGGTGGCCTCATGACCACGATCTGGCATATCGCCCGGCGGGAACTGCTCGCCATCTACACCTCGGCCATCGCCTGGGTGTTCCTCACCGCCTACCTGCTGATGAACGGCGTCGTCTTCTGGATGCTGCTGCAGGTGGTGTCGCAGCCGGGCGCCGGCTCCGTCACCGAGATGCTCCGCTTCTTCTTCGGCGGCGGCAACTTCTTCTACTGGCTCTTCATCCTCGCGCTCATCCCGCTCATCACCATGCGCCTGCTGGCCGAGGAGAAACGCACGGGGACCATCGAAACGCTGCTCACCGCCCCGGTGAGCGACACGCAGCTGGTGCTCGGCAAGTTCGCCGCCGCGCTCACCTTCTACATCTCGCTCTGGCTCCCCACGGTGTTCTACGTCGGCATCCTTTCCGCCTACGGCGATATCGACTGGGGGCCCATCGCCGCCGGCTACCTCGGCATCCTGCTTACCGGCGCCTCGCTCATTGCGCTCGGGCTCTTCACCTCGGCGCTCACCCACAACCAGATCGTCGCCGCCGTGCTCTGCCTGCTGCTGCTCATCGCCGTCTTCCTCGGCGCCATGCTCGAGCAGGTGATGACCGCAGTGGCGGGGGGGCAGACCGCCTTCCGCTACATCAACATTCTCAATCACGCTGACGACTACGCGCGCGGCATCGTCGACACGCGCCCCGTCGTCTACAACCTGTCGCTGCTCGCCGCCGGCCTGTTCGGGGCCGTGCGCGTGCTCGGCTGGCGGCACCGGGGGTAAGGTTATGAACCGCATGTCCAGGTACCTGCTCAATCTCGTCGTCCTCGTGCTCGGCGTCGTCGCCCTGCTGGTGATGCTCAACTACTTCTCGGCGCGCTACTACCATCGCGGCGACTGGACCGCCGACAGCTACTTCTCGCTGTCGGAGCAGAGCGAGCGCGTGCTGCAGTCGCTGGCGCGCCCGGTCAGCATCATCGTCATCGCCTCGGACAGCCGCCAGGGGCTCGACGTGCGCGAACTGCTCGAGCGCTTCGGAGCTGTCGCGCCGGCCAACACCCTCACCGTCGAATACCTCGACCGCTACAGCGACCCGGCCCGTCTTGAGAAGCTGGCGATGCAGTACGGGCTGGGGCAGTACGACGGGGGGACGGTCATCTTCGCCTGCGGCGAACGCACGCAGTTCGTGCGCGAGACCGAACTCTACGATGCCGATTACGCTGCCGCCATGAGCGGCGGCGACGAGAACCGCACCTTCCGCGGCGAGGAGAAGTTTCTCGACGCGCTGATCAAGGTGACGCAGGAAGCGCGCCCGCGCATCGGGGTACTCGCCGGGCATGGTGACGAGGCCGCCACCGCGCTGCGCGAGATGCTCGTGCGCGACAACTGCGACGTTGAGGATGTCAACCTGCTCGCCGGGCCGGCCTCCGATTCGCTCACCGCACTCGCCGTGGTTGCCCCGCTGACCCCGCTCACTGACGGCGAACTGACCGCGCTCGGTGCCTACCTCGACCGCGGCGGCCGCGCGCTCATCGCGCTCGACCCGCTCATCCACCGCGACGGCGGGCTGCGCGCCACGGGACTCGAGCAGTTCATCGCCCGCTACGGGGTGACCACCCCCGACGCCATCGTCATCGAACGCGACAGCGCCCGGCAGCTCAACGGGGTGCCGGAAGGGAGCGTGCTCGTCGCCGACTACGGGCTGCACGACATCACCCGCCCGCTGCGCGGGCTGCCGACCCTCTTCCTCTTCGCGCGGCCGCTGCAGGCGGCGGCCGCACTGCCGGCCGGCCTCACGGCGACCGCGCTGGCCTCCTCGTCAGACAACAGTTTCGCCGAGCGGAACTTCGACCCGCAAAGCGGCAGCCGGCGCGACCCGGACGATGCCGCCGGTCCCTGCGCACTCGCCTACGCGGTGCAGAGCGACAGCACGGGACTGCGCCTGGTCATCATCGGCGACGGTGATGCACTCGTCTCGCAGAACTTTCGCGAGGTCAATGGCCCGTTCCTGCGCAACTGCATCAACTGGCTCGCCGAGCGCGCCTCGCTCATTTCCGTGCCGCCGCGCCGCGCCGACGCGGTCAAACTCACGCTTTCGGCCGACCAGGTGACCGGCTTCTTCTGGGTGGCGGTGGTCCTCGTGCCGCTCGCCACGCTCGTTGCCGGCATCTACGTCTGGCTGCGCCGGAGGTTCTGAGCCATGGCGCTGTCGCGCACCAATCTCGTCATCCTGCTGCTGCTGGTGCTCGGCGGAACCTACATCTGGTTCTACGAGCGCCACCAGCTGAGCACCGACGACCTGCGGGCGGGCGAGCGGCAGGTGCTCGCCGGGGTCGAAACCACCGACGTCAAACAGGTGTTTCTCGTCGCTGGTGATACCGTGTGGGCGCTGCAGCGCACCGGCGACGGCATGATGTCCGGCTGGGAACTCGCGGCACCGCTGCGCGACGAAGCCGACCCGGTCGCCGTCGACCGTTTCCTCTCCGCGCTGCTGGGCGCGCCCGCGCAGCCGGCAGGCGACGCTGACGACAGCGCGGTGCAGGCCGCCTTCGGCACCGTGCGTGCCACGATACGCCTCGTGCTCACCTCGGGCGCAGAACGCGAGATCAGCATCGGCGCCCCGGACGCCTTCACCCGCGGCGTCTTCGTGCGCGTGACAGGCGAGCCGCGTGTCAAAACCGCCACGCTCGGACCCGAGGTGCTGGCGGTGGCGACTGCCGACCTGCGGCGGCGCGACCTGCTGGGCGCTCTCGCCTACCGCACCAACCGCTTCGTGGTCGATGACGCTGTTGAGCTGCGCGAGCGGGACGGGAACTGGCAGATGCTGCGTCCCGCGCCGCTGCTCGTGCGCAACGCGCAGATGACGCGCCTCGTTTCCTCGCTGGCCACCGCCCCGGTGCTGACCTTTACGGAGACCGCGCCGGCAGACGGTGCGACACTCGCACTCTGTGCCGGCGATACCGTGCTCACCGTGCTGCGCTGCAACCGGCCCGCGCCGGGCGATGCCACCGTGCATGCGTCACTCTCCACCCGCCCCGGCGGCTTTGTCATCCCGGCGGAACTGGTGCGCCCGTTCTTCGGCGGTGCTGCGTCCTTTGCCGCGTTGACGCTCGCCCCCGCCGGCGTCTATGACCTGCAGGGGCTCTCGTGGTCGGGCAGCGACAGCGGCACGCTGCGCCGCGCTGAGGGGGGTGAGTGGCCCGCCGGCAGCGCCGACCTGCTTGAACCGCTGCTCAACCTGCCACTGACGGGCTATGCGGTCAGTGCCGCACCGCAGCCGCCGCGCCCTGTCGCACAGGCCGAGGTGACGATAACCCTGCAGCGCTACGAGGGTCCCGCGCAGCAGCTGTTCCTGTGGCGCGAGGGGGGGCGGTATCTCGTCTGGCGCGAGGGTGAAGCTGCCACGTCACACGTCGACGCGACGAAACTGCGCTCGCTGCTGGCCGCGTTGAGGTGAGTCATGGCTGATACCTACGATGTCACCTGCCCGCATTGCCAGCACCTGCTGACTATCGACGCTGCCGCGCGCGCGGTGACCGCGAGCAAGCCGCCGGCAAAAGTAAAGAAGTCGCTGGCGGAACTGATGGCGGAGCAGGACGCGGCAAAGGATAAACGTGCTGCGGCCTTTGAGGCAGCAGCCGCGGCAGAGCGGACCAAGAAGGAACGGTTGCGCGAGCAGTTCAAGAAGTCGCTCGCCGCGGCGGAGTCGGCGCCCCCCGGCGATGATTTCCCCCGCGCCATCGACCTGTAACGACATTTTACCACGGAGCACACGGAGCACACGGAGAGACGACCGGCAACAGCAACGGCGTTTCACCGCAGAGCACGCAGAGCACACAGAGCGAACATCCGGAAGGGTGCTTTTGCCCTGCGGGCGAACAGCAACCGCATTTTTACCACGGGGCACAAGGAGAGACGTCCGGCAACAGCAACGGCGTTTCACCACAGAGCACACAGAGCACACAGAGGACTGATTGAGAGAAACAGGACTACATAGCAGGGATGGTCGCGGCATAGCCGCGACGGGAGTCAACGGTCAGTTGTTCCGCTGACGCGGAACCGGCACAGAGTTCTTTCCGTAGATTTTCTCTGCGTGCTCTGTGTGCTCTGTGGTGAATGCCGTGCAGTAGTACATAGTCGCGGCATAGCCGCGACAGGAGGTACTATGCAGTTGTCCCGCTGAAGCGGGACCAGTATAGGGATCTTTTCCGTAGATTTTCTCTGCGTGCTCTGTGTGCTCTGTGGTGAAACGCCGTTGCTGTTGCCGTGTCTTTTTCGTTATTTTATGCTGGCCATGACCTTCACCTCCCTGACGGGGAGCACCCAGGCCGGAAGGGATGGTCATGCTCGTCCAGACATTCTTCCCCCCGCAACCGCTCCTCTTCCGCAATCCCGAAGAGATCATCACCGTCCGCAATGCGCGCGACCTTCCTGCCGCTTTTGCCGCGCTGGAACGCGCGCTCGACCGCGGCCGCCACATCGCCGGCTACCTGTCCTACGAGGCGGGCTATGCGTTCGAGGAGTGTTTTCCCGCGCCGCGTCCGTCAGCGTTTCCGCTGCTCTGCTGCGGCATCTACGGACCGCCGCGCCGCGGTCGCAGCGCGTTGCTTGCCGCCCGCGGCACCACGACGGTTGAAGGTTTCCGACATTCGCTGTCGTTTGTCCGCTACGCGCAGCGTATCGCCGCCATCCGCCGCCATATCGCCCGCGGCGACGTCTACCAGATCACTTTCTGCCACAAGTTGAAATTCCGCTGTGCCGGTAATCCGTACGCGCTCTTCACCCGCCTGCGCCGGGAGCATCCCGTTCCATACGCCGTGTATATCGACGACGGCACACGCCATATCCTCTCGCTGTCGCCTGAACGCTTCGTGCGCAAGCAGGGTACGCATATCCTCAGCGAGCCGATGAAAGGCACCTGGCCGCGCGGCAGCACGCCGCGTGAAGACCGCGCCAACCGCCGCTTTCTGCAGCACGATAGCAAGAACCGCGCGGAGAACGTGATGATTGCCGACCTGCTGCGCAACGACCTCGGGCGTATCGGCACGCACGTGCGCGCGCCGGAACTTTTCACCGTGACGGGCTACCGCTCGCTCTTCCAGATGACCTCGACGGTGACAGCCCGTGTCCCGCGCCGCCTGTCGCTGCGCGACCTGTGCGCCGCGCTCTTCCCGTCTGGCTCTGTCACGGGCGCCCCGAAGATCCGCGCCATGCAGATCATCCGCCGGCTTGAGCACGAGCCGCGGCACATCTACACCGGCGCCATCGGGTATGTGACGCCGGCACGCGACATGTACTGGAACATCCCCATCCGCACGCTGCTGCTGCGCGACGGGCGGGGCGAGATGGGGGTGGGGGGCGGCATCGTCTGGGACTCGACTGCGCGCGGGGAATGGGACGAAAGCACGCTCAAGGCGCGCTTTCTCACCGGCTGACTATTAGAGAACTACACGCACAGGCACGCAGTATGACGACGGAATTGGTTGAGACACTCCGTGTGCTCTGTGGTGAAGGTATCCGCCGTAAAGCAGGCAACCACAGACGCTACCCGAAAAACAGGTCCTTGGTGGCGAAGGTCGGGTCGCAGGTCAGGTTGGTGCCGATACGCCGCAGTCCCGTCTCGTCGCCCGATGACGGGATGTGCGACAGGTGCACTTCGCAGCCGCGCAGTTCGTGCAGTTTTTCCAGCGCCAGTTGCGCCGAGGGGTTTGACGCCGCGCTCATCGCCAGGCAGATGAGCGTCTCGGTCAGGTCGAGTGACACGCCCTTCTGCCGCAGCAGTTCCTTCTTGAGCACGCGCACCGACTCGATGATGTTGGGCGCGAGCAGGTGCAGCCCGTCGGGCAGCCCCGCCAGCGTCTTGAGCGCGTTGAGCAGCATGCTCGACGCCGCGTGCAGCAGCGACGAGTTGCGTCCCGTCACCACCCGCCCGTCGGGCAGTTCGATGGCCGCGCCGCAGTAGATTCCCTTGTACCCCTTTTGTTCCTTCTCCGCTGCCGCTGCCGCCTCGCGCGCCGGCACCACCGTCTTGCGCGCCTCGATGCCGATGGTGGTGTCGCGCATCAGCGATTCCACGCGCTGCACTGTTTCCTTGTCGACAAACCCCATGGCGTACTCGCAGGCGTAGCGGAAGTAGCGGCGGATGATCTCCTGCCGTCCCGCCTCCTGCGCCGCCGCGTCGTCAACGATGCCGAACCCCGCACGGTTCACCCCCATGTCGGTGGGCGACTGGTAGGGTGATTTCCCGTCCATCAGTTTCTCGAGGATGCGCTTGAGGACGGGGAAGACCTCGACATCGCGATTGTAGTTGATCGTCACTTTCCCGTAGGCGGCGTGGTGGTGCGGGTCGATGATGTTGAAGTCGCGCAGTTCCGCCGTGGCCGCCTCGTAGGCGACATTGACGGGGTGCTTGAGCGGGATGCTCCAGATGGGGAAGGTCTCGAACTTGGCATAGCCCGCGTGCACCCCGCGCTTGTGCTCGTGATAGAGTTGCGACAGGCAGGTGGCCAGTTTGCCGCTGTTGGGCCCCGGGGCCGTGACGACCACCAGTGGCTTGTCGGTCTCGATGAAGGGGTTGGCGCCATATCCCTCGTCGCTGACGATGGTGTCGACATCCGTCGGATAGCCGCGCGTCGGGCGGTGCGTGTAGACCTTGACCCCCGAGCGTTCGAGCTTGTTCTTGAAGATGACCGCCGCCGGCTGGTCGGCGAAGCGGGTGATGACCACCGCGCGCACGGGGAGTTCCCACGCCCGCAGGTCGTCGATGAGTTTGAGCACGTCGACATCGTAGGTGATGCCAAAATCGGCGCGCACCTTGCGCTTCTCGATATCCCCCGCATACACGCAGATGATGATGTCCGCCTTCTCCTTCATCTGCTGCAGGAGCTGCATCTTGACATTCGGGTCGAAGCCCGGGAGCACGCGCGCGGCATGATAATCGTAGAGCAGTTTGCCGCCGAACTCGAGGTAGAGTTTGTTGTTGAACTGCTCCACCCGCTGGAAGATCTCCGCGGTCTGCTCCCGCAGGTACTTGGCATTGTCAAAGGCTTTTTTCATGGTTTTCTCCCCTTGCGTACAAGGTCACTTATACCACAGATTGACCGCGCGGAAAACCGGCTGACGGCCGTTCAGGTGCCGGCGCGAACGATGGCGCGCACCTGCTCATCGAGGTTCTGCAGGAAGCGCGAGCGGTCTTTCTTCGTGAACGGCGGCGGGCCGCCCCCGTCGATGGTCCCCATCTCCCGCAGATGGTGCATCAGGTCGCGTGTCGCCAGCGTGCTGCCGATATTGTCCGGGGTATGCACGTGCCCGGTTGGGGCAAGCGCGCGTGACCCCTTCTTCAAGGCACGGTCAGCCAGCGGGATATCGTTGGTGATGATGATGTCACCGGGACCGCACTGCTCGACAATCCAGTCGTCGGCATCGTCCCCCAGCGCCGGCACGACCACGAGTTCGATGCGCGCGTCGTCAGGTACCCGCATGCGGCTATTGGCGACCACTTTGACCGGCAGCTTATGGCGCTCCGCCACGCGGTAGACCTCCTCCTTGACCGGGCAGGCATCAGCGTCGATGTAGATGGTGGTCATGGCGCCTGCCCGCCGCTGCCGGCCCGCGCGCGTTCCTCCGCCAGCGCCTGTTCCACCGCTGCCAGCAGTACCGGATACTGTTTCGGCACCGTCACACGTGCAAACGACAGCAATTCCTGCAGTTCACCAATACGTTCGGAAATGTGTCGCTGTCGTACGAAGTCTACAAGTTTTTCGCGCAGCACACGCGCGGTTTCCTCCGGTTCTCTGCCGATAAGATTCTGAAATGCCATCACCAGGAACCCGTCCGGCGGCCGGGCCGGCACCTCGCGCCAGCGCACAGCAAAATCTCCTGCCACCGTATCGTTGCTGTTCTGCGCCTGCAGCACGCGTTGGGCGGCATAGCTGATGCCACCCAGATTTGCTTCGGCAACCCACTCTAGCTGGGTCAGTTCACGTACATTCATAGTGTCGTACCCGGCTGCCTTCACCCACGCCATCAATTCCGCACCCGTATCTCCGCGGATACTGCCTGGTGTATCCCGATGCTCTTGTACATACACCAGATAGCGTTCCGGAATACCGTCAAACAGTTGTGGCGCCATCAACGGAAACGCTTTCAGCGCCGCCAGGCGCAGCACATGCGGTTGCAGCGAGTCACTCCCCAACCGGTATAACGTCTCTCCTGCCGGCACATGCCGCGTCGATGCAAGCAACAGTATCACCCGTTCCCTAAGTGCAAGCACTTCCTGAGAATCGCCTGCGAGCGCCGACACCCCCGGCAGGAACGCCACTGCTCCGACTGGCCATGCTGCGCGCGGCACATCACGCATATAGTCTGCCGCGTCCTGACGTACGTAAAACGGTGCCTGCCGGTCAAGCAGTACCGCAAGCAGCTTCTCGTAATCCCCAGGTTGTATCTGTTCCAGCAGTTCGAACATTTCCTCCTTTGCTTCTCCTATTCCCAGACTCATCAAGCCGTCCGCCTGGCGACGGCTAAGTTCATCCGCGGTAAATGCAAGGCCACGACGGGCATAGATTTCCGTCCAGCGCGCGATGATGTCGCTATCCGCGCACACCGGCGCTGTCCACAGCACTGCCAGCACCAACAGCAATGTCAGTTTCATCGTTTCACCCAGGTGAGCAGCCGCAACTCGGCAATCAGCGGCCACAGCAATTTTTCTTCCGCCTCCGTCAGCGGGCGCGTGAGCGTACGCAGGCGGTAGGTTTCCCAGTCGCACAACGCCTGCGCGACCGCCTGCCAGCGCAGGGCAGCGTGCCCGAAGCGCAGCGTCAGGTAGCAGTTGGTCAGCAGGAACTCCAGCGTCAACACTATGGACTTCGCCACCGGCAGGAAACGCCAGACCGTCAGCAGTTTGTTCTTCGTCCCGTAATAGATGATGTTCGGCGTGCCCCGCTTCGTGCTGCTCGGGTGATACGCCACGCATTCGGGACGGTAGTCGACCTGCCAGCCGGCAAGCCGCAGGCGCAGGCAGAGTTCCACCTCGTTCTCGTAGAGAAAGAACTCGGGGGCATAGCCGCCTGCGGCAAGCAGCGCGTCGCGGCGCACCAGCGCCCCGCAACCGACAAATGCTGTCGCCGGGGCCGGCTGCTCACTTTGCGGGAGAAACCAGTAGCGCGCGTCCTGCCGGGTGACCGCGTCGCTGATGCGGAAAGCGACCGCCGCACAGCGCGCTGACTGCTGCAGATGCGTCACCGCGCGCGCGGTCGCGTCCGGCGCAGGGTAGGAATCGTCGTCGAGGATAAGCACGTAATCCTGCGTAGCGCGGCGGAAGCCGTCGTTATAGGCGTCGATGCCGGCATTGCGTCCGCGCTGCAGCAGCGTCACCTGCGGAAACTGCGCCGCGACCGCCGCCGCAGTACCGTCCGTTGAACCGTTATCAACGACGATAATCTCCGCCAGCGCCGGCTGCAATGCGGTGAGTTTCGTCAGCGTGGCGAGCAGCGTATCGCGCCGCTGCCACGAGATGAGTACCGCGCTGACCGGGAGTGTCATGCGGAGTGCCAGACCTCTTCGCGTCCGCCATCGACCAGGCGCCGCGCCACTTCGTACCCCTGCATGAACGAATGGTCCATGTTGCCGACCTCGTAGCACCAGCCGCCAAAACGCCCGCGCGAAAATATCTGCTCCGTCTCAAGCGCTGTATGCACGCGCGGCAGCGCTTCGCGCAGCCCCAGCACGGGCACCGGGTAGATGGCAGGGACGGGCAGGAACCAGCGCGAAACGATCTTCTGCTCGTCAGCGGCGGTCAGGATGCCCGCGCGGCGCAGGCCCGCCACCGCGGCATCGAGCAGTTCCTGCTCGCGCACCGGCGTCCCGGGTGGGAGGACCGTCTCAACCATATAGGCGGCATAGCGCGAGGTGTCAGCACCCGGCACATTGGCCGCAGCATAATGATGGAACCAGGTCAGGCGGTAGAACCCGGGCGGATTGTCGGGGAAATAGGACCAGCATCTGCCGCTCTTCTCCTCGTGTTCCACCCCGAGCCCGACCACCGCCCCGCCAACCGCGCGCAGGGGCGCGCTCACCCCGAGCCCGGGAAGCAGGCCGAGCAGTTCATCGAGGCGCGCGGTGCTGATCAGCGCGCGGTATTCCACCTCGCGTCCGTCGCTGAAGGTCGCCAGCTTCCGCTTCGTGTCGAGTGCCACCAGTTTCGCATTGTACCGGATGCGGTTGCCAACCTGTTGCGCCAGACGCTGGAATATCTCGCCCGTGCCGCCGCGACGCGGGAAGATAAAGGTTGCATTCGGACCCCACCCGCCGCGCGGCGGATCACCCGGCTGCACGGCGCGCAATTCCTGCGCGTCGATGGTGCGCACCCGTTCCGCGATCCAGTGAAAATCCATTTCGCACGGATCAGTGCCCCACACTTTGTTATTGTACGGCATCATGAACTGGCGGGCGATACCAGGCCCGAAATGCGCGCCTATCCACTCCGCGAAATTGTGCGCCGTGCTTTCATCGGTACGCCGGTCGAGCCCGTCGAGCGCTTCGCAGCGCAGCGTTTCGGGGAGGAAGTGGATATTCTCCTGATAGGGATAGGGGACCCACGCTGCCGGGTCGCAGAGGCGTACCCACGCGGAACGCTGATGCTCGTGGAACTCGCCCGCGAGCAGGTTGCGCACCAGTCCCGCGAACTCGCGGTACTTGGTGAAGAGCACGTGGCCGCCGACATCCCAG
This sequence comes from uncultured bacterium, assembly GCA_964637655.1. GTDB lineage: Bacteria > DAOPZR01 > DAOPZR01 > DAOPZR01 > DAOPZR01 > CAZWUZ01. Next base: position 3,956 of record CAZWUZ010000060.1, on the reverse strand, counting down.
GTAAAACCCTGCGCATCGGCAAACGACGCCGAGAGTCCGCCGGGCTGCGCGCTGGCCTCGCACACTTCCCAGTCAGCATGCCCCTGCGTGTGCAGGTACCAGGCGGCGCCCAGCCCGCACGGCCCGGCCCCGATTATCAGTACCGGTTTCATGCGGTCCAGTGAACGTTCAATGGGCCATCCATGGGACAATCGCTCCCCGCCTCCGCGGCTTTTCCTGTCAGTGCCCGCATCCTAACACCCTGCCTGTCCATCGTCAACGACAGGAGGTCGGCCGTGTCAGCGCCGCCAGGACGGCAAAGGCGCTGACCAACGACAGGAGGTCGGCCGCGTCAGCACCGACAGGATGGCAAAGACGCTGGCCAATGGCCGCGAGAGCATGGCAAGAGCGGGCGTCGCAGCCGGCCGCGGCGGAGCGAGCTACAGTGCGCCGCCCGCGTCAGTCCACAACTCCTGCAGGTAGCGCCGCGCGGCGAGAAAGGCGCGGCGGCCGCCGGCATGAAACTCCAGCGTCATCGTACCGCGATACCCCTGCTGCTGCAACGACGTCATCAGTTCGCCCCAGTGCACCCCGCCAGCGCGACGTTTGCCGGACACAATCGGCCAGTGGCGGTCGCCCTTACCGTCGTTGTCGTGCAGATGCAGGTGATGCAGTGCGGCAAAGAGTTCCCGCCGGCGCAGATATTCTCCCACGGAGTAACCGTGCAGGTTGGCATGCCCGACATCGAGCGTGTAGCCGAGATTGGGGATGCCGGCAATGATGGCCGCATCGTGTGCCGGGCTGTCACAGCGGTGCGGAATGAGTTCGAACAGCAACCGCACCCCCTCGCGCTGTGCCGCTGCCGCTGCGGCCGCCAGGGTGTCGCGCTGCCAGTCGATTTCCATGCGTACCGGGATAAGCGAACTCGCCCAGTTGGCATGCACCGTCATCGCCGGGCAGCCGATGGCCGCGAAAAACCGCGCATAGCGCACCGTCACCGCGACCACCGCGCGACGCAATTCCGGAAAGGGTGAACCCAGCGGCAGGCAGGGGGGGAGATGCCCGAGACAGGGGAACCCGGCCAGTTCGCGGCGTAGTGCCCGCCGCACTGCGGGCCGGTCGAGCCGGTCAATTCCGGCCGCCGGCTCCTCGATGAACAATTCGATGAACGCGAACCCGTGTTCCCGCGTCCAGCGGATCCAGTCGACAAGTTCCTCCTGCGGATGGCTGGGAATGCCCAGCCGCAGTTCTGCTCCCGTCGTCCGCCGCGTGTTGTCGTGCCCGTCGCCCATCAGTTCCTCCATGCGCGGCACCTGCCGCGTGCTCATCATAATAGCGCACCCGCGCCCGTCCGGCAAACTGTGCCAGCCCGTTGACGCCTGACGATCGTGGTGGTACACTCGCCCGCACAAGAGACCTGTTGCCGACCGAGCGCGGAGCAGCACCAGCAACCGGGCGCGCACCGGGCCGAAAATATCAACGGGGAGTATGGCTATGAAGCGCAGCATCTGTTGCCTGATAGTGGCGTTGTGTACACTTGTGGTTGCCGGCGGACCGGTTCGCGCCGCCGAAACGCCGGGCGGAACGATGGTCAGGGAACTGGTCGAGCATATCGTCGGGAGCATCGCCGATACGCCCGGGCAGTTCACCGTGGCCATGACGGAAACCGACAGCGTCATCGCGCTGGTGCTGGCCGCACGCGTGACAGATACCACCGCAGTGGCCGGCCTGAGTCAGCAGGCCGCCGGCGCGATTGCCGCCGTGCTCGAATGCCTGGCGAAGAAACTCGGCCGGCGCATTGATCTGGTGGTTACGCCGCCGCCTGCCGCTGACAGCCCGGTGCCACACCGCTCGCGGGCGGGCGCGACCCGGTCGTCAGCCGGCGAGAGGGAAGATCTGACAATCTACGCGGTGGTGGTCAATCACGAAGAGCAGTATTCGATCTGGCCGGCAGACCGGGAACTTCCCCTCGGCTGGCAGGACACCGGCAAGCACGGAACCAAAGACGAGTGCCTGGCGTACATCGAGGAGGTCTGGACCGACATGCGCCCGCTCAGTTTGCGCAAAAAAATGGAAGAAGCCGCACAGGAAAATCAATAATCAGGGGCGGTTGCCTGCCCCGACCGGCGCGACCGGCGCGGCACGTTGGACGACAGCAGACGAGTGCCACACCGGTACACCGGACATTCATCACGCCCCGCGCTTTTTCCTGCCAGCAGGATAACGGCACACCAAAGGGGCGGCGGAAAATCCCGCCGCCCTTTCTTCTTGTCCGTTAGTGCTGCCCGATGTTCGAAGAAAACGTCAGCCGGGCAGTTGCCGCAGCCGGCACCTATACGTAATCGAGTTTCAGGCCTTTGCCGGCCTTGACGGCCTTGTCGTACACATGGCGCCCCAGCACCAGGTCGTGGCAGCCGAGCCCCATGGGGTTGAATATCACGTTGCTCTCTTCGGGGAAAGGATTGGACTTGCCGGCCTTTTTGTCGATGAGCAGGCGCGGCAGTTCATGGATCTTGTCCATCGCCACCAGTCCCGCCTGCACCGCGAGGTCGACCGAGGTGCTGGCCTTCGCGACATGCTGGGCACTGTCGGCGGCAACGTAATCGAATGCCGCCAGTCCTTCCGCCGTATAGTCACGGAGGCTCATGTGATTGGCGGTCAGTCGCTTGAACTTCTTCACCTGTTCCGGCCCGATATGCGGCGTCAGTGCGTTGGTGCAGTACAGGATGCACGTGTCGTCGCCCGGCAGCTGCGCGACATCGGTGAGCACGGCGATGTCTTCGGGGAATTCAGCCGCGAACTTCTTCGCCGCTTCAGGATAGAGATCGTAGACCGCGAGTTCCTTGAGGTGCGGGAAGAACCCGGCCTTTTTCCCGAAGATAAGCTGGCGATAGTGTTCCCGGGCGTTGACCCCTGCCCCGCAGATGACCGCGCGCTTGAAATTGGGCCGGAAATTCTTGAGGAAGATCATCGAGCAGCCCGCGGTGCGGATATTGCTCACGGGCACGGCGTCCATGATGGCATACGCGATGCCGGTGACGATGTCATTGAAGATGAGCAGCCCGGTCGCGCGCGGCAGGCCCTTTTTCGTGTTCAGCGGCGCGGAGGCAATCCATTTCAACCCGGCAGTTTCCTCCACGGTGCCGAACTTGGCGATAATCCGGTTGAAGTGCGACTCGTTTGAAGACCTGAGGTAGGCATCGAGCGGGAGATTGGCCCGGCCTTCGCCGTAGGCGATCAGTCCCCCGGTCAGTATCTCCCAGATGTCCGCCAGGGCCTCATCCTGCATAAGGCCGAGATCCCGCATGTCCTTCTCATTCAGATACAGCATGGTGTTTCCTCCTCATAGTTGTTTGCCGGTACGCTAAACATACGTTTAGTGGTCCACAAGCGATTAGACGGCAGGAGATTCAATTCCCGCCCCCACGCCCGCTCCCGTTTTGGCGTAGTATACCAACCTGCCTGTCCGCCGTCAACGCTTTCCGGCGAGTTGACCTCCCTGCAGCCGCTTTTCCTCCCGTCCGGCGCATCCGCACCTGCTACCGCCTGCGTCTCCTTCTTCTCCACGTGCTGTCGATCTATCTGCGCCTCAGGTTGCGTCACACACCCGTGAAACCTTTTCTGGCACCGCACCTGCACGATACTCAAGGTTGACAGTCATCCAGCATACTTGTACCATTATTGAGCAGTTGTGAAAGGAGCCCCCTATGCGCGCGGCGCTGTTCGTCACAGAACGCTGCAGTTTGCGTTGTGAGTACTGTTATCTCAGCCACAAGAAACCGGTCGACATGACGCTGGAAACCGGACTTGCCGCGCTAACCTTTCTTGCCCGCACTAAAAGCGGACCCTCCGGCATCACTTTTTTCGGCGGCGAGCCGCTGCTCAATTTCAAGCTCATCACGCAGCTGGTTGCGCAAGCCGAAACGTGGCCTCAACCGGTGCGCTTCTCCGTTTCCACCAACGCCACCGAACTAACC
>CAZWUZ010000059.1:11369-15057 GCA_964637655.1 uncultured bacterium | reverse complement strand
GGGCGCGGCTGCAACGCCTACGTCGCCACCACGTTCGACCAGGGACTCAACCTGTCGTCGTGCGTCAACTGCGGGCAGTGCATCATGGCCTGCCCGACCGGGGCGCTGCGCGAGCAGAGCAGCATCAAGGAGGTCGTCGACGCCCTGCGCCACCCGGAGAAGACGGTGGTCGTGCAGCATGCGCCGAGCGTTTCGGTGACCATCGCCGAGGAGTTCGGGCTGCCCGCCGGCAGCGACGTCAGCGGGCTGCTCAACGCCGCGCTGCGCCGCCTCGGGTTTAACTACGTCTTCGACACCTCGTTCTCCGCCGACCTGACCATCATGGAGGAGGCGACCGAGCTGGTCAACCGCATCCGACAGGGCGGGAAACTGCCGATGTTCACCTCCTGTTCGCCCGGCTGGGTCAAGTTCCTCGAGCAGTTCTACCCCGAGTTCATCCCGCACCTTTCGTCCTGCAAGAGCCCGCAGCAGATGCTCGGTGCGGTCATCAAGTCGTTCTTCGCGCAGGAGATCAACCGTCCGCCGCAGGAGATCTTCAGCGTTGCCGTCATGCCCTGCACCGCCAAGAAGTTCGAGGCGGGGCGCGAGGAGATGACGCAGCAGGATGAACCGGATATCGACGCGGTGCTCACCGTGCGCGAGCTGGTGCGCATGATCCGCATGAACGGCATCGACTTCGCCTCGCTCGAGCCGGAATTCGCCGACAGTCCGTTCGGCACGCGCAGCACCGCGGGCAAGCTGTTCGGCGGCAGCGGCGGGGTCATGGAGGCGGCGCTGCGCACCGCGCATTTCCTGCTCACCGGTAAGGAACTCAAGGTGCCCGCGCTCAAGGCCATCCGCGGCTTCGACGGCATCAAGGAGACGAAGGTGACGGTCGACGGGAAGGAACTCGGCATTGCCGTGGTCAGCGGCCTGGGCAATGCCCGCGCCCTGCTCGAACAGCTGCGCGCCGGGCGGCAGGACCTGCACTTCATCGAGGTGATGACCTGCCCGGGCGGCTGCATCAACGGCGGCGGGCAGCCGATCGGGGTCAAGCCCGACGCGGTGCGCGCGCGGCTGCAGGCACTCTACGAACTCGACCAGAAGGAGGCGTTGCGCGTGTCGCACAACAACCCCGAGATCCGCCGCCTCTACACGCAGTACCTCGGCGAACCGGGCGGGGAACAGGCGCACCGCCTGCTGCATACGCGCTACCACAAGCGCGATACGGTGCACTGAGGGCCGGTCATGCGCCAGACGCCCGCCGAGCCGCTCATCCGCACGCTGCGCGAACGCTGTCGCACCTGCTTTACCTGCGTGCGCGAATGCCCGGCCAAGGCCATCCGCATCGTCGACGGGCAGGCGGAGGTCATGCCCGAGCGCTGCATCGCCTGCGGCAACTGCGTGCGCGTCTGCAGCCAGGGGGCGAAGGTGGTGCTCGACGGCACCGCCGCGGTGCGAACGCTGCTTGCCGCCCCCGCGCCGGTCGGCGCGCTTCTCGCCCCGAGTTTTGCCGCCGAGTTCGGGGAACTCGACGCGCGGCAGGTCATCGGGGCGTTGCATGCGCTCGGCTTCGCCCGCGTGTTTGCCGTCGCCTACGGGGCCGACCTCGTCGCCGCCGCCTATGCGCGGCTGCTGGCGGAGGAACCGGACCGGCGCTATATCGCCACCTCCTGTCCCGGTATCGTCGGCTACGTCGAACGCTACCACCCGGAACTGGTGCCGGTGCTCGCGCCCATCGTCTCGCCGATGGTGGCGATGGCGCGCGCGGTGCGCCGCCGGCACGGCGCCATGCCGCTGGTCTTCATCGGGCCGTGCATCGCCAAGAAGGGGGAGGTCACCGACGCCGCGGGGCACCGTGATGTTGATGCCGCGCTTACTTTCCGCGAACTGCGCGAATTGTGGCAGGAGCGCGGTCTCGACCCGGCCGCCGCCCCGCCCGCGGAGTTCGACCCGCCGCATGGCGGATTGGGCGGACTCTTTGCCGTCAGCCGCGGACTGCTGCAGGCCGCGGCGCTGAATGAGGATCTCACCACCAACGAGATCGTCACCGCCGCCGGGCGCGCCGAGTTCGTCGAGGCGGTGCGCGAATTCGAGAGCGGCGACCTCTCCGCCCGCCTGCTCGAGGTGCTCTGCTGCCAGGGCTGTCTCGCCGGCGCCGGCATGACCTGCACCGAGCCGCTCTTCCGCCGCCGCTCCCGCATCGGCGACTACGTGCGCCGGCAGCAGAAAGCGTTCGACCGCGTCGCCTGGCAGCGCGAACTGGCGGCTGACGCGGCCCTCGACCTGACGCGCACCTATGCGGCCGCTGACCAGCGTCTCCCCGTTCCCGACGACGCTGAGTTGACCGCGGTGCTGCGCCGGCTCGGGCAGCGCGGGCCGGAGGATGAACTCAATTGCGGGGCCTGCGGCTACGAAACCTGCCGTGAGCATGCCGCCGCCATCCGCCTCGGACTGGCGGAAAACGAGATGTGCCTGCCGCATACGATCGAGCAGCTGCGCGCCACGGTCACGGAACTGGCGACCACGCAGGAGGCGCTGGTGCAGTCGGAGAAACTCGCCGGGCTGGGCCAGCTGGCCGCCGGCATCGCCCACGAGGTCAACAACCCGCTCGGGGTGGTCCTCATGTATGCGCACCTGCTGCGCGATGCCAGCCAGCCGGACTCGGAACAGTTCGCCGACCTCGACCTGATCGCGCGGCAGGCGGAGCGCTGCAAGAAGATCGTTGCCGGGCTGCTGCACTTCGCCCGGCAGAACAACACAGTGGAGAGCGTGCCGACCGACCTGCACGCGCTGGTGCGCGAGGTGCTCGACTGCCATCAGCCGCCGCCGGGCATCACCGTGCAGACCGAGCTGACGCTGGCCGACCCGGTGCTCGCCGCTGACGGCGACCGCCTGCTGCAGGTGCTCACCAACCTCGTCGTCAATGCCTATGCCGCCATGCCGTCGGGCGGGTCCCTGACCGTGCGCAGCGAGGTGCGCGGCGAGCGCATCTTCCTGGCTGTGCGCGATACGGGTACCGGTATCCCCGCGGGCGACCTGACGCGCATCTTCGAACCGTTCTTCACCACCAAGCCGGCGGGGAAGGGAACGGGGCTGGGGCTGGCGGTCAGCTACGGCATCGTCAAGATGCACCGCGGCGATATCCGCGTGGTGTCCAACAACGACCCGGCGGCCGGGCCGACGGGGACGACCTTTACCGTGGTGCTGCCGCGCAGCGGCGCCGCGCTGAGCGATACGGACAGACGGCGGCCGCCGGCCGCCGCGGAGGAACGCAATGACTGAGACAAAGGCGAAAGCCCACGATGCGACCGTGCTGGTGGTCGATGACGACGAGGATTACCGCCTGCAGCTGGTGCTGCGGCTGCGCGGCGCGGGGTTCCGCGTGCTCGAAGCGAACAGCGCCGCTGCCGCCGAGGAGGTGCTGCGCACGGAACCGGTCAACCTCGCCATCGTTGACGTGATGATGGAAAACTGGGACTCGGGGTTCACCCTCTGCTACCACATCAAAAAGCTGGACGTGAAAATCCCCGTCATCCTCGTCACCGCGGTCAGCGCCGACACCGGCATCTCGATTGACGCCGCCACTGCCGAGGAGCGCTCGTGGGTCAAGGCGGACGCCATGTTCGCCAAACCGGTGCGCTTCGAGCAGCTCCTGGCGCAGATGGAGCACCTCCTCCATGGCTGACTACCTGACGGTGTCGGGCAC
>CAZWUZ010000059.1:0-11269 GCA_964637655.1 uncultured bacterium | reverse complement strand
TAACGAACGTGCCGGGAGCAGCAGGCCGCAGGCCGGCTGCCTGGCGCAGATGGAGCACCTCCTCCATGGCTGACTACCTGACGGTGTCGGGCACTGCCGGGCCGCAGGCCCGGCTGCGCCCCCAAAAACATAACGAACGTGCCGGGAGCAGCAGGCCGCAGGCCGGCTGCCTGGCGCAGATGGAGTACCTCCTCCATGGATAGGCCCGACGCGGTACCCGCGGACAGCGGCACGCGGCTGCGCGTGCTGGTGGTCGACGACGAACCCGGGATGCGCCAGGGGATCACCCGCGCGCTTGAGCGCTTCACCGTTGCCGAGACGGACCTCGATCTGAGCATCACCTTTGCCGTCGAGCAGGCGGCGAGCGGGGAGGAGGCGCTCGCCATCCTCCGCCGCGGGCTCCCCGACCTGCTGCTGCTCGACCACAAGCTGCCGGGCATGACCGGGCTGGACGTGCTCGAACAATTGCCGGCGGGGGAGAGCGGCATGCAGACGGTGATGATCACCGCCTACGCCTCGCTCGAGACCGCGGTCGCCGCCATCAAGCGCGGCGCCTACGATTTCCTCGCCAAGCCCTTCACCCCGGACGAACTGCGCGCGGTGGTGCGCAAGGCGTCGCGCTCCGTCGTCCTCGCCCGCCATGCGCGCCGGCTGGCGGCGGAAAAAAAGCAGGTGCGGTTCAAGTTTCTCTCCGTGCTCGGGCATGAACTCAAGGCGCCGCTCGACGCCATTGACGGCTACCTGCGCATCATCCGCGACCGCGTGGCGGGGAGCGAGCTTTCCGCCTATGACGACGCGGTCAACCGCTCCATCGTCCGCGCCGAGCAGATGCGCAAGCTCATCGGCGACCTGCTGCAGCTGACGAAGATCGAGTCGGGGCTGCGCGCGCGCGAACTGCAGGAACAGGATCTCGCCGCCGTGGTGCGCGAGGCGGTGGAAACCGTGCAGCCCGCGGCGCAGGCGCGCAGCATCACCGTCACGGTCGACGGGCCGGAGCGCGTGCTGCTCACCGCCGACCGGCTCGAACTCTCCATTATCTGCAACAACCTGCTGACCAACGCGGTCAAGTACAACCGCGACCAGGGCAGCGTCACCGTCACCCTGCGCCGCGAAGCCGCCGGCGTCATGCTGCGGGTCGCGGATACCGGCATCGGCATGAACGTGCAGGAAGTCGGGCGCCTCTTCGGCGAATTCGTGCGCATCCGCAACCGCAAAACCGCCAGCATCCTTGGCAGCGGGTTGGGACTCTCCATCGTCAAGAAACTGGCGGAACTCTATGGCGGCAGCGTCACCGTGGCGAGCGAGCCCGACGTGGGCACGACGTTCACGGTCACCCTGCCGGAGCAGCCGCCGGCGGCATGAACTACGACGAACTGGCGGCACGGCTGCGTGCCGCCGATCCCGCGTCCCGCGCGGCGCTGCGCGAGGAGGCGGATCGCGTGCGCGCCGCCACCGTGGGCGATGCCGTTCACCTGCGCGGGCTGATCGAGATCTCCAGCACCTGCGCCCGCGACTGTTACTATTGCGGGTTGCGCGCGAACAATCGCGCCCTGTCCCGCTATCGCCTGACGCTGGACGAGACCGTTGCCGCGGCGCAGCGCGCGGCCGCGTGCGGCTATGGCACCGTCGTTATGCAGGGCGGGGAAGACCCGGGCCTGACGCGCGCGCTGGTCAGCGAAGCCATTCGCGCCGTGCGCCGGGAGACGGGGCTGGCGGTCACCCTGTCGCTGGGTGAGCGCGACCGCGACGACCTCATCGAGTGGCGCGCGCAGGGTGCGGACCGCTACCTGCTCCGTTTCGAAACGGGAAACCGCGAACTGTACGACCGCTACCATCCGCCGCTTGGCGGCAAGCCGAGCGACCGCATCGCGCAGCTTGCGTTGCTGCGCGACCTCGGCTACGAGGTGGGGAGCGGGGTCATGGTCGGGCTGCCGGGACAGACCTTCGACGACCTGGCGGCCGACATCCAGCTCTTTGCCGCGCTCGATCTCGACATGGTCGGTATCGGGCCGTTCATTCCGCATCCGGACACGCCGCTCGGGCAGCGGCCTGTGCCGACGGATGCGGAGCAGGTCCCGCACACCGCCGCCATGGCGCTGGCTGCCATTGCGCTGACCCGCCTGCTCCTTCCCGATGCCAATATCCCGAGTACTACCGCGCTGGCGACGCTCGATCCGGAGGCGGGCTATGCCGCGGGACTGCAGTGGGGCGCCAACGTAGTGATGCCGAATGTCACGCCGGCACAGTATCGCGCGCAGTACCTGGTCTACCCGGGGAAGCCGGCACCGCATGACGATGCCACCGGTGCTGACTGTCGCCTGCGCGAAATGCTCGCGTCACTCGGGCGCACCGTCGGCACGGGGGCGGGTTCGTCAGCGCGCTATCGCCGCCGGCGGCAACTGCAGGGGGGGATCACGTGGCAGAGCGCCGACTGAGCGACGATTTCACCGATTTCATCGACGAGGCCCGCCTGCAGGCGCTGCTGGCACAGCCGCCGGCGGATGCCGCCGAGGTGCGCGACCTCTGCGCGCAGTCGCTGGCCAAACAGCCGCTGACCCCGGCGCAAACCGCGCGCCTGGTCACCGCGTCCGCCCCGGAACCGCGCGCAGCCATCCGCGCCGCGGCGCAGGAACTCAAGGACCGCATCTACGGCAACCGCATCGTTCTCTTTGCCCCGCTCTACGTCGGCAACGAATGCGTCAACGACTGCGCTTACTGCGGCTTCCGCCGCTCGAACACCAGCGCGGTGCGCCGTACGCTCGACGATCAGGCACTGCGCGCGCAGGTGGTGGCGCTGGAGCGGGCGGGACATAAGCGGCTCATCCTCGTCTTCGGCGAGCATCCCGACTACGGCGCGGACTTCATTGCTGACGCGGTGCGCAGTGCCTACGCGGTGAAAGAGGGGCGCGGGGAAATCCGCCGCATCAATATCAATGCCGCGCCGCTCGACGACGCGGGTTACCGCACCGTCAAGGCCGCGGGCATCGGTACCTACCAGATCTTTCAGGAAACCTACCATCATGCGACCTACGCGCAGGTGCATCCGTCGGGGCCGAAGGCGGACTACGCCTGGCGGCTCGACGGGCTGCTGCGCGCCATGCGCGCGGGGTGCGACGATGTCGGTCTGGGCGCGCTCTTCGGGTTGTATGACTGGCGCTTCGAGGTGCTTGGCCTGGTCAGCCATGCCTGCCACCTGCAGGAGCGCGGCGGCGTGGGGCCGCACACCATCAGTTTCCCGCGCCTGCAGCCGGCCCACGGGGTGGCGCACGACCCGCAGTGGCTGGTCAGCGACGATGATTTCCTGCATCTTGTCGCGGTGCTGCGCCTCGCCGTTCCTTACACCGGCCTCATCTGCACCGCACGCGAAAACCCCGCGGTGCGCCGCGCCGCGCTCGCGGTCGGGGTGTCGCAGATCGATGCGGGCTCGAATATCGAACTGGGCGGCTATACCGATACCGACGGGGCACAGCGACTGGAGCGCGAGCAGTTTGCGCTCGGTGATGCGCGCACGCTCGACGCGGTTATCGGGGAACTGATCCGCGACGGCTACCTGCCGAGTTTCTGCACCTCCTGCTACCGCCGCGGCCGCACGGGCGAGCACTTCATGGAGCAGGCGATTCCCGGCTTCATCAAGCGCTTCTGCACCCCCAACGCGCTGCTGACCTTCCAGGAATACCTCATCGACTATGCGCCGGCGGACGTGCTCGCCGCGGGCGAAATGCTTATCGCACGCGAACTGGCGCAACTCCCTGACGCGCAGCGGGATGAAGTTGCCTCCCGCCTCGCGGCCATCCGCACCGGCACAGTGCGCGACTGTCCCTACTGATGCTCCGGCAGTTGTTACACACTTGTGTGTAACAACCCCCGGGGGCATGCATACTGCTGCCGTTCCGATTTTGCCCGGCGGTCGAAATTCTATGATGTTGTTGCAATATCTCTGCCGGCAGTAAATTACATGAATACTCTGTTTTGCACTGTTTTTGCCTGCCCTATTGACATTCCCCGAAAGTAGCAGTACAATCTGTGTTATACACATGTGTACAATATGAATGTTGGGCATACGATAATGATTGAGGCACGAATGAATATTACATCAGAGATGACATGCGATTTCTCGCACTGATCATTGTAGCCATGACTGGCATAATGCTGTTGTCGCCTTCTATCGTACTGGCAACGGTAGATGTTAGCGGAGATGAATCGAATATTATCACCATCAATTTCGAACGATTGCAGCGCAACATCGTTCCGATTGTTACTTCATTATGGTTGATTGTGGCAGGTTATTGGGCACTGGTTCGCCACTATCGGCAGCGTGTGGCAAAAGCGATAACACCAGGAGAAAACATCAGGACTAGAGTGCCAGCGTTACTTTTTGGTTTGCTGTATGTGTCCGTATTAGCATATTGGCTGGGATTAATGATTGGCACATGGTGGTGGTGACTGATATTATGTTGAGAGGTGCGAAGCAATGATTCCAGAATCTAAATGCTCAACTTCGCGTTGCTGTGCTTCGCCGCTGGCGCGGCTTCAACGCAGAACGCTAATCGTTAGCTGTAGAGAGAGATGATATGGAATTTAACAAACCGATATGGTATTTGCGCAAGGATTGCCCGATTTGCACACAAGGTCAATCGTTGATATTTTCGACCTGCCCATCATGCGGTAAAATTCTGATTACCTGCGATGAAGACGAATCGGTATTTCCAGACCCACGTAAAATATCACCTGATCAAACCTATAAAGGGAAAAAGTGCCCCGCCTGCGGCAAATCCGAAATTGTAGATTTTCGGATTTCTACAGATGACGAGGTACACTCTCTTGGGTTCACAGCAACAGAAATATGCTAAAATCCCAGCTAACTTCGCGTTGCTGCGCTTCGCCGCTGGCGCGGCTCAACGCAGAACGCTAATCGTTCGCAGGTGAAATATGAATAAAGAAGATCCGGACCATACTATTATCGATAAGCCTTGGGAATATCAGATTGTTGAGTATCACTTTTATCGATCACCGGATGAGCCGAATGATTCTTGGATTGATTTGGTCCTAAAAAATGGGTCAGTTGTGCGTCGTCTTCGATTCCTGCGCCCGCAGGATATTGCGGTGCATAAGGGTTTTCCTGCATGTCCGGGTCTTTTCATTAAAGATGTTTCCGAGCGGGGATTAGATGGCTTGCGAGTTCGCGTTGGTGATTTCGAGGCAGGACCAGGTGGAATTGAATTCTGGGCCGCAGATGTAGCTGATATGGACACCAAATAGTGAACTGCGAACTTCGCGCTTCTGCGCTTCGCCGCTGGCGCGGCTCAACGCAGAGCGCTAATCGTTATCCTCGCGATGACGATAATGAAGCCGGAGTATTGGGCGGTGATGTGATGCGATTGGCAGCTATTCAGTATGTGGGAAATATCGTTTGACTTTCCCGATGAATTGTCCCGGGCGATGGGGGATGTTCTGGATATTCGCATTCTATCTAACCATGGCGCTGATGGGATGGAATTGTACGGAACCCCCTGATGATCCGTCGCCACTGCCACCACAGGCAAATCGAGATTATCCCGACATTTTGAACACAGCTCATTTTTCTCCGCGTCTGCCGCTATTGCACGAGCCAGTTACCGAGGCGTTGGTTTCCCGAATCAAAACAATCATTGCCAGTGACACCTTAATGACCTTAGCGGGACAGAATATCAACAAAGATGTCCCGAGGCTAGCGCTTGATAAGTTGGAAGTCGGGCGTGAACTGGTAATTGCGCTTGATATTCTCGGTGAATCTGAATTTGTCCGTCAGCAATTTGCCGCTGACTGTCGCCGTTTCAACGATGAATTCAAGATCGAGATGCGAAACGAAACTCCGAGCTGCTGGCAGATGCTTAAACCGGCGATGGAACTTGAAGCGAGAGGATGGTTTCAACAGCCTGCAGCACGGGATAACCATCTAGCCTTGTGTATCGACAATACACTGAATGTTCGTTCAAACTATTATGCTGCAGGAGCACCGGCTGGTCTATTGACCCGCGGTGATTCAGTCACGGTTATTGCCGTTGCTACAGCAGAAAATCTCGCGCTCATCAATCACGAACGTTATCTTACAGGATGGGTCCCGCTTACATCACTAAGTTTCCTGGACAGCAGCCCGGTCCAACTTACAAACGCATTACAGCATGCCTGGAAAAAGCATGATTACATCAACGTAGCATATATTCTACGACAACTCGCGATACGCCAACCCGATACAGATTTATCACAGTTTGGTATCCCTCCAGCATTCATTGATTTGCTGGCCAAGCTTTCACTGTATTACGATGCCTGTTCCTATAGTGAGCAGGCTCGGATCACGAAAGTCATATCATGCCGTCTGCAGAATGTGATCGGGACGCCGGTACCTGAATTCATCGTCGTTACGGATGATGGCGGATGGGAATGGCAGGAAACGAGAGAAACGGTGTATTATCTCACTCGTGACGGAGCATATACCCGAATTTGCGAATACGTCACACAGGGAAATAATGAAGAACAACTATGGAAAACACTTGTTTCTTCGCGCCGCGGGAGACTTTATCTGCTCAAATGCATCGGTGCCTATGATGAGCAGGGAAATATTGACTGGAGCATACGCTATGGCGAAGATGGGCCGTTTTGTGTGTATGTATCAAACGGTGGCATTATTGAACGACAACCAGCTAATGATTTTGCCTATCGTGAGTTTCTTGATGTGATGCGACAGCGCAACACCGTTTCTATTAACGACTGGATTGCTGAATATATGCGACGAGCCTCAACTATTACCAGGATTCCTACTAGCCGTCGGCAGTTGTCCCCGGCAGAAACTCGCAGACGCCATACATATGCTAACCCGACACTCGATGGTCCATGACACAAGCCTGTATGGCTATCATGGACTGGATATAGTATATTAGCTATTACATGTGCTAGAGGTCAGGCAGTGATATAATCAAAGGATGCGTCGGATAACATTGCGCTCCTGCGCTTCGCCGCTGGCGCGGCTCAACGCAGAGCGCTCATCGTTGGCCTTACGGCGATGATTAATACTTAACGACAATATGGAGCGAAAATGTGATGCGAGCGATTCTCCCTAAAACATATATTACCTTATTGCTAATACTATCGCTCGTCGTTTATTCAGGGTGCCAAGAACAAGGAGAACAAACTGATACCCCGGTTAGAACGGTAGAACAAAGCAATCTTCCCGCAGGAATAACTGTTCAAGGCGACAAAATTAGATTTATCGGAATGCAATCAGGTTCCATATCGGGTACCATGGTGGACATTTCACAATACGGGCGCGTGATACCAACGGAAAATCCGAATATTTATGCGGCGGTAAGCACAGGAACCGGCAGACATCATCTGACTATACTTACTAAAGATGGAGAAACAATTGCGGCATTTCCAGTACAATCTGAATTGATATTCATTCCTAAAGATAAGAATTTCATCTGGGTTGTTGGACGATTAAATGGCGAATGGGAATTTCAGATTGACCCGGTTATAAATGCAGGATTATATCAGTATGATTTTCAAGGAAAGTTGATGGCGACTGTAGATAAATCGCAGACGAGAGGGATTTCGCAAATTGTGTTACTGCAGGATGGGAAATTAATAATATTGACAAATTCCAATCTGATGAAAATCAGCGGGACCGGAGAAATTGTTTGGTCAAAACCATCGACAGCTCATAGAGTACAAGTATTTCATGATGGGAAAATTATTTGTACTGAAACTAGTTTACGAAATGAAAATAGTGATGAAGTATCGATTTACGATGAAAATGGTGTACTTATCAAGCAATTTAGAGACACTAATTTCTCTGATATATGCATTATTGGCAGCACAAGTGATTTCGGATATTTTGCTATCGAAAAGCTTATCAGCATTGAGCCCATTAAGTATCAGGTTAATATTTACGAGAGTAGTGGATTTTCCGTTATCCATCAATTCGATGTTCCGGGAAGGATTGATAATTTACAAATCGCAGAAAATGCGAGTTTTTTCGTTGGTGAATTGATTACCAGGAATGGCATCAAGTTAATCAAATCGATAATAGTGCTTGATAACCAAGGATGTATTATTGGAGAATACAAAACGACCAATAGTGAATTTGTGAGATTTTCCGCCGCGCCAAATTATCGTTTGACACTGGTAGATAACACAATTCGAATTCACAGCAATGAAGGGGATTATATTTTCGAGGTGCTGAAATGAAGAATAGTCGCCGCCATAGTGGCGTGCACTCCGAAGGCATGCTTGTGTTGATGGCAATCGGGGGTGATGGTCGGATACGGTTACTGGCATGGCGTGGGGGTACAGAACCGATGAAATCAGAAAATATGGCGGCCAACTTCGCGCTGCAACAGGCGCTTGGAAACATAGCGCCCGTTGAGCGCTAATCGTTGCAGCCGGCGGCTACTTCGGCAGTTCGCGCTTGAAGCAGTTGTACTGGAAGCCCATCTTGCCGTCGCACAGCAGGCAGCCGAGCAGTTTGCGGCGGTCGGTGAGCAGCAGGCGGCGGAACCCGGTGTAGCGCGGCGAACGCCAGATGGCGGAGAGCGGCTGCTCCCGCACCGAACCGAGCGTTGCCACGCGGTAGAAGAAGAAACAGCAGGGGATGACGTCACCTGTCCAGCGCACGACCGGGAGGAACCAGAGGTTGTGGCAATGGTTGGTCACCGGCTGGTCAGCCAGCTGTGTGCGGATGGCTGACTCATTGGCGAACAGATTGGTGAAATCGATCTCCTTGAAGCCCTCGCGGATTTCCAGCGACACCCTGCCGAGTTGTCGGACGAACGCCCGCACGGCCGCGTTGGTTTCGTGCCGGTTGTTCCGGTTGCGGATGTAGCGGAGCAGGATGCGGGGATGGCGCGGTACGGCCAGCAGCTTGCGGATATTGGCGAGCGTCTGCTCGAGGCTGCCCTGGCGATGGTATTGTCCGTGGGTTTCCTGATCAAGCCCGGAGAAGGAGAAAATGATGAGGTCAAGGCCGCTGGCGGTAACCTGCGCGCCCCAGTCGTCGGGGGTGGGAAAGGACCCGTTGGTGCTGACGACCGTGAAGACGCGGCGCTGATGCGCGGCGGCGACAATGCGCAGGAGGTCACGGTTGAGAAACGGCTCGCCGCCGAGGTAGATGACGGTGATGAGCAGGGCGCGGCTGCAATCGTCAAGGATGGTTTCGGCCAGCTGCGGGTCGAGGCAGCCCTTGTCCGCAATCGGGTCGGCTTGCGGTTGCGGCACGGCGCAACCGACGCAGTCGAGCTGGCAGAAATTGTTCGGCTCCAGAATGACGGCAGACGGCAGGGTGCTCAATTCCGGCTGGCGGCACAGCATGGCCCAGGCATTGCGCAGCAGGTTCACGACCTTGTACGGGGTCAGGTAGCCGCGTTGTGCGCAGGTCAGCAGCAGGCGTGAGGCTTCGATAAGATCGGTTACACCCATAGCGGCACAGTCTCCTGCCAGCGTTTATAGCATGTGTCGCACTGACGGGCAACTGGCAATACGGCAACGGGTCTGTTATACAGCCGTACATGGTGAGATACCGGAAATACATATGCCGGACCCCGCACCCCGGTCGCGGTGCCGGCCGCCACGCATGAACCCGCTGTCGCCGTCTGCCTGGCTGGCAACGCGCCGCCGGCGCGGCCTGGCCCTGCTGCTGCTGACCCTGCTGGCACTGGTCTTGCGCCTCAGCGGGATCGGGTGGGGCTTGCCGTCGGAAACCCGAACCCTGCGCTCGTACCATCCGGACGAAGGCGCGTTCATGAATGCCATTCCGCTGGCGGCCGACCTGTTCCACTACCGGGACACCCGGCTGGCCCTCGGCAGCTGGCACATGCTGTTGTCCGGCGCCACGCTGCAGGCGGCCGACGCCCTCGGCTTTATCGAGGTGGTGCGCGACCGCAGCTACTACGAGAGCAACCTGCCCGCGCTTGACGGCCTGTACCGCTGCGGTCGCGCGCTGTCCGCGCTGCTCAGCGCGCTCACCGTGGCTGTTGCCTACCATTTCGGCAAGGTGTATGCCGGCCGGACGGCCGGGATGCTGGCGGCGGCAGTGCTGGCGCTCACGCCGCTGGCGGTCATCGACGCGCACTATTTCTACGTGACCGCGCCCCACCTGTTCTGGGGCCTGCTGGGCTGGCTGGCGCTGAGCCGTTGTGCCCTGCGGCCGCAGCCGCGCCGGCTGGATTTTTTCACCGTCGGGCTCAGCACCATGCTGGCTGTTTTCACCCAGCTGAACGCGGGCATCATTTTCTTTCTGCTGCCGGCAGCGGTGTTTTTCCGCTGGCGCCTGCGCCTGCCGTTCTGGCCGTGGCGTACGGCCGTGCGCTGGCTGGCGGCGGGAACTGTTGCCGGCTGCCTGTTGGGCTGTCCGCAGGCCTGTTTCGATCCCGGTGGCTTTCTGCATGAATTCCGCGGCGTGTTTGCCAGCCATTTCGCGCGCACCACGCAAATGCAGCCCCGCGATTTTCAGGAAAACGTGTTCCGGTTTTACGGAATGATCGCCCTGCCCGAGGCCTATGGGCCGCTGGTCGCGCCGGCGGTCTGGCTGGCAGTCGCGGCCCTGGTTATGCCGGTGACACCGGCGCGCGGTCTGCTGCTGGCGGCGCTTGTGCTCAACGGCCTGCTGCTGGCGATGAACAACGTCTACCTGTCCCATTACCTGACGCTGCTGCTGCCCGCGCTTGCTGTCGCCCTGGCGGATCTGCTGCAGCGGCCGGTATGGCCGCGCGTCAGGCTGGTCGTGACCGGTATCGTTCTGGCACAGTTGCTCGTCTGCAGCGTCATGCTGCTGCGGCTGCTGCACGGCACGGATCCGCGCACCGCCGCTTCCGACTGGCTGCTCGCGCATCTTCCACCCGGCACGACCATCGGGGTGAACCAGGTCTATTTCTATTCCGTACCGGCGGTGCAGCAGCGTGACACCCCTTACCGGATCGGCATCTACAACTTTGACCTGGCCCGGCTCGACCGCGAGCGTCCCGATTATTTCCTGCTGTGCGATTTCGAGTTTTCGATGGGGAATCGTCTGCTGCACCCGGCGTACCGTCCGGAACTGGGCAGCAGCGTTTTTTTCCGTGCGCTTGGCGACGGGTCACGCTATTCGCCGGTGCGCACCTTTGCGCGGCGCAGCACCTGGGGTGGCTTCACCTGGCCGGACAACCCCACCTGGCACATGCGCTATCACCTGCCGACGGTCTGGCTGCTGCGCCGCCATGGCGGCGCAGCACCGGCACCGGCTGTCTCCTGAACGTTATTC
>CAZWUZ010000058.1:9264-15121 GCA_964637655.1 uncultured bacterium | reverse complement strand
ATCAGTGATGCCTTCCGCAACGAACTGCAGCACAAACTCGACAAACTCACCCGCTACAAAATCGACTTCACGACCGCGACGGCGGTGGCCAGCATCGAACGCGAACGCCACTGCCTCGAAGTGACGCTGCATGCAGCCGACGGCTTCACTTTTTCGGCCAGCGCGATCACCGGCGACCTCTACAGCAGCATCGACCCGGTGCTGGAAAAGCTCGAGCAGCAGGTGCGGCGCTACAAGGACCGGCTCGCCTCGCATTCGCCGCGGGTGAAGCGCGACTACGCCAAGACGGCGTCGCGGCAGGTGCTGGCGGCGACGGTGGAAACGGCGACGGCGGGCAGACCCGCCCCGGCGGCGGACGCGGGCGAGGAGAAGCCCGACGCGTCGATCTTCGAGGAGAAGATCGACCTGGTGCCGATGTCGGTGGACGAGGCGATCATGCAGCTGGAGACGCTCGAACGCCCCTTCTGGCTCTTCCTCAACGAAAACTACAAACTCAACCTGCTCTATCGCCGGCATGACGGGCATTACGGCCTGATCGTGCCGGAACTGTAAGGAGGCGCGCGCGCCATGGAGATCCTGGATATCTTGCATCCGAAGTGCATCAATCTCGCGCTCACCGCGAAGACCAAGGCCGAGGTCTTCGAGGAGATGACCGACCTGCTAGACGGGGCCGGGCTGCTGAGCAACAAGAAGGCGGTGCTCGCCGCGGTGCGCGAGCGCGAGAAACTGATGAGCACCGGCATCGGCGACGGGGTGGCTATCCCGCACGCCAAGTGCAACGCCGTCGAACACCTCGTTGCCGCCTTCGGGCGCACCACCACGGGCATCAACTACCAGTCGCTCGACGACGAGCCCGTCTATCTCATTTTCATGCTCATCACCCCCGAGAGCGAGTCGGGGCCGCACGTCAAGGCCCTCGCGCGCATCTCGCGCCTGCTCAAGCACAAGTTCCTGCGCCAGTCGCTGCTCGATGCCAAGACGGCGCAGGAGGTCCTCGACATCATCCGCGACGAGGACCGTCGCATCTGACCCGCCGCCGATGGCGGACGTAACCGTCAGCACTCTGCTCGACGAACTCGGGCCGCGGCTCGGACTGCGCCTGCTTGCCGGCGCCGCCGGGCTCGCGCGCCGCATCACCGCCTCCGATGTCAGCCGGCCCGGGCTGGCCCTCGTCGGGCATTTCGACTACTACCAGAACCGGATGATCCAGGTCATCGGGCTCACCGAACTGGACTTCCTCAACACCCTGCCGGCGGAGAAAGTGCGCGACACCTTCTCGGAGATCTTCCGCCGGCAGATCGCCTGCCTGATCGTCACCCGCAACCTCCCCGTGTCCCCCGACATCCTGCGCCTGGCGGAGGAGACGGGCACCCCGCTGCTGGCGACCCCGCAGATGACCACCCCGTGCATCGCCAAGATTTACATCTACCTCGAACACTACCTGGCGCCGCGCACCACCGTGCACGGTGTGCTGGTCGACGTCTTCGGGGTCGGCGTGCTCCTCTCGGGGGGGAGCGGCCTCGGCAAGAGCGAGTGCGCGCTCGAACTCATCGAGCGCGGCCACCGCCTCGTCGCCGACGACGTGGTCGACATCATCTCGTTCGGCGACGGGGAACTGGTCGGGCGCGGGGCGGAACTGATCAAGTACCACATGGAGGTGCGCGGGCTGGGTATCATCAATGTCCGCTCGCTCTTCGGACTGGGCGCGGTGCGCGACTCGATGCGCATCGACATGGTCATCCGCCTCGAGGACTGGCGTGAGGGGGTCGAGTACGACCGCCTCGGGCTCGACGAGCAGCACGAGAGCATTCTCGGGGTCGAGGTGCCGAAATTCCTGGTCCCCGTACGCCCGGGGCGCAACCTCGCCATCATCATCGAGGTGGCCTCGCGCAACCTGCGCGCGCGGCAGATGGGGGTGCATTCCGCGCGCGAGTTCAACGAGCAGCTGCTGCAGTGGATCAAGTCGGGCTCGGCGACCGGGGGCGCGCGGTGAGCGGCGCGCCTGAACTGCTCATCGTCACCGGCATGTCCGGGGCGGGCAAGGGGGTCGTGCTGCGCTGTCTCGAAGACCTCGGCTACTACTGTGTCGACAACATGCTCCCCCCGCTCATTCCCCGCTTCCTCGACCTGGCGCGGCAGAGCGCGAATCCCATCCGTCACGTCGCCTTCGTCGTCGATATCCGCGAGCGTGGCTACTTCCGCGACATCTTCGCCGTGCTGCAGGAACTGGCATCCGCCGCAGTCCCGTGCCGTATCGTTTTCCTCGATTGCCGCGATGACGTGCTCAGCCGCCGTTTCTCCGAGACGCGCCGCCCGCACCCGCTGGCCGGCGGCACGCGCAGCGTGGCGCAGGCGGTGGCCGCGGAGCGCGAACTGCTCGAGGAGATCAAGGGGAAGGCGAGTGTCGTCCTCGACACCTCTGACCTGTCGCTCCCCGCGCTGCGCGCGGAGATCCAGCAGCGCTTCCGCCCTGACGGCAAGGGGAGCACGCTGCTGGTCAATCTCGTGTCGTTCGGCTACAAGCACGGGCTGCCGGCGGAGGCGGACCTGCTGTTCGACGTCCGTTTCCTCCCCAACCCCTACTATGTAACGCGGTTCAAGGACCGCGACGGGCTTGACGCAGAGGTGCGCGACTATGTCTGTACCTGGCCCGCCACCACCGCCTACCTCGAGCGCCTGACCGCTTTCCTTGCCTACTACCTGCCGCTGGCGCTGGGGGAGGGAAAGGCCTACCTGCATATCGGCATCGGCTGCACGGGCGGGCGCCACCGCTCGGTGGTGGTCGCGGAACACCTGGCGGCCGCGCTGCCGCGGGCGGGGTGCGAGGTGCAGGTCACCCACCGCGACATCGGCAAGAGGTAGGGAGGAACGCATGGGCACGCCGATGTCAGGGTGGCGCTGGCTCTACCCGGGGATGCGCATCAAGCGCTACCTCGCCTATCTCGGGCTGGGCATGTTCCTGTTCGGCATGGGTCTGTCCAAAGTCCTGCCCCAGCTCACCGAAGAGGGGCTGGTTCCCGGTTATGTTCCGGTGCTGCTGCTCATCATCGGGCCGCTCCTGGTGCTCTACGGGGTCTACAAGACCTTCCGCTCCATCCTCCGCCTCGTCATCCCGCAGAACCGTGCCATCGTCGACATCATCTACCGCAAGCGCCAGCTCGAGCGCGGGGCGAACATCGTCGCCATCGGCGGCGGCACCGGGCTGTCGTCGCTGCTCAGCGGCCTCAAGAATTTCACCAGCAACATCACCGCGATTGTCACCGTCGGCGACGACGGGGGGAGCAGCGGGCGCCTGCGCCGCGACCTCAACATCCCGCCCCCCGGCGACATCCGCAACTGCATCATCGCGCTCGCCGACAGCGAGTCGCTCATGGCCGACCTGCTGCGCTACCGCTTCGGCAGCGGCACCGACCTGGCCGGCCACTCGTTCGGCAACCTGTTCCTGGCCGCGCTGACCGACATCACCGGCGATTTCCAGCTCGCCATCCAGGAGATGGCCAGCGTGCTCGCCATCCGCGGCCGCGTGCTCCCCGCCTCGCTCGACACCATTACGCTGGTCGGGCAGATGGCGGACGGCACCACGGTTGAGGGGGAGACGCGCATCGCCGCGCATCCCGCGGCCATCGTCCGTCTCAGCACGAAGCCGGAGCAGCGCATCGCCACGCGCGAGGCGCTCGATGCCATCCGCGCGGCCGACCTCGTCGTGCTCGGGCCCGGGTCGCTCTATACCAGCGTCATTCCCAACCTGCTCAATGCCGGGCTGCGCCACGCACTGCAGGAGACGAAGGCGCCCGTTGCCTACGTCTGCAACGTCATGACCCAGCCGGGGGAGACCGACAATTACTCGGTGTCGCGTCATCTCGCGGCCATCGCGGATCACACCGGCGATGCCGCGTTTGTCGATTACGTGCTGGTCAACAACGCGACCGCGCCGCTCGAACTGGTTGAGCGCTACCGCGCCAAGGGTGCCTACCAGGTGGTCATTGACATGGACAAACTCGCGCAGTACCCGGCGCGCGTGATCGCCGCCGACCTGCTCAGCCGCGAGGATTACCTGCGCCACGATTCGACCAAGCTGGCGCACCGGATCATGGAACTGCTGGCGTCCCGGCAGTAGGAGGAGTGGACTATGTTGCGCATCGTGGTGCTTGGACATAACCGTCTGGCCGGTGAACTCTGTTCCACCGCGTCGCTCATCTGCGGCTGCTGCGAGGGAATCAGTTCCTTCAACCTGCTGCATGACGAGGGGCAGGAGGCGTTGCTGGCGAAGATCGAGGAATTCGCGCGCGCGCAGCAGCCGGCGGACGAGTACCTGTTCCTCGTCGACATCTTCGGCGGCACCTGCTTCCAGGTGGCGAAGCGCTTTCTCAAGAACCACCCGGGCTGCATTCTTACCGGGGTCAATCTCAACACGATGCTCGAGGCGCAGCTCGGCGCCACCTGCGGCATGGGGTGCAAAGAACTGGTCGAGAAGCTGCAGGCGGCGGCGCACAAGGGGATCATGGTGGTGGAGGGGACATGAACAGCGCGTACGGCAACCGCGGCGAATTCCTCGTCCGCATCGACGAGCGGCTCATCCATGCGCAGGTGCTCATCGGCTGGGTGACCACGCTCAACCTCAAAGGGCTGGCCATCGCCTCGGCGACGGTGGCCCGCGACCCGGACAGCAGCGAACTCTACCGCCTTATCGTGCCGTCGGGGCTCGAGCTGCAGATTGCCGACGAGCCGGGGGCGGCGCAGTGGCTGCGCCGCGACTGGCGCGGGGCGCGTCACGAGGTGATGACGCTGACCGCGACGGTGGCGGGCGCGCTGCACCTGCTGACCGCGCTGGGCGAGGACGCGCCGCGCCGCATCCATATCGGCGGGCTCTATCACCGCCCCGGGCGGGAAAAACTGCATGACGGGCTCTACCTGAGCGCGGCTGAAATGCAGGAAACGCGCGATCTGCTCGCGGCGGGTACCGAGGTGGTCTTTATGCCCCTGCCCGGCAGCAAACCGCTCAACCTCAGCGAGATGCTCGGCAATGGCTGATACTGCCAGCAGATTTCACCACAGAGCACACAGAGCACACGGAGAGTGTGAGGTGCATCCTGCGGGCGGATGTGGTTCGCACGTATTGTGGCAGCTGTCTGCCGGAGCGGTCCGGAAATGCTGAGCGAACTGCCCGTGCTGCTGGCCGCGGCCGCGCTGACTGAAAAGAGTGCACCCGCCGTCGCTGCGCGACGGCGGGAGCAGCGCGCACCGCGTCCGGCCGGGAGCAGGCCATGAGCGAACTGCCCGTGCTGCTGGCCGCGGCCGCGCTGGGGGGCGCACTGCTCCTCGACAACAATGTTGTCTTCCAGGGGCTGCTGTCGCGCCCGCTGGTGACGGGCGCCATCTTCGGCTGGCTGCTGGGGGACATGCTCCACCCGCTGCTGATGGGCGCGATGCTCGAACTGCTCTGGGCCAATGTCATCCCGCTGGGGGAGACGCAGCGCCCCTCATCGACGGTGCTCGGGGTGCTCTGCGCCATCGTCATCGCCCGCTGGCCGGGCGGCTGGGAAGGCGAGCAGCCGTATGCTGTCGTCGCCGGACTCTTTCTTATCGTGCTGTTCTGCATTCCGGTCAGTTATCTGGCCAAGCACTGGACGCTGCGCCTGCGGCGTACCATCGTTTCGCTCAACGGGGAATGCACCGCCGCGGTGGCGCGCGGCGAGTTCAACCGTCTCTTCTGGCTCAACCTCAAACCGCTGCCGCGTTACTGGGCGCTGCATACGGTCATCCTCGCGGTCTTCGCGCCGTTCTATCTCTGGCTGCTGCCGCAAATCTACGTCGCGCTCGACGAGTCGTCGTGCCACGGGCTGGCCTTTGCCGGGTT
>CAZWUZ010000058.1:0-9254 GCA_964637655.1 uncultured bacterium | reverse complement strand
CTTCCTCGGGCTGGCGGTCTTCACCAACCTGTTTGACGGCCTGTCGCTCAAGCGCTGGCTGCTGGCCGGCGCCGCGCTGGCCATCGCGCAGCGCCTGCTGCTGCCGCACCTCCCGCCGCTGGTGGCCCTGGTCGTCCTGCTCGCTGGCGGACTGGTCTATATCACCGCACGCCGCCTGCTGGTGGCCCATGGCTGAATTCCGCTTTCCGGTTACCGCGCTCTGGTGGCGCTCGCTCTTCGTGCAGGTCGCGTGGAACAGCGAGCGCATGCTCAACCTCGGGCTGACGATGATGATGGCTCCGGTTGTCGAACAATTGCGCGGAACGGGCACGGCCGGGCGTCTCGCCCTGCGCAAGTATCTTGACTTTTTCAATACGCATCCCTATTTCGTCTCGCTGCTGGTCGGCGTGTTCAGCCGCATCGAGGCGGAGAAGGGGGACGACGCGTCAGCGGTGGCGGCAGTCAAGCAGGAGAGTGATCGTCTGCTCGGCCCGCTGGCAGCGGCCGGCGGCGCCTGGTTCTGGGAGGGACTGCGCCCGCTCTGGGGGCTCATCGGCATCTGCTGGGTGCAACTTGCCCCCCCCGCGCTGAAGTGGTGGGGCGCGCTGCTCGCGGTGCTCGGCTACAACCTCTCGCACCTGCATATCCGCCGCTTCGGGCTGCTTGCCGGCTGGCACGAAGGGGAGGCAGCCATCCGCACCTACCTGCGCGGATTCCGCGAGCGCCTCGGCACGCTGCGCCGCGTCGGGCTGCTGCTGCTCGGCGCGCTGCTGGTCTACCTGCCGGACGCGCTCGTCACCACGACGTTTGCCGGGCAGCTGCCGCAGTTCACGGAGAGCGAGTTCCTGCACTGGGTGCTCGGGGCCTGGCTGCTCTTTGCCGCCTATCTCTTTGCGCTGGTCCGCCGGCTGGGCGTGACCCGCATCCTGTTCATTACCGCCGCGGTCAGCGTGATGGCCGGGTGGGGAGGTGCCCTATGGGGGAACTGACACGCACGGTGACGGTCAACAACCGCGCGGGACTGCATGCGCGCGCCGCGGTGATGGTGGTGCAGACGGCCAACCGCTTCCCGTGCACCATCATGCTCAGGCGGGGCGACGGGGCGATCAATGCCAAGTCGATCATGGGCATCCTGACCCTGGCTGCGGTGCAGGGGACGGAACTGACGCTGACGGCTGACGGCGACGAAGCAGCGCCGGCGCTTGACGCGCTGGCCGACCTGTTCGCCCGCAAGTTCGACGAGGGAGAGTAGGGCGTGCTCAAGGGCGTTCCCATCGGCACCGGCATAGCCATCGGTCCGCTCCTCGTCTACCACGTCGAGGAGGTGCAGGTCAGGCGCGAAACGCTGCCCGATGACCGCCTCGAGGCCGAACTCGTCCGCTTCCGCGAGGCGGTGACGCTGGCGGGGCAGGAACTGACCGCGCTGCGGGCGAAACTCGATGCCGAGGCGGAGGCCACCGCGGCGGTATTCGACGCGCAACTGCTGATGCTCGATGACCCGCTCTTCATCGGCGCGGTAACTGAACTCATCCGTTCGCAGAAAGTGGCGCCCGAGTGGGCGGTGCACCAGGTGCTCGAGGACCTGGCCGAGCAGTTCAACGCCATCGGGGACACCTACTTCCGCGAACGCCTCGCCGATATCGCCGATGTCGGGCGGCGCGTCATGCACGTGCTGCAGGAGAAGGGGCGTCCCGACCTCGGGACGCTGAGCGAACCGGTCATTCTCGTGGCGCGTGAACTCTATCCGTCCGACCTGGCGTCCATTCCGCCGGGCAAGGTGGCCGGTATCGTCACCGAGGTCGGGGCGACCACCTCGCACGCCGCCATCATGGCGCGCGCGCGCGGTATCCCGGCGCTGGCCGGTGCGGCCGGGGTCATCGGGCGCGTACACAACGGCGAAGTGGCGATTCTCGACGCCATCGAGGGGAAACTGCTGCTCAATCCCGCTCCGAAGGTGATCGAGAAGTACCGCGCGCAGCAGGAAAAACTGCGCCGCGCGTCGGTCACGCAACGCGCGGCGGCACAGCAGCCGGCGGTCACCCGCGATGGTACCGCGGTTGCGGTCTGGGGGAATGTCGATGCTGCCGATGAGGTGGCCGACCTCGTCGCGGCCGGCGGCGAGGGGGTGGGGCTCTTCCGCAGCGAGTACCTCTACCTCGCCCATGAGGAACTGCCCGACGAGCAGACACAGTTTGCCGCCTACCGCGCGCTGGTCGAGGCGTGCGGCCAACGCCCCGTGGTCATCCGCACCTGCGACCTGGGCGGGGACAAGCTGCTCGACCTCGGTGACGATGCCGATGCGAATCCCTTCCTCGGGTTGCGCGCCATCCGTCTCGGCTTCGCCCACCACGACCTGCTGCACACGCAGCTCCGCGCCATCCTGCGCGCCGCCTTCCTCGGTGACGTGCGCCTGCTGGTGCCGATGATCAGCAGCGTCGAAGAGGTGCGCCGGCTGCGCAAGGCGCTGGGGGAATGCGCCGCCGATCTGCAGCGACGCGGCATTCCGCACCGCAAGGACGTGCCGGTCGGGGCGATGATCGAGATCCCCGCCGCGGCCATTGCGCTGGACACCATCATCAACGACGTCGATTTTCTTTCGCTGGGGACCAACGACCTCGTGCAGTATACGCTCGCCGCGGAACGCGGCAACCGTCGCGTCGAGGAATACTACCGCCCGCTGCACCCCGCGGTGCTGCGTCTCATTGCCGCGGTGGCGCGCATCGCCCGCGGCGCGGACAAGCCGCTCTCGGTCTGCGGCGAACTCGCCTGGGACCCGCTCTTCGTGGTCTATTTTCTCGGCCTGGGCATTGACTGCCTGTCGCTCGGCGCGACCAATGTCCCGGCGGTCAAGCTGCTGGTCCGGGCGCTCAGCGTGCAGGAGTGCCGGGAACACGTCGATGCCCTGCTCTCGCTCACCAGCAGCCGGGCCATCGAGCAGTACGCGCACAAGGTGCTCGTCCCGCGCCTGCACAAACTGATTCCACACCTGACCTGCGTCGGCGGCGTCTGCCGCCTCGACGCCGCATCCTGATGAACATGGTAGGACTGACGCAATGGAACTGAAGCATATCCGCAATTTCTCGATTATCGCCCACATCGACCACGGCAAGAGCACGCTCGCCGACCGCCTGCTGCTCGCCACCGGCACCATCACGGAGCGCGAGTTCCAGAACCAGGTGCTCGACGACATGGACCTCGAGCGCGAGCGGGGGATCACCATCAAGGCCTCCGCCGTGCGCATGGCCTACCGCGCCGCGGACGGGACCGAGTACCAGATGAACCTCATCGACACCCCGGGACATGTCGATTTCAATTACGAGGTGGCCCGCTCGCTCGATGCCTGCGAAGGGGCGCTGCTCGTCGTCGACGCGTCGCAGGGGGTCGAGGCGCAGACCATCGCCAACACCTACCTCGCGGTCGACGGCGGCCTGCGCATCATCCCGGTCATCAACAAGGTCGACCTCCCCGCCGCCGATATCGAGCGGACCAGGCACCAGATCGATACGCTTGGCATCGATGCGTCCGAGAGCATTCTCACCAGCGCCAAGGAGGGGACGGGGACACAGGAAATGCTCGAGGCCATCGTGCGCCTCGTGCCGCCGCCGCAGGGGGAGCCCGACGCCCCGCTCAAGGCGCTCGTCTTCGACTCCGCGTACGACCGCTACCGCGGGGTCATCGCCTACCTGCGCGTCTACGACGGGGTCGTACGCAAGGGGATGATGGTCAAAATGTTCTCGACCGGCGAGAGCTACGAGGTGAGCGAGGTCGGCACCTTCGCGCCGGGGATGACTCCCGCCGCGGAACTGCGTGCGGGTGAAGTCGGGTATCTGCTGGCCAACCTGCGCCGCGTGCAGGATGTCACCGTGGGAGAGACCGTTACCGAGGCGGCGCGCCCGGTGGCGGAACCGCTCCCCGGTTTCCGCCCCATCAAGCCGATGGTCTTCTGCGGGCTCTATCCCATCGACGCGGGCGATTACGAGGCGCTGGGTGACGCGCTCGACAAGCTCAAGCTCAACGATGCGGCGCTCACCTTCATCGGTGACAGCAGCCAGGCGCTCGGCTTCGGCTACCGCTGCGGCTTTCTCGGACTGCTGCACATGGAGATCGTGCGCGAGCGCCTGCGCCGCGAGTATAACCTCAACCTCGTCGCCACCGCGCCCAACGTCAAGTATTTCATCATCCTCATGGACGGCACGCGCAAGGAGTGCGATACCCCCGCGGAGTTCCCGCAGGGCAACGTCGAAATCGTCGAAGAGCCCATCCTCAAGGTGACGATCATGACCCCCGAGGCGCATGTCGGGCCGGTGATGAAACTCTGCCAGATGCGCCGCGGCAAGCAGCTCAACATGGAGTATCTCGACCCGACCAAGGTCATCTTCACCTACGAACTGCCGATGAACGAGATTCTCACCGATTTCTTCGACAAGCTCAAGTCGGTGAGCCGCGGCTACGCCTCGATGGACTACGAGTTCCTGCGCTACCAGGCGGGCGACCTCGTGCGCCTCGACATCCTGCTCAACGGGGAGAAGGTCGATGCGCTCGCCTGCCTCGTGCACCGCGACTTCGCCTACAACCGCGGCCGCCTGCTGGCGGAGAAACTCAAGGACCTCATCCCGCGCCACCAGTTCGCGGTCCCCGTGCAGGCGGCCATCGGCGGCACCGTCATCGCGCGCGAAACCATCAAGGCGCTGCGCAAGAACGTCATCGCCAAGTGCTACGGCGGCGACATCTCGCGCAAGCGCAAGCTCCTCGAGCGGCAGAAAGAGGGGAAGAAGCAGATGAAGGAAGTGGGCACCGTGCAGATTCCGCAGGAGGCGTTCCTTGCCATCCTGCAGCTGGATGACGAGAAAAAATGAGAATCCCGCTGGCGGTGCTCTCGGTGGCGCTGGTGGCGCAGCATGCCGCCGTCGTCGCGCAGGCGAATGCGCGCAGCGGCGCCCTGCAGCAGGCGGCCGATTTCCTCAGTGCCGCGCTGCTGGTGGTGGTCATGCTCGTCGCGGTGCGCTGGCTGCTGCTGGTCATGCCGGAATCGCTGCTCACCGCGCCGCAGCGGCGGGTGGTGGCGCTGGTGGCGGCCACCGCGCTGGCCGTGGTCAATGCTCTGCTCGCGCTCCTCACTTCCAACATACTGGTCTTCACCGGCTGGCTGTAGAACATTCAGCGCGGAGGCGTGGCCATGGCTGACGAAGAGCGCGGCAAAGGCAACCCGGCGGTCTGGGTGGTGGGATGCCTGACCGTCACCATCCTTGTGCTGCTCGTGTGCGGACTGGCAATAACTCCCACTCGTTGCACGCGTTTTGGTTCCATTGAGAAAGATATGTGCGGGGCGGCGGCGGGCGATATCGGGGCGTTCAATTCGGCGCTGGCGCTCTACCAGGTCGATGTGCAGTGCAAACAGTTTCCCGTCACGCTTCTGCAGCTCTACAGCGACAATGCCGCGGGCTGGTCTGGCCCTTATATGGCGACCATCACGCCCGACCCGTGGGACAACGCCTACACCTTTACCAGCGACGGCAGCAACTATACTCTTCAGTCAGTGCACGATTCCGATTTCGACAGAGCCGAAACCATCCGCTACATCTTCGCGCAGGGCGTGATGGAAAGCATCCCCTGAACATGCTGGGGACGGGTGTTGACAAATTGACTAACTTTTCTGTAGAGGCCTTATAATGCCTTTATACGGCGAATGACTTGGATGAGGGGCTGAAAGTGGCTTATAAGGCACGCTCAGGAAAGTTTGTCAATTTGTCAACACCTGTCCCCATGTGATGGAGTATTACCTTTGAACTGGTTTATCGGTATCATGCTGGCTGAGGAAGTGCGCGAGCGACTGCGCGGACTGACAGGACGGCTCGAACTGCCGCCGGCATGGATGCGCTGGGAACAGGCAGACAAGTACCACCTGACACTGCTCTTTCTCGGGCCGCAGGCGGCGGACAAAGAGGGGGCGATGCACCGGGTGCTGCAAACAGTTCATGGCACGCCGGCTTTTTCGCTGATGCTGCAGGGACTTGGGGCGTTTCCCGCGCCGGCGTTGGGGCGTGTGCTCTGGGCAGGTATTGCGGATACCCCGGCAGTGACGCTCTTGCAGCAGCGCCTGCAACAGGCGGCGGTCGCGGAAGGTTTTGCCGTTGACGAGCGTCCGTATCACCCGCACGTGACCATTGCCCGCTGCCGGCGCGCGGGGCGCGACCTGTCGGCTGTGTGCGTGGATCGCCGCGTATTCGGCACC
Organism: uncultured bacterium; assembly: GCA_964637655.1. Lineage (GTDB taxonomy): Bacteria > DAOPZR01 > DAOPZR01 > DAOPZR01 > DAOPZR01 > CAZWUZ01. The sequence continues at coordinate 3,022 of CAZWUZ010000058.1, read as the reverse complement.
ATGCCCGTGCAGGAACTCGTGCTCATGCAAAGCCGCAACGGAGAGTATCACCGCATGGCGACGGAGTCGCTGGCATGACCGGGACGGTACTGATTACCGGGCGGCACAAAGGGGACAGGTGTTTACAAATTAACAAACTTTTGTGCAGGGGCCTTATAATGCCTTTATACGGCGAATGACTTGGATGAGGGGCTGAAAGTGGCTTATAAGGCACGCTCAGGAAAGTTTGTAAGTTTGTTAACACCCGTCCCCAGTAGGGAGACTTTTTTATGACCGGAACAGTACTCATTACCGGGGCAAGCGGGCATATCGGGCAGTACCTGCTGGCAGGCAAACCGTTTGGTGTCGAGGTGTTCGCGGTGGGCGGGCGGCATCTTCCCGTGGGCGCGAACGGCGCACACCTCGATATCGCCGATGCACGGACGCTGCGCGAACTGCTTGACCGCGTGAAACCGTCCGCCATTATCCACGCCGCGGCCATGGCGACCGCGGAAGAGTGCGAGCGGGACAAGGCGCGCGCGGAGGCGGTGAATGTCGGCAGCACGCGCACCATTGTCGACTGGGCCGCAGACAACGGCGCACGCGTCTGCTACACCTCGACCGATCTGGTCTTCGACGGGAAGCAGGGACCGTACGCAGCAGAGGCGCAACCTGCCCCGCTGTCGTTCTACGGTGAGACCAAGTACCGCGGCGAACTGCTCATCCGCGAACTCGGGGAGCATGGTTGCGTTGTCCGCTGTGCCATCAACTACGGCTGGGGGCCTGCGCACAACCCGCACTATGCGGAGAGCCTGTACCATGCGCTGCATGCGGGACAGGTGCAGAACCTCTTTACTGACCAGTTCCGCTCGTTCATCCACACGGCTGACACCGCGGAGGGGATCTGGCGGCTCGTACAGAATGAACAGGCGGGAATATGGCATCTCGGCTGTCCCGAGGTTATCAGCCGCTACGAATTCGCCCGCATGGTGGCGCAGCGGACAGGAATCGCGCAGCCGGAGCGCCTGTTGCACATGATGCGCATGCGCGACCTGAAGGATTTCATCCCGCGGCCGGAAAACTGCGGGTTCATCGTCGCCCCGTTGCCGCCGGACGGTTTCGAGCCGGTCGAGCCGGCGGTCGGCATCCCGCGCTGGCTGGCGGAGAGGAACGGCTAAGCCGAACGCTGCAGTTCGCGTGACTCGGCCAGCAGGTGCGCGATGACCGCGCGCAGCTGCTCCAGCGAGGCCGGTTTGCACAGGTAGGCGTTGGTGCCGCTGGCAAAGCCCTGCACGACCGCGTCATCACGGCTGAGGGCCGAGTACATCAGGACGGGAACGCTGCGCCCGCACTGCCGACGCAGTCGTTCCGCTGCCCGGTAGCCGCTGACCGCGGGCATCATCACGTCGAGGACAAGCAGGGCAGGCACTTCGTCCGCCAGCGTACGCTCCGCGTCCGACCAGTCCGTCCACGCACTCACCCGGAACCCTTCGCTGTGCAGGAAATCAGTGAGAAACGTGAGCGTGTCGGGGTCGTCATCCACCAGCATCACCAGCGGTGGCGATTGTCGCCGGGCGCTCATGCGTCGCACCGTACCGCGCTGCCGGCAAAGAGACGTGGCGCGCGGCAGTGCAGCGGGGCGCAAAGGTCGGCAAGGAGCGTATGGGCCCTGTCGTGCTGCAGACGGTCGAGGTAGTCGCCGAAGCGCCGGCAGCCATGCTCGTGCATCTGCTGCCGGGCGCGGGTGCAGACGGCCTCCCGGGCGGCAGCACCCAGGCAGATGCCGGAATGCTCCCCGACGAGCAGTGCCAGCGTGTGGTACTCCTCGTCGGCCAGACGGGTGTGCAACGTGTGTGACATATTCCCTCCCCCAAACTGTTGCTATTCAGTTTCTGCGTATCGCGCCCCTACCTTACCGCATTCCGGTGGCTTTGCCAAGAGGCAATGTGCGAGTATAAATAATATAGTATAACTATACGATATTCGTGGTGCATACTGCCAAAATATGTCAAAACTTGCAGTGAACATATAGTGCTGCTATTAGATATGATATGACTTGATGCCGGGGGGGTGTCAGTTGCGGTACGGCTGCGTATAGCATGAATTTGCCGTGCATAATGCTATATGGTACTATCGACGCGGAGGGTGTATGATTGTCACCGGGAAGCACGTATCGGTACCGGCAACGGAACTGCTCGACAGCATCGCCGACCCGGTCTACCTGTTCGACCTGAAAGGGCGCATGCTGTATGCCAACCGCGCCGCGGCGGCCGCCGGCGGCTACACGCGCAGCGAACTGCTGGCGCTGACGCTTCCGGAACTCGACGCACCCGATGCCGCCGCGCACATCATTGACCGCATACGCGAACTGAAAAGAACCGGTCAGACCATTTTCACCAGCGCGCACCGGGCGAAGGATGGCACCGTTTGCCCGGTCGAGGTGCATGCCCGCCTGCTGACTGCCGGCGGGCGGAACCTCATTGTCAGCGTGGCGCGTGATATCGGTGAACGCGTGGCGGCACAGGCCGCGCTCGAACGGAGCAACCGCATCCTGCGTACGCAGCAGGAGGTTTCCCCTGACGGTATTCTCGTGATCGACGAGCAGGGGCTGGTGCTGTCGCATAACCGGCGGTTCGCGGAACTGTGGGATATTCCGCCGGCCACGCTGCGCCTGCGCGATGTTGACCTGTTGCGCGGGGTGATGTGCGAGCGGGTGGCGCAGCCCGAGGCCTATCGTGACCGCCTGCAGCACCTCAATGCGCACCCGGAGGAGGCGGCCACTGACGAGATCACGCTGCGCGACGGGCGGATAGTCGAGCGCTACACGGCGCCGATGCGCGGCGATGACGATGCCTGTCGCGGGCGCGTCTGGTTTTTCCGCGATGTTACCGACCGCCGCCGCAGCCGCCTCGCGCGCGACCTGTCGCGGCAGATGCTGCATGACCAGCAGGTGGCACTCGAACAGAAGAACGTCGACCTGCGCGACCTGCTCGGCAACAAGGGCAACGACGCCTATTTCGGCGTCGAAAACAAGGGCGTGGTC
>CAZWUZ010000057.1:0-15475 GCA_964637655.1 uncultured bacterium | reverse complement strand
AACCTGCGGGTGAAACCTGGCGTTGGCAATTATACCCAGATGCGGAATCGCTGGGTACGCGGCGCTGCAGATGCATTTATTTGACAAAAATGTTATACTTGCGTACGGCATACCCTTAGCGGTCGGCGGGAAAAACCCGTTTTTCGACCGGTAGGCGGACCACGCGGAGGAGGCGGTCATGGACATCACGCGCGAGGAAAAGGACGGCATCGTCATCCTGCGGCTCAATGAGGACGTGCTGGTCGAGAATTTCCAGGAACTCAAGACCGTGCTCGAGGAACTGATCACCAAGGAGAACGACCGCATCGTCATCGACATGCACCGCATCCAGTATTTCTGCAGCCAGGGACTCGGCACCATCACTTCCTCGCTCAAGATCATCCGCGAGCGCGGCGGCGACATCAAGATCCTCAATCCCGCCGGGCGCATCCTCAAGCTGTTCGAACTGACCCGGCTCAACAAGATCCTCGACATCCTGCAGGAAGAAAAGGACCTCCGCGAGCGCTTCCAGCTGCCGTCGTAATGAGCGACCTTTCCGCCGCGGCCGGCAGCGGCGCGGCGCATACCACCCGCTGCCTCGTGTTTCACGGCCAGCCGCTGCCGCCGCCCGTCCTGCCGCTGCTGCGCGCCGGCGGCGTGCGCGAAATCGAACTGATTGAGACGAACCAGACCGCGACCATCACGCAGCCGCAGATGGCGGATGTCGTCGCCATCGTTGACGAGGGGGACGTGTACCTCGAAGCGCAGGCGGAACGCCTGCGCGCGCATGCGCAGTGGAAACTGCTCCCCTGGCTGGTCTTCGGCACGGAGGCGGATTATAACCGCCGGGTTGCCGTCCTGCGCCGCGGCTACTGGGAATACCTGCAGTTCGACGACGAGGAACGCACGCGCAAGAAGATCGGGCTGACGGTCGACTTCTACCGCAACTGCCGCATCAGCCGCCACATGGAGGGCTGGGTCTCCTTCCAGTTCAAGAGCGAGTACAGTTTCGTGCGCGAGGTCAACTTCTTCATTTCGCGCCTGCAGTATATGACCACGCTGACCGCGGCGGAGATCGAGGACATCCAGTATGCCTTCCTCGAAATCGGCAACAACGCGGTCGAGCACGGCAACATGGGCAACCCCGAGAAACTGGTAGAGATCAGCTACCTGATCTTCGAGGACAAGCTGATCATCCGGGTCGCGGACGAAGGCACGGGCTTCGACGTGCACAAGGTGCGCAACCCGCTCGACGACGACCGCATCGACCATTCGCGCGGGCGCGGTATTTTCCTTGTCCGCCAGATGATGGACGAAGTTGATTTCAACGAGCGCGGCAATGTCTGCCTGATGACCAAGCGTTTCACCCCGCTGCCCAGCCAACCGCCGCGCGCTGCCTGACCCCGATTCCCGTGGAGAAACAGCCATGAACGACCAGCGTGAACTCTATTCCGGCAACGAGGCCATTGCCCGCGGCGCCTACGAGGCGGGGGTGACGGTCGCCTCCGGCTATCCCGGGACACCCTCGACGGAGATCCTGGAAAATGTCGCCGCGCGCTACCGTGACGCGGTCTATGCCGAGTGGGCGCCGAACGAGAAAGTGGCGTTCGAGGTCGCCTGCGGGGCCGCCTTCACCGGGGCGCGGGCGCTCTGCACGATGAAACATGTCGGGCTCAACGTCGCGGCTGACCCGCTGATGACCATGGCCTATACCGGCACGGTGGGCGGGTTTGTCGCCGTGGTGGCGGACGACCCGGGCATGCACAGCTCGCAGAATGAGCAGGACACGCGCAATTTCGCGCGGTTCGCGCGCATTCCCTGCCTCGAACCGGCTGACGCGCAGGAGGCGAAGGATTTCACCATTGCCGGGTTCGCGCTGAGCGAACAGTTCCGTACCCCGGTTATCCTGCGCGGCACGACGCGCGTCTGTCATTCGCGCAGCCCGGTGACGCTCGCGCCGCGCACCGCGGCGCCGCTGCCGGTCGGGTTCGTCAAGGACCCGCCGCGTTTTGCCGCCATTCCCGCCTGGGCCCGCCCGATGCGCGTGCGCGTCGAGGAACGCCTGGCGGCGCTGCGCGCCATGGCGGACACCTCGCCGCTCAACCGCCTCGAGTGGCGCGATACGAAACTCGGCATCATCACCGCGGGGAGCGCCTACCAGTACGTGCGCGAGGTCTTCCCCGAATGCAGCGTGCTGAAACTCGGGCTGACCTTCCCGCTGCCCGACGCGCTGCTGCGCGAGCTGGCGGCCCGCTGCGACGAGGTGCTGGTGGTCGAGGAACTCGATCCGCTCATCGAGGAGCACTGCCGCGTCCTCGGGCTGGCGGTGCACGGGCGCGACCTCGTCCCCGGCATCGGGGAACTGACCCCGCGCCGCCTGCGCGAAGTGCGCGCGCGCCGGGAGGGCACCGCGCTCCCGCCGGTGGCGGCTGTTCCGGCTGACCTCCCCGGCCGGCCGCCGGTGCTCTGCCCCGGCTGTCCGCATCGCGGTATCTTCAGCGCGCTGGGGAAGCATGAGGTGGTGGTCACCGGCGATATCGGCTGCTATGCCCTCGGGGTGCTGCCGCCGCTGTCGCGTATGGACACCATCATCTGCATGGGCGGGGGCATCACGCTCGCGCACGGCATGAACCGCGCCGGCGAGCCGAAGCAGGTGGTCGGCATGGTCGGCGATTCGACCTTCTTCCACTCGGGAATGACCGGACTGCTCAACATCGCCTACAACCGCGGGACGAGCACGATTATTGTCGTCGATAACCGCACCACGGCGATGACCGGGCACCAGGAGCATCCCGGGACCGGGCTGACCCTCATGGGGATGACGACGATGTCCGCCAGTATCGAGGATATCGCCCGGGCCTGCGGCATCCGCCGTGTCGTCGTGGTCAATCCCTACGATGCGGCGCAGACGCAGCGGGTGCTGACCGAGGAACTGGCGGCGGAGGAGCCGTCGCTGATCATCTCGCGCGGCGCCTGTCCGCTCAACACGAAGCAGCGGGTCGGACCCCGCCGCGTCATCGACACGGCGGTGTGCACCAACTGCCGCGCCTGCCTGCGGCTCGGCTGCCCGGCCATCGAGAGCGCGGGGAAGACGGAAAAGCCGCGCATCAATGCACAGCTGTGCAGCGGCTGCGGCCTGTGCCAGCAGGCGTGCAGATTCAAGGCCATCGCGGCGGTGGAGGAACAGGCATGAACACGACGGTAAGCGTGGTCCTGGCCGGGGTGGGCGGGCAGGGTATTTTGCTGGCCAGCGAGATCGTCGCGCGGGCGGCCCTCGCCGCCGGGTACGCGGTCAAGACCAATGAGGTGCACGGCATGGCGCAGCGCGGCGGTTCGGTCATCGCGCAGATCCGCTACGGCCGCGAGGTACACAGCCCGCTGGTCGAGGAGGGCACGGCGCGCGTGCTCGGTGCCTTCGAGGAAATCGAGGGGCTGCGTGTCGTTCCCTACCTCGCGCCCGACGGGCTGGCCGTGGTGTCGCGCCAGCAGATCGTTCCGGTGACTGTCTCTTCGGGCGGCGCGGTCTATCCGGTCGACACGGAAGCGCGCCTGCGCGCGGCGTTTCCGCGCCTCTGCCTGCTCGACGCGGTAACCGTCGCCACCCAGCTGGGCGATATCCGCGCCGCCAATGTCGTGGTGCTGGGCGCCCTGTCACGCGGGCTTGAGCTGCCGGAAGCGGCGTGGGCCACCGCGCTGCAGCAGGCAGTGCGGGAAAAGGCGCTGGCGCTCAACCGCGCCGCGTTTGCCGCCGGGCGCGAACTCGCGTAAGCACGCAGTATGGCGTACCTCGTCTTCATCAGCGTCTACCTGCTGCTCTATGGCAGCATCAACTGGTATGCCTGGAAACTGCTCGCCGGGCGCGGCGCACCGCGCCGGGTGCGGCTGGCGCTGGCGGCGGCACTCGGCCTGCTTGTCCTCGGACCGCTCCTGACCCGCGTTGCGGAACGCCACGAGTATCCGTTCCTCGCCACGGTCATTGCCTGGCCCGCCTATCTCTGGATGGGCGTGGTCTTCATTCTCTTCTGGGTGGCATTGCTGCTGCGCGGGACGGTGGCCGGGCTGGTGCTCTGGCGCCGCCATCGCCGGCCGGAGGCGCCGCCGGTGCAGGTGGGCTGGACGGTGCCGGTCGCGCTGCTCCTGGCCGCGCTGCTCAGTGCGTATGCCGCCTGGGAGGCGCACCATATCGGCGTTGAGCGGTTTACGATTGCCACGGATAAGCTCTCCTCCCGGATCGACCGCCTGCGCGTGGTGCAGGTTTCCGACCTGCATCTCGGGGTCATTCACGGGCGCGGCATGGCGCAGGCAGTGGCGGACCTGGTCATGGCGCAGGCGCCGGACCTGATCGTTTTTACCGGTGATATCGTTGACGGTGATATGGAACTGCATGGCGAGGCGGCGCCGCTGGCCGGCATGTCAGCGCGCTACGGCAAGTATGCCATTACCGGCAACCATGAATTCTACGCGGGTATCGACCAGGCCATGGCCTTTCTCTACGAGGCCGGGTTTGCCGTGCTGCGCGGCGAATCCGTCAACGTGCAGGGGGTCTGCAACCTTGCCGGCATCGACGACTACGGGCATGGCCCGCCGCCGCCGCGCGCGGTGGATGAGCGCGAACTGCTGCTGACGTTGCGCCCGCAGGAGCGGTTCACCATCCTGCTGCGGCACCGGCCGACCGTCACCCCCGCCACGCGCGGACTGTTCGACCTGCAGCTGTCGGGGCATACGCATCGCGGGCAGGTTTTTCCCCTGCGCCTGCTGGTGCTGCTGGTCAACGGGTGGGATACCGGCCTGCACGACCTCGGGGACGGCTCGCTGCTCTATGTCAGTCGCGGCGCCGGCACCTGGGGGCCGCCGCTCCGCCTCGGGGCGCCACCCGAAATCGCCGTCTTCGATATTGTCCGTCGCTGAACTGCTCAGGTCAGGCAGATGATGCCCGCCTGGCGCCCGGTGATGCCGTCACGCCGGTAGGAGAAGAAGCGCCGGTCGCAGATGGTGCAGGCATGGTGCAGGGCGATCTGCGCGTCGGGCAGCCCGGCCTCACGCAGCTGCTGCCGGTTGAGGCCGCACAGGTCGATTGTCGGCTGCCCGTCAGCTGACTGCCCGATGAATGCGCCTGCGTCGTGCGGGCGCCGCGCGCGCAGCTCCGTGATGGCCGCGTCATTCACCGCGTAGCAGCATTTCCCCGCGGCCGGCCCGATGGCGGCCAGCAGGTCGCCCGGGGTGGAGCCAGCCGCCACCAGCTGCGCCACCGCGGCCCCTCCGATGTTCAGGAAAGTTCCCTTGCGCCCGGCATGCACGGCGGCGATCAGCCGGCGGTGCGGGTCGAGCAGCAGCAGCGGCAGGCAGTCGGCGGTGCGCACCATCAGCATTCTGCCCGGTATGGTGGTGTACATGCCGTCGACCAGCCCGACCCGCCCCGGCGGCGTGGCCGCGGTCACCCCGGCCAGGTCGCGTCCGTGCACCTGCGTGGCGAAATGGACGACGTCCGGAGTAAGCCCGCCGGCGGCAGCCACCCGACGGAGGTTTTCTGCCGTGGCTCCGTCGTCGTCACCGACATGAAACCCGAGATTCAACGTGTCGTAAGGGGGACGCGAAACGCCGCCATCACGCGTGGTGAAAAACGCGCGGCACTGGTGCTGTTCGAGCAGGCCGGCCCGGATGAGGTTCACAGCCGTCATTGTAACAGCCGGTTATACCACTGGTCAACCGCGTTGACTTTGTCCTGACAAAGCGCTACAATGCAACCGGGAGTGGGGATTGCCTGTCTAATGAGAGGTGCGCGATGATTGAGCAGATCCGCAAGCAGATTATAGATGAACTCAACCAGTTGCAGCACGAACTGGAAGTGACGCTGCCCAGGCAGATCGAAATCGCGCGCGGTCACGGTGATTTGAGCGAAAATGCCGACTACAGCGCTGCGCTCGAGCGCCGTGACTTCTGCAAGGCGCGCATGGGGCAGCTGATGCGCCGCTCGGCCATGCTGCAGGATATCAGGGAGGATGATATCCCCACCGGGGTGGCCGGTCTCGGGTCGCTGGTGACGGTGCTCGACCTCGAGGATAACGAGGAGGAAAACGTCGAACTGGTGATGAGCGGCGGCGAGAGCCGCGACGCCAGTGCGACGCAGGTGACCATCGGCTCACCCTTCGGCAAGGCGCTCAAGGGGCATGTCGCCGGCGAGGAAGTCGATATTACGCTGCCGTTCGGCACGCGCAAGGTGAAGATTCTCAAACTGCAGACGATTCACGATCTGCTCAAAAAATAGCGGGAGGCTGACCATGGGCAGGATGATGACGGGGGTACTGGCGGGACTGCTGACGGTATCGGCGCTCGGCCTGACGGCGTGCACCAACACGCAGGCGGGGACGGTGGCGGGAACGGCGGCGGGCGCGGTCATTGGCTACCAGGTCGGTGACAGCCGCGAAGAGCGGCAGCGCAACGCGGTTATCGGCGGTGTGGCCGGTGGTGCGGCGGGCTACTACGTTGGCGACCAGATGGACCAGGTGAAGTACTGCCCGAAATGCGGCGCCACCTACACCAGCGAGGCGTCATACTGCCCGGTTGACGGCACGCCGCTCGAACTGCGTCAACAGCAGTAGCCGATACGCATTCCCCGTCCGCTGTCCGGCGGACGGGGCTATTTGCCCCCGAACTTCGGCAGCAGGGCACGGAACGGGGCGGAAAACTCCCGCTTCAGTTCACTGAACACCGAACGGTAGGTGCGCTCTCCGCGCAGCAGTTCCTCGAAGTATCCGACCACCGTGCGGTTTTTCACCCCCAGTTTATACGCGATATAGGGATGGGCGAAAAAAATGTCGGCGAGTCGCCGCGCATAGGCGAGATCGTCGCGGATTTCCGCGTCGATCAGCGCGCCGTAGCGCGGCAGCGGGTCACCGGCCAGCAGCGTCGCTGCCGCCGCCTGCCCGGAGCGGGCCGCGAAGTAGATTCCCTCCCCGGACAGCGGGTCGACGAGGCAGGCCGCATCGCCGCAGAGCAGCGTGCGGCGCGCGGTCAGCGGGTCGCGTTCCATGCAGTAGGGGAGCGGCCAGCCGCGGATGTCCGCACCGGTCCGCGCCCTGGTGGCCGGCATGCTGTCGAGAAACCGCTGCAGCAGGTCGCGGGCGCCCGGCAGGCGGCAGCGGGCGGAACCGATGCCGCAGGAGAGATGGTCGCGTTTCGGGAAAATCCAGCCGTACCCCTCGGGAATGCAGCCGACATCCATGGACGCCGCCGTCCCCTGCGCCGCCCGGTCCTCCGCGCGCACGCGCACCTCGGCATTGACGGCGACGCCGAGAAAGCGGTGCGGGGTGAGCCCGAGCGCCCGCGCGACGCGGCTGTGGGCGCCGTCGGCGCCGATCAGGTGCGCCGCCCGGCCGGTGCTGCCGTCGGCGAGCGTGACGGCAACCCCGTCCGGCATTTCCGTGACGCCGGTGAGTTCACCCTCCTCGCGCACGTCCACGCCGGCGGCCCGTGCCTGCTCCAGCAGCCAGTGGTCGAACGCGCTGCGCATGACCATGATGATGCCCGGTCCGTCGCTGTGCACGGTTACCGGATCACCGAAACGGTAGGTGAAGACGGTGGTGTCGGCGGTGCATTCGCCCAGTCCGGGGGGGAGCGGGCCGGTGATGGCCAGCAGGTGCGGGGGGATCCCCCCGGCACAGATCTTGACCCGCGGATGACGCGCCTTATCAAGCAGAATGACCCGCGCCCCGCCGCGGGCCAGGTCGCGCGCGGCAATGCTCCCGGCCGGACCGCCCCCCGCGACGATGACGTCAGCGCGGGTCATGGTCATGCCGCCGGTTCCGGCGGCAGCACGGCCAGCACGGCGCGTGCGTCGCCAGCGGCACGGTCATCAGGAAACTGTTCGACACACCAGGTGAGCGGAGCGCGCGCGTCCTGCAGGCGCCCGAGGCGCTGCAGGCAGCGTCCCTGCAGGTACCAGAGCTGCGACTCGCCGTCGGTGCCGCGGTAGCGGTCGGCGAGATCCTCGGCAGCGTGCAGGGCATCCGTGTCATTCCCCTGGTTCATCAGTGCCGCGACGAGGTCGGCTGAGGCGACGACGGACCACTGGCTCTCGGGAAAATCGCTGATGACGCTGCGCAAACCCGACGCTGCTGCCGGCCAGTCATGGGTGTCCCAGTTGCAGCGGGCGAAGGCGTAGGCCTGGGCGGCGCGGGCGTCCGCATCCTCGAACCGGTCGAGTGTCCACCACTGCGTTCCGGCCAGCAGCAGGCAGAGCGCGGCGATAACGGTGTAGTTGCGCTGACGTCCGGACATGCTACACGCGCTCGATGCGGATGAAACGCGACGGCTGGCGGATAAGGTCAAGCCGGTCGATGGCGGCGAGTGCGGCGCGCACGTCACCCTCACGCGCGGTGTGCGTGCTGATGACGATGTGCACATAATCCGTCGCTTCCTGCTGCTCCTGCTGCAGGCAGGAGAGGATGCTGATGCCATGTTCGCCGAGCAGCGTGCAGAGGCGCCCGAGCACGCCGGGCCGGTCGACCGTCGAGAAGCGCAGGTAGTACTCGCAGCGGGTGTCGGCCATCGGCGCCAGCGGCAGCGGTTGCGTGCGGTAGAAGATGCGCGCCGGGGCCAGCTCGCGCCCGACGAGGAGCAGGTCGCCGACCACGGCGCTGGCCGTCGGCAGTTCCCCTGCCCCGCGCCCGTAGAACATCTGGTTGCCGACCGCGTCCCCGGCGAGGAAAATCGCGTTGTATTCGCGCCGCACGCTCGCCAGCGGCGACGTGGCCGGCACCAGGGTCGGGTGCACGCGCAGCTCGAGCGGGCCGCTGCCGTTGCCGCCGCACTTGGCCACGGCCAGCAGCTTGAGCACGTAGCCGAGATTCGCGGCGTGCCGCAGGTCGGTCGGGGTGACCGCTTCGATCCCCTCGCAGTAGACCGCGGCGAAGTCCACCTGCTGGCCGTACATCAGCATCGCCAGCACGGTCAGCTTGTGCGCGGCGTCGTGGCCGCGCAGGTCGAGTGTCGGGTCCGCCTCGGCGAAGCCGAGCTGCTGCGCCTCCGCCAGTGCCGCGTCGAGCGTCAGGCCGCTTTCCGCCATGCGCGTGAGGATAAAATTGGTGGTCCCGTTGATGATGCCGTACAGCGACGGGATATGGTTGGCGGTCAGGCAGTTGTCGAGGACGTTGAGGATGGGGATGCCGCCCGCCACGCTCGCGTCGCAGCGCAGCGACACGCCCATCTCCTGGGCCGTGGCAAACAGCTCCGGGCCGTGTTCGGCGAGCAGCGCCTTGTTGGCGGTGATGACGTGACGCCCGGCGCGCAGCGCGGTAAGGATGAAGGTGCGGGCCGGTTCGATGCCGCCGATCAGCTCGATGATGACGTCGAGCGGGGTGGCGAGCAGCGCCGCCGCGTCAGTGGTGCACAGGTCGGCCGGCAGGCCGAGTGCGGCCGCCCGTGCCGCGTCACGGTCGCAGACCCGCGCCAGTTCGACGCGGAACCCGAGTCGCGCCGCGAGCGCTTCCTGCTGCTGGCGCAGCAGTTTGACGACACCGGTGCCGACGGTGCCGAGGCCGATCAGGCCGACGGTGATGGTGCGCATAGTTCGTCCTTGCCGCCGGCACCCGGCCGGCGATGATGCTGGTCAGTATAGCATATCCGCGTCGTGGCGGTCAGCGCGACGCCTGGGTCATCTGGATGAATTCCTGCACGGTGTGCATGTCGCGCGCCAGGTCGCGCAGGATGGCTTCGAGGTCGGTGCGGTCGAGCTGCAGGCGGTCCCACGCCGCCTCCTGCAGTTCGGGCACGGTGTCGTCACCGCCGCTGCCGACGCGGTGCGTGCGCGCGAGGATGTCCGCGAGGTGGACGATGGCGGGGAGCGACTCCTCGGCGCTGCCGCGGGTGATGTCATGGTGGTGTTCGATGGCGTGCTGCAGCGGCAGCGGCAGGTGCCAGCGTTCCGCCAGCCAGCCGCCGATGGCGCTGTGGTCAAGCCCCAGCACCGCCCGCTCCGCTGCACGCAGCGCCACGTTGTGCGTGTCGCGGTGTTCGAGCACGCGCGCGAAATCCTCCGCCAGGTACTGGTCGAGCACCACCTTGCCGAGGTCATGGATGATGCCGGCGATGAACGCTTCCTCAGCCAGCGGGTAGCGCATCTTCTTGGCGACGATCTGCGCCGCCACCCCCGTGCCGATCGAGTGTTCCCAGAAGGCGGTGCGGTTGAAGGCCTGGCTCCCCCGCCCGCCGAAAATCTCGAACACCGTTGCCGACAGCGCCAGCGACTTGATGGTCTTGAACCCGAGAATGACCACTGCCTGCGTGACGGTCGAAATCTGCCGGGAAAAGCCGTAGAAGGGGGAATTGACCAGTTTCAGCACCTTGCCGGTCAGCGCCTGGTCGGTGGAAATCACGCGGTTGACGTCGACGGCAGAGGTTTCGGGGCTCTCCACCAGCGCCAGCAGCTGCGAGACAACCATCGGCAGCGTCGGCAGCTTGTCGATGCGGTTGACCAGCGCGTGCAGTTGTGCGGGCGACGAACTCATGGCTGCCACCTCCGTGCAACACCAAAGCATAACAGAAATTCGCGGTCAGGGCAATGGCGAGCAGAGCCGAACGGCGAGGGCGGCGACAGCACGCGTCAGGGCGTCGGCATCGCCGTCGTTGACCAGACGGTGGCGCCTTGACGGCTGCGGCAGCGTCTGCTGCCAGTCGAGGCAGGCGTCGACGGTGGCGGGTGGCCAGCGGTGCGCGGCCAGCGCGCGGGCGCGGCAGGCAGCAACGGGTGCAGTCACTTCGACCCACTCGTCTATCGCCTCAGGGATCAGCGTGAAGAGGTTGGCCGCTTCGATGACGGCATAGGGGGTGGTGACTGCCGCCAGCCGGGCGCGCAGGGCCGCGGCCAGCACCGGGTCGGTGGCCGCCTGCAGGCGCGTCCGCGCGGCCGGGTCGGTGAAGAGGCGGTGCGCGATGGCGGCCCGGTTGCTGGTGTCCGGAAAGATGCGGCGCAGCGCGTCGTGCAGCGGCGCCCCCGGCTGCGCCAGTTCGCGCGCGACCTCGTCCGCCAGGATGACGGTGACGTGCGGGGCGGTGAGCAGCCGCGCCACGGTGCTCTTGCCGCTGCCGACGGTGCCGGTCAGGCCGATGGCGCGCGGCCGCGGTTCAGTGGGCGAGGTCACGGAGATTGCTGCCGCGGCGGAGGTCGACCACCAGCGGCACCGCCAGCGGCAGCACCTGTTCCATCACCGGCTTGAGCGCGGTGGCAAACGCGGGCGCTTCGTCGCGCCCGACGGTGAAGACCAGTTCGTCGTGGATCTGCAGGACGAGGATGGCGCCGTGCGCCGCCTGCAGCGGCTGCACCGCGCGCATCGCCAGCTTGATGATGTCGGCGGCAGTCCCCTGTACCGGCATATTGACCGCGGCCCGCTCCTGCGCCTGCTGTGCCAGCCGCGTGCCGCTCTCCAGGCCGCGGAAGTAGCGGCGCCGCCCGAGCAGCGTCTCCACCCGCCCCTGCGCGCGCACCTGCGCGATGGTGGCATCCAGCCATGCGCGCAGCTGCGGGTAGCGCGCGAAGTAGGCGGCGATGAATGCCTTCGCCTCCGCGCGCGGCAGTCCGAGGTCGCGCGCGAGGCGGAACTCGGTCATGCCGTAGAGCAGCCCGAAGTTGATCACCTTCGCCTGCCGCCGCTGTTCGCGCGTCACCTGCCCGGCGGGTACACCGTGCACCGCCGCGGCCGTGGCGGTATGAATGTCCTCACCCGCCCGGAACGCGGCGATGAGCGCTTCCTCCTGCGCCAGGTGCGCGAGCACGCGCAGTTCGATCTGCGAGTAGTCGGCGCAGAGCAGCACGCGGTCGGGTTCGTCGGGCAGAAACGCGGCGCGGATGTCGAGGTCCTCCTCCGCGCGGATGGGGAGATTCTGCAGGTTCGGCTCACTGCTCGACAGCCGTCCCGTGGCGGTTGCGGTCTGGTTGAACGTCGTGGCGATGATCCCCCCGCTGTCCGCCGCGGTGAGCAGTCCCTCGACGTAGGTGGCCAGCAGCTTGGCGAGATGGCGATGGCGGATGATGAGCGGGATGACCGGATGCGCGTCGTACAGGGCTTCCAGCACGGAATTGTCCGTGCTGTAGGCGGTTTTCTTTCCCGTCTTTTTTCCCGCTTTCAGGCCGAGCGTTTCAAACAGCAGCGTGGCCAGCTGCTTCGGTGAATTGAGGTTGATGGTGCTGCCGGCGAGTCCGGCAATGGTCGCGGCGATGCTGTCAAGTTCCGCGCGGTAGCGGTCGCGCAGCTGTTCCAGACAGACGCGGTCCACCCGCACGCCGGCCAGTTCCATCGCGCCCAGCACGGGAATCAGCGCGGTCTCCAGTTCCAGCACCGCGGCCGGCAGGTCGGCTGCCCTGAGCGCCGTGTGCAGCTCCGCCAGCAGGGCGAGTGTGGCGGCCGGTGTTTCCGGTTCCGCCACGGGATGCCCGAGCACGTGCGCGGCGAGTGTGGCGAGCGGGCGGGTGCCGTCGTCCGGGTCGCGCACGTAGGCGGCGAGCCGCACGTCATAGAGGGCCGGGCCGCGCCCGAGATGGTAGCAGGCCTGCCAGATATCCTTGAGCCCGTCACCAACCAGCGTATGCCCCGGCTGCGCCCACCAGCGCTGCCAGTCGCTCCGGGCGGGGGCATCAGCGAGCAGCGCCGTGCCGTGCCCGTCGCTCAGGTGCCACCCGTCCGCGGTCGCGTGCAGGTAGAGGAGTGCCGGCAGATGCGTGAGCGACAATTCGCCTGCGGGCATCACCGCTGCCGGTGGTGCGGCGGTGGTGGCAGTGACCTCTCCCTCGAGCCATTTGCCGCTGAGCGTCACCAGTTCATAGGTGGCGAGAAACTCGCGCAGGCGGGCGGTGTCCGGCTGCTGCCGCGCGTAGTCAGCCAGTGCGGCCGGCACGGTCGCGTCGGTGCGCAGCGTGACCAGCCGCACCGCCTGCTGCACCACGTCGCGCGCTTCACGCAACGCCTTGACCCGTGCCGGGGTGCCCGCTTCCTCCAGCCGCGTATAGAGCGTGTCGATGTCGCCGAACTGCTGCAGCAGCGCGCTCGCGGTCTTCGGGCCGATGCCCGGCACCCCCTTGACGTTGTCGCTGCCGTCACCGGTCAGCGCCAGCAGGTCGCGCACCTGCGCGGGGGGGACGCCGAATTTTGCCGTGACCGCCGCCGGGTCGCGCCACTCCGCCTCGCTGATCCCCGTCTTGAAGGCGAAGATGCTCACCCCGTCGTCGCCGACCAGCTGGTGCAGGTCCTTGTCGCTGCTGACGATGACCAGCGGCAGCGTGCCGCGGAACTTCGCCACGACGGTGGCAATCAGGTCGTCCGCCTCGTAGCCGTCCTGCAGCAGGCAGGGGATGCGCGCCGCGGCGAGAAAGTCGCGCAGCATGCTTACCTGCGGGCGCAGCGTGTCGGGCATCGGTTTGCGCGTGGCCTTGTAGTCGGCGCTCTCCGCATGGCGGAAGGTCGGGGCGTGGCTGTCCATCGCCACTGTCCAGGCCTCGGGCTGATACTCGTCACGGATGCGGGTGAGAATGCGGACGAAACCGAACAACGCATTGGTCGGGACGCCGCCGGCGGTGCTCAGCTCCTGAATGGCGTGAAAGGCGCGGTACAGCAGCGCATGCCCGTCAAGGATCCAGAATCCTCCGCGGACGGGTTTCATCGGCCGCGGTGGGTCCGTTGCACGACGCGGACGGGTTTCATCGGCCGCGGTGGGTCCGTTGCACGACGCGGACGGGGTTCACCGGCTGCCGGCAGCGACGGTGGCACGGGCTGCAGCGTCGACGGTCGCCGTGGTCACGCCGTGTGCATCGGCCCGGGTGCGGCAGTCCGCGTATTCCGGAGTGGCGTGGATGATACTCCCGTCCGGGTCGCGACTGACGCGTACCCGCACCTGCCCGTAGGGGGTGACGGCTTCCTGTACGCGGCTGTCGGCCAGGCGGCGCTCGACGGGAAAAGCCCGGATGCCGAAGGCGGGGAGCGCGCGCAGCACGAGGTCCTCGCACGTGGCGCGGTGCGCGCCGTCCGTCAGTACGGTCAGCTGCTGCCCCGCCCGCCCCTTTTTCATCGTCAGCGGTACCAGCCAGGCATCCTTCGCGCCGGCGTTGCGCAGGCGGTCGGCAGTATCGGCCACCAGGCGCGGGTCGCAGTCGTCGAGATTGGTTTCCAGCTGCCAGAGCGTTTCCGTCGTTGCTGCTTCCAGCAGGTGCAGTGTCACGCGGCTGACCGGGTCGTACGGGCGTTCGCCCTGCCCGCTGCCGGTGGC
This sequence comes from uncultured bacterium, assembly GCA_964637655.1. Classification (GTDB taxonomy): domain Bacteria; phylum DAOPZR01; class DAOPZR01; order DAOPZR01; family DAOPZR01; genus CAZWUZ01. The sequence continues at coordinate 1,243 of CAZWUZ010000057.1, read as the reverse complement.
CAGCAGGCGGCCCGGCGGTGGCGGCGCGGGGGCAAACAGTTCCGTCACCAGCACGGCGCCCGTCGGGGTGCAGCGCTCGCCGTCGAGCCGCATGGTTACCGGATACGGTCCCAGCAGGTGGCGTGTCGCGGGTGCCGGCACCGCGAGCAGGCCGTGCGCGGTCGAGACCGTGCCGCGTCCAACTTCGAGCGGGCTGCCGTACAGAGCATCAAGGCGCAGCTGTTCGAGTAGTAGCGGCACGCCGGCGAGGTCGAGCAGCGTGTCGAGATTGCCCAGTTCGTGGAAGTGGACCTTGTCCGGCGGCACGTTATGCGCCTGCGCTTCCGCGGCGACGAGACGGTCGAGCAGGCGCAGGGCGGTTGCCCGTACGCTGTTGCTGACCGGTGCCTGCGCAAGCCGCTCGCGCATCTCGTGCGGATGCAACCCGTGGTGATGATGGTCGTGCCGGTCGTCGACGAGGCGCACGCGCCATGCCGGGTGCTCCGCGCCGGGGGGCAGCACCCGGAGTTCCGCCTGCAGCCAGTCGCGGCCGAGCGCGGCCAGCGCGTCAACCGGCGCGCCCAGCCCGAGCAGCGCGCCCAGCAGCATGTCGCCGCTGGCGCCGAGCGCGAAATCGCCGCAGAGCAGGCGCATGGTCAGCGGCGGTTGATCAGCGCGGCGAGACAGCCCGCGCCGTAACCGTTATCGATATTGACCACGCCGATCCCCTCGGCGCAGGCGTTGAGCATGTTGAGCAGTGCTGCCAGTCCGTGGAATGAAGCGCCGTAGCCGATGCTGGTCGGTACCGCCACCACGGGGCAGGGGAGCATGCCGGCGATGACGGCCGGGAGCGCGCCGTCCATGCCGGCCACGACGATGACGACGCGGCAGCGGCGCAGACGCGGGATGGCGGCCAGCGCGCGGTGCAGTCCGGCTACGCCGACATCATAGCAGCACTCGACGCGGCAGCCGAGCGCGCGGCAGGTTTCCGCCGCTTCCTCCGCCACCGGAATGTCTGCCGTGCCGGCAGTGACGATGCCGATGCGCCCCTGGCGCGGTGCGGGAAAGGTGCCGACGCGCACCGTGCGGGCAAGTTCATTGTGGCGGGCCCGCCGGCCGTACTGCGCGACAAGCTGCGCCGCCAGTTCCGGGCTGACGCGCGTGGCAAAGGCGCGCCGCTGGCGCTGCAGCAGCGCGGCGATGATGCGCTGTGCCTGCGTGTCGGTCTTGTCCGCGCAGAAGACCGCCTCGGGGAGTCCGCGCC
>CAZWUZ010000056.1:0-15607 GCA_964637655.1 uncultured bacterium | reverse complement strand
GAGCGGCATGGTATACAGCGTCTCGCTGCCGTCATCCTTGAGCGTCAGCGAAATCATGAACGCCCCGTCATTGGTCATGCTGCTGAACTCGTACGCGTCTTCCAGACGTTTTACCAGCATCGTCGTCCCCCTGCGGGAATCCCCGTGTGCAGCGCGATAGTAGCACTCCGGCGATGCCTTGTCAAGCGCTGCCAGCGTGTGCTACACTCGCTGCATGTTCCGCGTTCTCAGCCGCTACATCATCCGCGAGATCATCCCCCCGTTCCTGCTCGGCTTCGTGCTCTTCTCGTCGCTGGTCATGCTCGAACGGGTGCTCAAACTGGTCGACCTGGTCATGGAGAAGGACCTGCCGCTCGACCTGGCGGTGGAACTGCTGCTCCTCTTTTTCCCCTTCACCCTGACCCTGACCATCCCCATGGCGCTGCTCATGGCGGTGCTCATGGCTTTCGGGCGGCTCGCGGCGGACAATGAGATCCTCGTGCTGCGTGCCTGCGGCTTCAACCTCGCCCGTCTCGCTGTGCCGGTTATCGGGCTCGGCCTGCTGCTCTCGCTCGGCACGCTGTGGCTCAGTGACAGCGTCGCCGTCACCGCCTACGCGCAGTTCAAGGACCTGATGTACCGCGTCCTGCAGCGGGGCCGGTATGTCACCATCCAGCCGCACGTGCAGCTCAAACTGGGTGGTACGCTGCTCTATGTCGACAGCGCGGACAATGAGCGGCAGGTCATGGGCGGGGTGCGGCTCGAGGAACTGGCCAGTGAACGCCGGTCGATTTATGCCGATACCGGCATCTGGTACCGCGAGGGTGACGAGGCGATGGTATTCAAACTCTACAACGCGGTGATGCACCGCACGGTCGACGGGAGCACCTACTACGCTTCGAAGGCGGCGGAATTCACCTTCCGCATCGCGCTCGCCGGGCCGATGCTCGGGGCCCGCGAAGCGGGGATCAACGAGATTGCCATCCGCGAACTGCGCCAGCGCCGGCAGCAGGCGCTGGCCGCGGAGGATTACGCGCTGGCGCGGGAATGCGCCACCGAGTACCACCGCAAGCTGGCGCTCCCCTTCGCCTGCCTCGCCTTTGCCCTCGCCGGGGTGCCGCTCGGCATGCTGGCGAAAAAGAGCGGGCGGGCGATGGGCTTCGGGCTCTCCCTGCTGCTGCTCTTCGCCTACTACCTGATGAGCATCGGGCTGACTCCCGTCTGCACCGCCGGCACGCTGCCGCCGCAGTCGATGTGGCTCCCGAACCTCGTGTTCTCCGGCGCCGGCCTGTGGGGCCTGTGGCGGCAGGTGCGCCGCTGACGCGTGTTGACAAAGCCGGAGCGGCAAGATAAGGTGGGTGGCAGGGAGGTGCGCTCATGCTGACAGTCACGCAATTCTGCCTGCTGGTCATCACTATCATCCTGGCTGCGCTTGCATTCCAGTTGTACCAGGTGCTGGCGCAACTGCGCCGTACGCTCGGGGCGCTGGAAGAGACCGTCACTGATGTGCAGACCGTCATCCCTGAAGTCAGGCGCGTGGCGGCCAATATCGACCGCGCCACCGAGCGCCTCAATGAGCCGGTCGCGCATATCGCGCACATCTCCGCACAGGTGGATGCGGTGGCCAGCAAGGTCATCGGCGCCACCGACAAGCTGGCAGTACCGTTCGTGAAAGCAGCCGGCCTGGTGGCCGGCATCAAAAGCGGGATGCAGTTCTTCCGCAAAAAAACGGAACAATCCTGAAAGGAGAGTTGACTATGTCACGCGAATCGTATGGTGATGTGACGCTGGCCTTCCTGCTGGGGGCAGTGGTGGGATCTGCCGTGGCGCTGCTTTACGCGCCGTCGGCCGGCAGCGAAACGCGCCGCAAGCTGGCGGATGCCGCCGCGCGGCTGCGCGATGAGAGCGAGGACCGCTACGAGCAGGCGAAGGATTATCTCGCCGACCGGCTCGACCAGGGCAAGTCGTTCGTCGCGGATCGCAAGGAAGAACTCGGCGCCGCGGTGGCGGCCGGCAAGGACGCCTACCGCAAGTCGAAAGAGCAGCACTAAACCGTTTCCGCAGCAGATACTGACGGCCTGACGGATTTTCTCCGTCAGGCCGTTGTTGTGTCTCCGTCACTCCCGGTCGGTGCGGCCGGGAGCTGCCGCCGCCTACCGCTTCATGTCCACCGCGGTCTTGATCATGGTATCCGCCGTCGAAATGCCGCGCGAATTGAGCTGATACGCGCGCTGGAAGGCGATCATGTCGATCATTTCCGTCGCCGTGTCGACATTCGACACCTCGAGCGCGCTGCCGCGAATCCACGTGCCGCTGGCCGTGCCGAGCACCGGGTCACCAAGCGCGGGGAGGGCCTGCGCCTCGCCACTGTTTTCCGTTTCCGTAAAGTAGTTATCACCCATGCGCAGCAGGCCCTGCGGGTTGGCAAAATGCGCTACCGCCACCTGCGCCAGCGCCCGTGTCTGCCCGTTGGTGTAGGCGCCAACGATACGCCCGGCACTGTCCACCGAGACCCCGAGCAGCGTCCCCGACGGATTGCCGTCCACTGCCGCGGTTTCCGCCTCACTGCTTCCCGCATATTGCACCAGGTCGCTGAAATCCGTGGCCAGCGAAAAGGCCGCCGTGCCGAACGTGGCGGTAAACGGCGAGACCACTGCCGCGCCGGTGGTGTCGTAGAGCCCGTCCAGCTGACCGTCGGCGTCAAACTCGATGGTGCCGCGATGGTTCGTACTGCCGCTCTCCGCGAGTTTGTAGGCGATGCGCACGCTCTGTCCCGCGGTCATCGCCGGTGAATCGTTGACTGTGTCGCCATCCGTATCGACCGGAACGATCTGGTTGCCGCTGATGGCGAACCGGCTGCTGTCGAGCGGCGTGCTGCTCGCTCCGACGTAGATTTCCACCGTTCCCGGTTCGGGCGCGTGCCGCAGGATGAAGGTTTCACCGCCAGCCGTCCCCTGCGCGGTGAAGGTCTGCTCATCCGCCACGCGCATATGATAGCCCCAGCGGTTCTGCCCGAGGTGGTTCACCCGGGTTTCGAGTCGGTAGGCAATGCCGTTGGCGTCGTAGATGCTTGACGGGATGAGGTATTCACCCGCGGTCGCTGACCCGGTGGTGTCGATGACGGTCGTCCCCGCGATATCCGCTCCGAAGGTCAGCGCCACCCCGTCGATGAGGTCATACTTCGTGCTGCCCGCAGTGATGACCCCGGGTGCGCCGGTGGTCGTGTCGCCGGTCACCTGTACGGCGGTCGTGCCGGCAAGGGTGTTGCCGAAGGTGAGCGACACGCCCGGGATGAGCCCGGACACCGTTCCTGCGCTGACCGTGCCGGCCGCGAAATTCGTCACTTCCGGCGGGTTGACCCCGTCGTTGAAGGTGACCGCGGCCGACCCGTCGTTTTGTGTGACCACGGTATAGGTCCCGATGCGCCCCGCGGTGCTCGACCCGCTGAGGGCGCTGACCACATCCGAAGACAGCAGTTGCGGGCTGTTGTTGTCCGGCACATAGGTCAGCCGGTAGGAACCGTCAGCAGCACTTTGCAACCGGTAGATGCCTGCCGCTTTCGCTTCCGGGTGTCCGGTCAGGTCGCTGAGCACGGGTACTGCCGCGTCAGCCGCGGTTGCCGAACTGCTGAGCAGCGTGTAGCGGTCGGTACTCGTGGCGTCGAGATTGCCCGCCAGCGCCACCCGTGTGCTGGCCGCGGCCGCCAGGGTCCGCACCCCGCTGTCGAACTGGATATCGACCACGCCGGCGCCGGTAGTTATGGTGCCGTTGGCGTCGGCCAGCCACCCCTGCACGATATACCCCGAGGTGCTGTCGACCAGCGACACCGGGGTGCTGTAGGTCGGGTCGGTAAGATGATACAGCAGTTCACCCGTGGTGGAATTCTGCGGGGTGCCGCTCGCTTCGTCCGTCACGCCGCTGTCGAGCGCGAAGTGTCCGGCCCGCGTGTAGCGGATACCTTCACCGCCCGCGGTAGCAGGCCCCTTGACAATAAACATCCCGTCCCCGTTGAGCATCATGTCGAGCGTGCTGCCCGTCACCTGCGCGGAACCCTGCGTGAAGACCGGGTTGATGGCCGACATGCCCACCCCGAGCCCGACCTGCTTTGCCCCCTGCGTTTCGCGCGCTATGCTCAATGTCTGCGACATCAGGTCGCTGAAATGGACGGCGCTGCGTTTGAAGCCGACCGTATTGACATTGGCGAGATTGTTCCCGATAACGTCGAGCCCGTTCTCGCTCTGCCGCATTCCCGTGGTCGATGTATACAGAATCCGCATCATGGGCGTATCCCCTCCCGCCGTTTCTGCCCTCCTTATCGGCTGAAAAGGGCTACATATTGAGCGTCAGAGAAAATGATCCCTTTATGGGGACGGGTGTTTACAAACTTACAAACTTTCCTGAAAGTGGCTTATAATGGCTCCAAACGGCAAATCTTCAAAAAGGAGGGGTCAGTTGATAGGCAACATCTGCCCGCGCTATCCACGAAAACGGGAGCAAACCCCGGGAAAACGTGTTTTACGGCACCTACAGAAAAGTTAGTTAATTTGTAAACACCTGTCCCCATCCATTACATCTGGCTGGGGGCGGAGATGCCGAGCAGGGAAAGGCCGTTGGCGATGGTCTGCTGGGCGGCGCGGCAGAGCAGCAGGCGGGCGCGCGACAGCGCGGCATCATCGCCCAGCACGCGGCAGCGGTCGTAAAACTGATGGTAGGCGCCCGTCAGATCGTGCAGGTAGACGGTCAGCCGTTGCGGTTCGAGCGCGGCGGCGGCATCGGCCACCTCGTCCGGGAAGCGCAGCAAAGCGAGCAGCAGGGCACGCTCGGCCGGGTCGGTAAGCAGCGCGCAGTCAGCCGGAGTGGCCTCTCCCAGCGCCGCGGCTGCCTCCTGCCGGCAGATGCTGGCGATACGGGCATGCGCGTACTGCACGTAGTAGACGGGGTTGTCGTTGGATTGCTGTTTGGCCAGCGCCAGGTCGAAATCGAGGTGGCTGTCATGGCTGCGCATGAGGAAGAACCAGCGCGCCACATCGGTGGAGACCTCGTCGGTCACCTGCCGCAGGGTGACGAAGCTTCCCGAGCGCTTTCCCATGGCCACTTTCTGCCCGTTTTCCATCAGGTTGACCAGCTGATAGAAACGGATGGCCAGCGCGCTGTCGTCCAGCGCGAGAAAGCGCAGCGCGGCGCGGATGCGCCCCTCGTAGCCATGATGGTCGTACCCCCAGACATCGATGCAGCGGTCGAAGCCGCGGGCGAATTTCTGCGCATGATAGGCAATATCGGAAGCGAGATAGGTATAGCGCCTGTCCTCGCGCCTGACCACGCGCGGTTTCTCGTCACCATGCAGGTCGGACTTCAGCCAAAGGGCGCCATCCTTCTCCTCCAGCGCCCCCGCCTGCTGCAGGCGGGCAACTGCCTTATCCACTTCGCCATCGGCATACAGCTGCTTCTCGCTCTGCCACCGGTCGAAGGTTACGCCGAACTTTTTCAGGTCGCCGGTTATCTCTTCAAGTATCACTTTACAGGCGTATTCACTGAAGATTTCATTCGTCTGCTCGTCGAGTTTTTCGTATCCTGCGCCCAAATCGCGCACTGCCCGCTGCGCGATTTCCTTCAGGTACTCGCCCTGATACCCTTCTTCCGGGAGCTGTGCCGCCTGACCCTGCGCCTGCCGGTACCTGACCCAGAGCGACTCGCCCAGCAGTTTCGTCTGGTTGCCCGTATCGTTGAGATAGTATTCGCGGGTCACCGCGTAGCCGGTGGCAGCGAGCAGACGCGCCACGGCATCGCCATAGGCGGCATTGCGCCCGGTGCCGATATGCAGCGGCCCGGTCGGGTTGGCACTGACGAATTCAACCAGCACCTTCCGGCCCCGGCCCGCGTCCGTGCGGCCGTAGTTTCCGCCGGCGTCGACAATTTCCCGCGCCAATCCCTGCAGGGCCGCTTCCGTCAGGCGAAAATTGATGAAACCCGGCCCGGCAATCTCCGGCACAGCAAACAGGTCGCCGCTGTCGAACGCCGCCACGATTTTTTCCGCCAGCGCCCGCGGCGCGCATTTCGCCGCTTTCGCCAGCGTCATGGCGAGGTTGGTTGAATAGGCGCCATGTTCCGGCTGCCGCGCCCGCGCGCTACCGATGTTGGCCGCCGGCCCGGCGCAGGCCTGCGCCGCCGCGGCCAGCCGCTGTTTGAGTTCCTCGCGTGCGTTCAGCATACCTTGGCCTCCGGATGTACCCGCGCCTCGACCCATTCGCTCACCGTATCCTGCTCCGCGATGATGATGCGCGGCAGCCCGCCGCTGTCGAGGCGGGCCAGCGCATGGGCGTTCGTATTGTGATCATCGCTGAGATGGGCGAGAATGACGGTCTGTACCCGGCTCCCCGCCAGCATGCCGACCAGTTTCGCCGCGTCCTCATTCGACAGATGGCCACGGTTGCCCAGCACGCGCTGCTTGTTGGGCCACGGACGGTCCGATTCGAGCACGAGGTCGTATTCGTAATTCGCCTCGAGTACGAGGATGTCGCTTTCCCGCGCGCGCACGGTCAGCACCTGGTTGAGCGCGCCGCAGTCGGTCATCACCGTCGCCGTCGAGACCCCGTCGCTGAGCGAGAACCCGCACGGGTTGACCGCGTCATGCGGCAGCGGGAAGGCCGTGACAGTGAATTCGCCCACGGTAAACAGCGGGGTTTCGATTTTCCGGCAGTCGGGCAGGCGCCCCAGTTTTTCCGCGCCGGCCGCAAGCGTCTGCGGGTCGATATAGACCGGTGTGCCGTGGCGGCGGGCCAGCACCCCGACACCGCCGATATGGTCGCCATGCTCATGGGTGACGAGAATGGCATCAAGACGGGCGAGGTCAATGCCAACCTGCGCCGCGCGCGCGGCGAGTTTGCTGCCGCTCAGCCCGGCATCGATCATGACGGTCGTAGTATGTCCCTGCACGAGAATGGCGTTTCCCGCGCTGCCGCTCGCCAGCGAACAGACGCGCACGTCAGTCGACCGGGGGGAGTTGCGTCTGCACCTGCTGCAGCACGCGCTGCCAGCGTTCGAGACGCGGCACCATCTCGTACTCGAGCAGGTCGGCCAGCAGGACGAAGTCGCGGTTGCCGAAGGTGTCGACCACCTGCTTGAGCGTGTCGAGAAAATCCTGCACCCAGTGGGCCAGCGGCTTGTCGTCGACCCGTTCCGCGTTGAAGTCGAGCCCGCTGAGTCGCTGCACGTCCTGCAGCACGGCAATAAGGTCCTGCAGTTTGGTCACCGCCTCCTGGAACGACTGCAGTCCGCGCAGCTCTTCGCCCGTCTGCAGCAGGGTGGCGGTCTGGCGGAACTCCGCGTTGAGCACGGGGAGCTCACCGATGAAGCGCGCCACCTGCTCGCGCAGCTGCCGCTGGCGCACCTTGCCGGCATTCCCGACCAGCGCCAGCGCCGCCTGCGCCTGCTTGAGTTTCCCGGTCAGCGGGCGCACCCGCTGCATGATAAGGTCACGCGCCTGCGCGTCGTCAGCGTCCTTGAGCGCCTGTGCCACCGCAGTGCCTTCGCTGCACGCTTCGGCCAGCCCCGCCGGCTGCTGGCGGGTCAGCGTGGCGGAGTATTGCAGCACGCGGCAGACCCATTCGAGCCCTTCAGCGAGCATCGGGCGGATAAGCCCCGCCTCGACCGCCTGCTGCTGCGGGTCGAACCCGGCGATTTCGCTGCCGGCACGTTCCATTTTTTCGACATACTCGGCGGCACTGCGCAGCGACGCGCCGACGAGGTCGCCGACACTCTCCGCCTCGGCGCGGATCTCGCTGATGGCGTCGACGGCTTTGGCCAGCACCGACTCGCTGCTGTCGCCATCGACAGCAAAGGCGGTGAGGATGCGGTCGTGCGGGGTCAGCGTCGCGGTCAGCGCCGCACGCACCTCAGCCGCGGTTTTCTCCCCGTTCAGGGTGAACTCCAAGCGTTCGTTATTGAGATAGATGTCCATTTCCCTCTCCCGCGCGCAGCATAGCACGCCCCGTCGCTGCTGTCAACGGGTCAGGTGATAATGGAGCAGCGGGAGCATCAGTTCATGATGCCCGACAAAGTAATAGCCCTGGCCACCGTCCTTGGTCGGACGACGCGCCACGTTTTCCCCCGCGCGGTAGTGGACATTCATATCGAAGACCGCGGCAGTGAAGTTGTGCGCGCGGTGCCCGAGATTGCGCGCCACGGTCAGCGCCTTGAGAAACACTTCCGGCAGCAGCACCGCGCTCCCCCAGTTGAGATAGGCGCCCCCTTCGATGCCGCAGAGCAGGTGGGTGAAGATGCGGAAATCGCGCAGTGACAGTTCCCCCACCGTCGCCCCGTCGATGTTCGGGTGCTGGTGGACGATATCCGTGCCAACCCCGACGTGCGCCGTCACCGGCACCCCGGCGCGATACGCCTGCGCGAGCAGCGAACTGTCGCGGTACGGGAGTCCGTCCTCGTCGATGGCCTTGCCCAGTGCTTCGCCGTAGCCGAGCCCCTGCGCGCGCCCGCGGGCCAGCGCGCTGCTGATGAAGGCCGCCGTTTCTTTCGACATGCCGAAGGAGCCGTCGACCATGTTCTTCCCGACGTCCTCCGAGGTAGCGCCGCAGAGCGCGATCTCGCTGTCGTGGATGGTAACCGAACCGTTGACCGCGATCCCCTGCACCCAGCCGCGGGCGATGAGGTCGAAAAACAGCGGGGTGCAGCCGACCTTGAGCACGTGCCCGCCCATCCCCCAGAGAACCGGCCTGCCCGCCGCCTTCGCCGCACGCAGCGCGTCGACGAGCGCGTAGAAGTCTACCCCCTTGAGCACGCGCGGGAAGCGCAGTTCCCCCGGTTGCGGCTGCACGAAGTCAGCGGTGCTCACCTTGTTCTCGCGCGTGGCCAGTTCGACGGTGCGTACGCCCGTCAGGTCGCATTCGGTGTAGCGTCCCATCAGTTCCTCCCCGGCATGGCGATAAGCGCGGGCAGTTGCCCCGCGCGCCATGCCCGGTAATCGTCTAAAAGCCGCGCATGATCAAAAGCCAGCGCCGGCAGGTCAGTCAGCGGGAATACCTTTGCCTGCTTTGCATCGTCCTGTCCGCGCGGCGTCTCTGTCACCGGGCGGGCGATATAGACCACGCTCACCGAATGGCCGCGCGGGTCGCGCTCCGGCGCCGAGTAGGTGGCCAGCTGACCTTGCAGCACGACGTCGAGCGCGGTCTCCTCCTGCGCCTCGCGCACCGCCGCCTGCTCGCACGACTCGCCGACATCGACAAAGCCGCCCGGGAGCGCCCAGCCATGCGGCGGGTTCTTCCGCTCAATGAGTACCACTCCGTCGCTGCCATCCGCGGCGCGCGCCGGGATGATGATGTCCACCGTCAGTTTCGGCGTCACCGGTGCCGCCATCGTTCAGCAACTCACCACATTACTAATTTCACCACGGAGAACACGGAGCGCACGGAGCATACCCCGCACGTTCTCCGAAACTCCCATCAGTTTGCAGAACCGCGAAGACAACAGAGTACAACCGCCGGCATTGCGTGCGCGCTCTGTGTACTCCGTGTGCTCCGTGGTGGAGCCGTTGCCGCCGGTGGTGAACGCCGGATTGACAACCGCGTGCGTCGGCATGGGGTCAGCGGCCTTCGGCGAGGCGCTCGGCGAGAAAGTCGGGCAGGCCCGCATCGCGCATCTTCTGCTGGGTTGTCGTCACGTCATAGGCAACGCGCTCCCAGCGGCAGCGCCGCCCGGCAACATCCCAGACGAGGTATGCGGCACGCTGGTCATGGTCGCGCGGCTGCCCGCAACTCCCGGGATTGAGCAGTACCGGCTGCATGGGTATCTCCCACCAGCCGTCCGGTGTCGGCTGCAACACCGCCGTGCCTCCGGCCAGCGTCCAGAGCGCCGGCTTGTGCGTATGTCCGATGCAGGCGAAATGCCCGAGCCGCAGCCGCTGCAGCGAGGCGAGCGCCGGCTCCGGCGTGCTGATATAGGTCAGGTAGTCGTCAACGAGACTGGCATGCACGAGGTGCGCGTTGCCGGTCATGGTGCTCACTTCGCGCCGCGTGGGGAGCGCGGCGAGGTACGTCAGCTGCTCAGGGCTGAGCCGGCGGCGGGTCCAGTGCATCGCCTGCAGGGCGGGCGGACTGAAATCGCTGCCGTCGCGCAGGCCGGCCGCCACGGCGTCGTGGTTGCCGAGCAGGCAGACGCACTTGCGGGCGCGAATGGTCTCGACGCACCAGTCCGGGTCGGGCCCGTAGCCGACGAGGTCGCCGAGGCAGTAAATCGTGCCGTGGCCGGCCGCGTCGACCGCGGCGAGCACCGCCGCCAGCGCTTCGCGGTTGCCGTGGATATCGGCGATAACCGCCGCGGTGCCGGTCACAGGTTCGCCATCAGCGCGGTAAGGAAGTAGTTGGCCGCGAGGATAAGCATGCAGGCGAGCACGACGGCCTTAGTCGTCGCCAGCCCCACCCCTTCCGCCCCGCCGCGGCAGGTGAGTCCTGCATGGCACCCGGCCAGCGCGATGAGCGCGCCGAAGACCGCTGACTTGATGAGGCCGTTGAGCACGTCGCTCACCCGGACGATGTCGGTGGCGGTGTTGATGTACATGTCGCCGTTGATGCCGAGCGAGACCGTGCTGACGAAATAGCCGCTGAGACAGCCGACCAGGTCGGCATAGATGGTGAGTACGGGGAGCATCAGCGCCAGCGCCAGGGTGCGCGGCAGCACGAGGTATTTCACCGGGTCGGTCCCCATGGTGCGCAGCGCGTCGAGCTGCTCGGTGACCGCCATGGTGCCGAGATTCGCCGCCATCCCCGCCCCGACGCGGCCCGCGACCATCAGCCCGGTGAGCACCGGGCCCAGTTCGCGCGCCATCGACAGGCCGACGATGCCGCCGACGTAAATCTCCGCCCCGAACTTCTTGAGCTGGTAGGCGGTCTGCAGGGCGAGCACCATGCCGGTGAACAGCGCGGTCACCAGCGCGATGGGCATCGATTTCACCCCGGCGAGGTACATCTGCCGCACCACCTCGCCGTGGCGGAAGGGACGGACCAGCGCGCTGCGCGCGGTGTCGCGCGTGAGCAGCGCGAAGTCGCCCGTCGCTTCGATAAACCCGCGCACCGGCGCCGGCAGCAGCGCGGGATTCATCCCTGCTCCTCCGTGACGAACTCCGCCTCGGGGTGCTCCTCCTGCGGAATCTCGCGCGTCTCGAAACGCGTGTACTGGCCGTGGAAGGTGAGCGTGCCGCTGATGCCGGCACGCCCGCTGCGCTGCTTGGCGATGGCCAGTTCCGCCGTTCCCTCGACATCGGGCGGCACCATCTTGTTCTGCTGGCGCAGGTAGTACTCCTCGCGGTAGAGCATGAGCACCAGGTCGGCGTCCTGCTCGATGGCGCCCGACTCGCGCAGGTCGGAGAGCTGCGGGCGCTTCTCGTCGCGCCGCTCCACCTGCCGGCTGAGCTGCGAGAGGACGAGCACGGGGACGTTGAGGTCGCGGGCCAGTGCCTTGAGCTGGCGCGAGATGGTCGAAATCTCCTGCTGGCGGTTCTCCTGCGCTCCGCGCCGCCCGCCCGCGGCATCCGCCTGCATCAGCTGCAGGTAGTCGATGACAATCAGCCCGAGCTGCCCCTTGTCCGTCGCCAGCCGCCGCGCCTGCGCGGAGATCTCCAGCGGGGTCATCAGCGACGCGTCGTTGATGTGCAGGTCGCTCTCCATCAGCCAGGAGGCGACGTCGGTGATGCGCACGAAGGCGTTGGGGTCGGCGACCCCGCGGTTGAGGCGGCCCCAGTCGACCCGCGCCTCGCTGCAGATGACGCGGGTGAGCAGCGACGCCGCCGACATCTCCAGCGAGAAGACAAGCACCGGGAGGCGCTTGTCGTCGTCGCGCAGTTTCTCGCCGTTTTCGCCGCGGTTGAGCGCGATGCGCGTGGCGATGTTGAGCGCCAGCGCCGTCTTGCCCATCGACGGGCGCGCCGCGAGGATGATCAGTTCGCCGCCGCGGAAGCCGCGCGTGTGGTGGTCGAGCCAGGCGAAGCCGGTGCGCACGCCCGTACGGCTCCCCTTGTGCTTGTAGACCAGTTCCATTTCCTCGACCACGTCGTGGACGAGGTCGCGGGCGCTGAACAGGCGGGTCGAGTCCTCCTGCGAGGCGAGGTCGCAGATGTTCTTCTGCGCCGTGTTCATCAGCGCCTGCGCCTCTTCGGTGTCGCGGTAGGCGCCGGCGGTCAGTTCCTGGCCGACCCCGATGAGCTTGCGCAGCAGGTGCTTTTCGCGCACGATGCGCGCGTACTCGTCGGCGTTGAGCGCCGAGGGGACGCTTTCGAGCAGCGTCGAGAGGTAGAGGGTGCCGCCGACGGCGTCGAGCTGCCGCCGCTGGCGCAGCGCGTCCGCCACCGTGGTCAGGTCGATGGAACGCTTGTGCGCGAACATCTCGCGCAGCGTGTCGTAGAGGACGCGATGACGGTCGTCGTAGAAGCACTCGGTCTGGCGCACGTTCTCGATGGCCACCGCGACCGCGCGCTCCGACTTGAGCATGGCGCCGAGCAGCGCCTGCTCCGCTTCGAGGTTGCGCGGCGGCAGCGCGCTCTGCACCGCCATCTCAGGCCTCCGCCGTGACGGTGACCGTGAACTCCGCGTCCAGCCCGTCACCGAGGGCGGCCGTGACGCGGTGCGCGCCCGTGGTGCGGATGGGTTCCTTCAGTTCCAGCGCGCGCGCCTCGAGGGCAAACCCCTGCGCCGCCAGCGCCGTGGCGATGTCCTTGGCCGCGACCGAGCCGAACAGCTTGGTGCCGTCAGCGCTGCGCCGGGTCAGGGTGATGGTTGTGCTTTTGAGTTTCGCCGCCAGGTCGCGGCGCGCCTGTTTCGCCTGTTCCTGCTGGCGCTTTTTTGCTGCCGCCTTCTCCTGCACGACGCGCTCCATCCCGGGCGTGGCCGCCTGCGCCAGGCCGCGCGGGATCAGGTAGTTGCGGGCGTGTCCCTCGTTGACATCGTGTTCTTCACCGGCGCGGCCGATCTTCGCCACGTCCTGCAGCAGGATGACCTTCATGGTGTCCCTCCCCCGCCGCCGCGCGGCGGCGGCTGCGGGCCGGCCGGACGGCGGAAATCAAGCCAGGTATCAGCAACCCCGAGCAGCAGCGTCGCCATGAGCAGCGGCAGCTGCAGCACGATCAGCACAATGCCCGCCAGGCGCAGCAGCGGATGCACCCGGTAGCGGTCGAACCAGTGCCCGACCACCGCCAATCCCTGCAGCAGGTAGAGCAGCCCGAAAAAGAGCGCCAGGTTCAGCCCCAGCACCCAGAGCCACGGCTGCTGCGTGCGGTCGTTGAGCAGCAGCGCGCCGCCCAGCGCCAGCCCGCCGAGGCAGGCGTCGTAGCAGCGCCACTGCCGCGGATGGCCCAGCGGCGGCAGTTGTGCCGGCCGCCAGCCGAGCCGCGTCAGCAGCCAGACCGCCGCCCCGAGATTGAGCAGCGTCAGCGCCAGCGTGCCGAACGCAAACAGCGCCGGACTCGCCGCCAGCGGCAGGAACTTCCAGGCGCGGATGGTTGCCGCCGCCTGCCGCGTCGCCGCGTCGGGCGACTGCTCCGCCTGCATGATGAACTGCTCGACCGTGCGGTCGTACACCTGCGCCAGTTTCGCCGCCGGGTCGCCGTCCGCCCACATACGGTACATCTCGTACGTGGGCGCTGTCATCGCCAGCGCGACGATGGCGCCGAGCACCGTCGCCGCGCCCCAGCCCCAGCCGCGGCGGATGGCCTCACCCAGCGCCAGCGCGGGCAGGCCGAACAGGCAGAGGAACAGCCCCGCAAAGAGCGGGCTGACCGCCGCCAGCACCACCGCCGCCACCAGCGTGGCGAGGAAACTGACGCGCAGGCCGTGGCGCACCCCGACGTAGATCAGGGGCGCCGGGCCGAACAGGTCGCCGACGATGCCGGCCACCGGGACCAGCTCGCGCAGCAGGTAGAGCGCGACGGTCAACGCCGCGAAGAACGCGCCGTCGACCAGCGCGGGCACCCGCCCGCGGGCGTTATTCAGCGACGTACGGCAGCAGAGCGACGAACCGCGCCTTCTTCACGCACTCGGCAATGGCGCGCTGATGCTTGGCGCAGTTGCCCGAGCGCCGGCGCGGGAAGATGCGCCCGCGGTCGGAGACGTAGCGTTTCAGCAGGTCGAGCTGCTTGAAGTCGATGTCGATTTCCGGGTCCTTGCAGAAAATGCAGACCTTCTTGCGGCGGAACCGGCGGAACTTGCCGCCGCCGCCTTCCTTGTCACGGTCACGCGGTCCGCGGCTGTGGCCGCCGCCGCTGCGGGTTTCTCTCTCAGCCATTAGTGGAAAGGCTCCTCTTCGACGTTGTCGGTTGCTGCGCCTGACGCGGGCTCGGCGACGCCGCCGCCCGTACCGTCGGCCTTGCGGTCATCCGCGAACTGCACGCGGTCTGCCGTCACCTTGATTTTGCTGCGCTTCTCGCCGTCCTTCTCCCACTGGTCCAGGCGCAGCGAACCCTCGACGAGCACCCCGCTCCCCTTCTTGCAGTAGTTGGCGATGTTCTCCGCCTGCTTGCCCCAGACGTCGACATCGATGAACAGCGGCTCTTCCTTCCATTCGCCCTGCACCTTGAAGCGCCGGTTGACCGCGAGGCCGAGTTTCACCACCGCCGTCCCCGTCCCCGTGTACTTCAGTTCGGGCTCGCGCGTCAGGTTGCCGAGCAGGAATACCTTATTGAGTGACCGCAGGTTCGCCATTGTTCCCTCCCTCAGTGGCTGCCGCCGGCGCTGCCGGGGCCGGTGCCGCGACCGGTGCAGGTGCCGCTTCCGCCCGCGGTGCCGAACGCGCTTCGGACTTCGCCGCTGCTGCCGCTGCCGCTTCCGCCTTCACCCGCGCCCGTTCCTCGGCCTCGATCTTCTTCTGCACGATGCGCTCTTCGCGCGCCTTCTGCTGCTCGAAGTAGTCGATGGGCCGGCGGACGGTCATGAAACGGATGACGTCCTCCTTGAGGCGCAGCCGGCGGTCGAGTTCCTTGACCGCGTCGGACGACGCCGTGGCATAGACCAGATAGTAATGTCCCTGGGTGTGCCGGCCGATCTGGAACTGCAGGCGCTTCTCGCCCCAGTCGTCGGTACGCACGATGTCGCCACCGTGCGCGTTGCTCACTTCCTTGATGATGCCGAGCAGGGCATCCTTCCCCTCCCCCGTGAGTGCGGGGTTGAGGATCACCACGACTTCATACAGATTCATTCTGCTGCCTCCCTTCGGTCTGTCGGCCCGGTCCTGCAGAGAACCGGGCAGAGAGTGGACCGCTGCTGCGGCCATGTATACGCGCGGATTCTACCACATTTTTCATTTTTCCGCAAGTTTCGTCTGGTTTGCCAAGCATCCCTTTGTCCGTCAATGAGATATGCAACGCTTGACGTTATACTCATGACGCGCTATACTGTTGGCGTGAAAGTACGGGACATTCTCAAACGTATAGAAGAAGACGGGTGGCTACAGGTTTGCATCAAGGGAAGTCACCGTCAATTCAAGCACCCGCACAAGCCGGGCCGTGTCACCATTGCCGGGCATCCCGGTGCTGATTTGGCGCCGGGAACACTCAACAGCATCCTCAAACAGTCTGGCCTCAAGGAGGCGAAATAATGCATCGGTTTCTCGTGGTTATCGAACATGCTGACGCCAA
>CAZWUZ010000055.1:7173-15717 GCA_964637655.1 uncultured bacterium | reverse complement strand
TACGCCACGCCTGCCGCCAGTCGCCCGGCACCGCGCGGAAATTCACGTGTGCCGCCAGCCGCGCCGCCGCCGCCGCCACCGCCTCGGGATCGCGGTCGATGCCGACGACCGGACCCGTGACCCGCGCCAGCAGCGCCGCGCTGTGCCCGCCGCCGCCCAGTGTCCCGTCGACGTAGGTGCCCGCCGGGTCCGTCACCAGCAGTTCCGTCACCCGCGCGCAGAGCACCGGCACATGGCCGGGTGACACGCTGCTCTTCATATCGGCACGTACCGCCGCCAACTCAACCGTCGCCCGGCAGCGCCGCCCCGATGCGCTGCTCCACCCCCGCCAGGTAGCGGCGCCACGCCGCCGGTTCCCACAGTTCGATGCGGTCCACCACCCCGACAACCATCGCCTCCTGCCGGATGCCCGCCGCCTCTTTCAGCGACGACGGCAGCAGGATGCGCCCCACCT
This sequence comes from uncultured bacterium, assembly GCA_964637655.1. Classification (GTDB taxonomy): domain Bacteria; phylum DAOPZR01; class DAOPZR01; order DAOPZR01; family DAOPZR01; genus CAZWUZ01. The sequence goes on along the minus strand of CAZWUZ010000055.1, from coordinate 15,263 downwards.
TGTCGAGCGCAAAACTCTCCGCCTGCGAGGCGAGCCGGTGCACCAGCGCACGCCGCTCGACGGAACGGTCCGACAGGTCGGCGACGAGATTGCTCACGTAGGTCTGCCAGTAGTCGCTGGTGATCAGGTAAAGACACGGGTCGAGGCCGCGCGTCAGCACCACCTCGCTCCCCGCCTGCGGCAGGGCGCGCCGCAGCGTCGCCGGGAGGACGAGCCGGTTCTTGCTGTCGAGCTTGCGCAGAAAATTACCGAGCATCAGCACCGTTGTCGCTCCCCCTCTCTGCCGCGCACCGTGCGCAGACCGTTTACCACTTCATCCCACTTTTTCCCAACATTGCTCGATTATACCCATAAAACAGGCAGTATGTCAAGCGAAATTTATTGTTTTTTCCCGATTTTCAGTAGGTTATGCGATATTGGAAAAGTGGGAGGAATTCTAAAACTAACACATAAACTGTATCACGGCATCTCTTTTTATATCGGTATGTCTGTTTTTTCAGGTGTTGCCGTTTGCCGGTTGGTGGTAGGGATTGCCGCCTGCCTGACGGCAGGCAACCGGGAAAATAATCTGTGGCATACGCCGCCTTCACCGTCGCGGCAGGAACCGCTGCGGGTCATGCGGTTCACCCTGATGCCGCACCTCGAAATGCAGGCCGCGCCCCATATTCCCGACGCTGCCGACCGCCGCCCCCGCCGCCACGCGCGCATCCTGCTGCACGCTCACCACGCCCAGTCGCGCGTACACCGTCAGAAAACCGCGCCCGTGCTCGACGAGCACCACCGTCCCGAGTCCCTGCATCCCGCCGATGTAGGCCACGGTTCCTGCACTCGCCGCGTGCACCGTCGTTCCCGCCGCTGCCGCCAGGTCAACGCCGTTGTTGAAAATCTGCCCGTGCCGTCCGAACGTCTGTGTCACCGCGCCCGCCACCGGCCACTGCAGCGTCAGCGCCGGCAGCGTCGCCGCCGGACGCGGGGGGCTGCCCGTCGTATTCCCGCGCCGCACCCGCGTCGCCCCGACGATAAACAGTTCGTCACCCGCCTGCAGCCGGTCAGGATCGCGGATGCTGTTGTAGCGCAGGATGCGCGCCGGTTCCAGTTCATACAGCCGCGCCAGTCCCCAGACCGTCTCCCCGCGCTGCACGCGGTGATACACACCCTGCCCCGCAATGGCACACCCCGCCAGCACGCAGGCCAGCAGCAGCAGCAACCGTGCGTGCTTTTTCATGCGTCCGCCAGCCGCGCGCGCACCTGCCCCCGCAGCGCCTGCAGCCACGCCCGCACTGCGTCATCACGAAAGTCCGGATAGGTCCACCGTGCCGCCTGCCATGCCCCGTGATGATGCTGCAGCGTCACCTCGGCATAGATGCCGTCACGCAGGTAGAGGCGGTGTCCCGCCCGCTTGGTCGTCGCCAGCACCAGTTGTTCCCCGTCGAGCCACCCCGGGTCGAGGTTGATACGCCGCCGCCCGTCCGCCGCCAGTGCCCGCTCGCGCGCGTTGCCCGCACCCTTGGCCGCAGCCAGAAAATCCGCCGCGCAGGGCTGTGCCCCGACGAGAAGCTCCTTGTGCGGTTCCCCGCCCAGTTCGTCATGATAGTAGGTGCTGACCGTGAAGGGATAGGGGCCGAACCGCGCGAACAGACCGCCATGCGCCGCCAGCCAGCGTTCCCCCTCCGCGCGCAGCAGTTCCCGGTCAGGAGAGAACAGCGCCAGCAGCGGCAGTACCCGCGGTGCGGTTCCCGCCTCGCCCATCAGGGGTTAGAACACGGCGTAGATGAAGGGTGCCAGCGATGAGCCCTGGGTAAAGACGATGAGCGCACTCAGCGCCAGCAGCACTATGACGATGGGCGCCATCCACCAGAGTTTGCGTTCCCAGAGAAACGCGGCGAATTCCCGGATGAGTTGCATGGTTACCGTCCTAATCGAGCTGGTACACGTCGCGCCAGTTGATGTCCTCGCGCAGCGGCTGCATCTGCTTTTTGTCGAGTATGAAACTGCCGACCACCAGGTAGTCCATCTCCGTGCGCATGAAGCAGAGGTAGGCGTCGTGCGGGGTGCAGACGATCGGCTCGCCGCGCACGTTGAACGAGGTGTTGATGATCACCGCGCACCCGGTCTTCTCCTCGAATTTTTTGATCAGGTCGTAATACAGCGCGTTCTGCGCGCGGCTCACCGTCTGCAGTCGCGCCGAGCCGTCCACGTGCGTCACCGCCGGGATCGCCTTCACCGGGTCCTGCTGAATGCGGTCGTGCACCTGTGCCGTCAGCAGCATGTAAGGCGAGGGCACGTCGATGGCGAAGTACTCCCCCACCTTGTCTTCGAGCACCGAGGGGGCAAACGGACGGAACGACTCGCGGTACTTGATTTTCAGGTTCACCCGCTGCCAGTTTTCCTTGTTGCGCGCGTCGGCGATGATGCTGCGGTTGCCCAGCGCGCGCGGCCCGAATTCCATCCGCCCCTGGTGCCAGCCGATAACCGCCTGCTCGCTGATCAGCTGCGCCGTCCGCTCCAGCAATTCTTCGCGCCCGTGCTTCGTATAGGCAATCTGGTTCTTCGTCAGATAAGCCTCAATTTCGTCGTCGGCGAATTCCGGGCCGAAATAAACGTCATTGAGCCCCGGGCCGCGCGCCGTGCGCAGCAGCGCATGGTCGATGTACAGCGCCACCCCCAGCGCCCCGCCCGCGTCACCCGCCGCCGGCTTGATGAAGATGTTGTCGAAAATCTTCGCCTCGAGGATTTTCGCGTTGGCCACGCAGTTCAGCGCCACGCCCCCCGCCAGGCAGAGGTTGGGCTTCCCCGAGGAGGCGCGCAGTCCGCGCGCCAGCTTGAGCATGATTTCGTCCGTCACCTGCTGCAACGATGCCGCCAGGTCCATCTCGCGCTGCGTCGGGCGCGTTTCCGGCGGTACCGGCGGCGCGCCGAACAGGTCGTGGAATTTCGGGGTGGTCATCACCAGTCCGTGCGTGTAGGCGAAATACGACTGGTCCATCCAGTATGACCCGTCTGCCGCCACCTTGATCAGGTTCCCCATGATTTTGTCGTAGTAGACGGGCTTGCCGTACGGCGCCAGGCCCATCACCTTGTATTCCGCCGAATTGACCTTGAAACCGAGGTAGTAGGTAAACGCCGAGTAGAGCAGCCCGAGCGAATGCGGGAAATCGATCTCCTGCATGATGCGCAGGTCGTTGCCTTCCCCCGTGCCGCAGGTCGTTGTCGCCCACTCGCCCACCCCGTCCACCGTCAGTACCGCCGCCTCGCTGAACGGTGAGCAGAAAAACGTCGACGCGGCATGCGCCAGGTGATGCTCGATCATCAGCACTTCGCCGTCATACCCCAGTTCCTGGCGGATGACCTGCGGGATGCGGATCTTGCGCTTCAGCCAGTCGGGCATGGCGATGCGGAACGATTCCCAGCCCTTCGGCCAGACCGCCAGATAGGTCTGCAGCAGGCGCTCGAACTTGATCAGCGGCTTGTCGTAAAAGCCGACGTAATCGATATCTTTGACCGTCAGTCCCGCCTGCCGCAGGCAGTACTGCACCGCCCGTTGCGGAAATTCCGGGTCGTGCCGCTTGCGCGTGAACCGCTCCTCCTGCGCCGCCGCGACAACCTTGCCGTCACGGATCAGGCAGGCCGCCGCATCATGATAGTAGCAGGAGATGCCGAGGATGTTCATCTCAGAACTGCCTCCGGCAGGTGGCGATGGTTACCGGTTTCTGTTCCTTGGTCTTGAAGTACGTGGGCTGCTCGCGGTTGCGCAACCGCAGGTCGTCCGCCCCCGTCAGTTTGCGCAGCACCGCCACCGGGCCGATGACCAGCCAGAAGGTAAGGAAAAGCAGCACCTGCGTATTGAAGTTCCCGACCTTCTCCGCGAACGGCATCCAGACCCGGTAGACCGGGGCGAGCCTGGCCGGCATGGCTGCCCCGAAAATCAGGAAAATGACCCCGCAACTCCCCGCCACCTGCCAGACATAATGCCGCCACACCGATTCCGGGTGATGCCCGGCCCGCCAGAAAAAGAGCGCGGCCAGCAGCAGCAGGATCACGCCGAGTCCGATGCCGAAGATGCGCAGTTCCTTGCGCGGAATGACCGTTTCCATGGTGGACGATTTTAGCACAACTCCGCCTGTACTGTCAATGGCCTGACGACACACAGCAGATCGCCGGGATTCACCTGCCCCCCCCCTGCGGCGCTGATGCGCACTACCGTGTAGCGCGCCGCCGGGTAGAGCGGCTGCTCCCCTGCCCGGTACTGCGCCAGCGTCAGCGGGGTGAACGTCTTCATCACTTCGAGATACCCCAGCGGCTGATCCGGGGTAATGGTCTCACCCTCGCGCACCAGTTCGGGTTCACCCGGCGACGCGGTGCGGTAGAACACTCCCGCCCCGGGCGCCACCACGCGCAATTCGTCACTCCCCGCGATGCGAATGCGTTCCGCCAGGTCCGCTGCCGGCACCTGCGCCGCCGCCGCTTCCGTCGCCGCCACCAGTGCCGCCCGATTGCAGCGCGCCAGCAGGCGCGGCAGAAACGTGGTGTCATAGTCGCCGCCGCGATAGGTCGCATCCGCGAGAATCAGGCGCAGCAGCGCCAGATTCGTCGCCACCCCCTCGACGCGTACTGTCGCCAGATACGCTGCCAGCCGGTCGATGGTCTGCGCGCGGTCCTGCCCGTGCGCAATAAGCTGCCCGACCATGCTGTCATAAAAAGGCGATACCGTGCCGCCGCGCCGCAGCGTCGCCAGCACCGTGATCCCGTCCGCCTCCGGCAGCATGCACTCCGTCACTGTCCCCGCGTTCGGGCGCAGCGTCAGCGTGCCGTCAGCCGCCGCCACCGGGCGGTCGGCGTTCAGCCGCACCTCGATGGCGTACCCCTCCGCCCGCGGCTGCAGGTCCGCGATGCTCCCCCCCGCCGCGATGGCGAACTGTGCCCCGACGATATCCACCCCGCTCACCAGTTCCGTCACCGGGTGTTCCACCTGCAGGCGCGTGTTCATCTCCATGAAGTAGAGCGCCTGCGCCGGCAGGTCATAGATGAACTCGACCGTTCCCGCCCCGAGGTAGTCGATGCCGTCAGCAATGGCCGCCGCATACCGCAGCGCCTCCGCGCGCAGGTGCGCCGGGAGCAGCGTCGAGTCCGACTCCTCCACCACCTTCTGATTGTTGCGCTGCACGCTGCAGTCGCGCAGCCCGGGCACCAGGGTGCATCCCGCGCGGTCGCGCAGCACCTGCACCTCGATGTGCCGCAGCGACTCGACATACTTCTCCAGGTAGATGTCGCCGTTGCCGAAGGCGTTCTGCGCTTCGGTGGCGATGGCCGCGAACTTTTCGCGCACCTTGTCCGCGCTGCGCGCTACCGCGATGCCCTTCCCGCCGCCGCCATATACCGCCTTGAGCAGCACGGGAAAGCCGATGTGTTCCGCCAGTTCCGCCGCCGTCGCCGCGTCGGGTACCACCCCGTGGCTGCCGGGCACCACCGGGATGCGCAGCCGCTGCGCCGTGGCGATGGCGTTGGCCTTGTTCCCCATCAGTTCCATGCTGCGTACGCGCGGGCCGATGAACACCAGGTGGTGCCGCCGCACCAGCGCCGCGAACTCCGGACTCTCCGAAAGGAAGCCGATGCCGGGATGCAGCGCGTCCGCCCCCTCGCGCTCGGCGATGCGGATGACGCTCCGCGCATTGAGGTAGCTCTCCGCCGGGGTGTTCCCGCCGAGGCAGACGAGCCGGTCCTCCGGGCGCAGCAGTTGCGCCGCCGCCGAGCGCATATCCGCGTCCGACTGCACCAGCATCACCTGCAGTCCGAGTGCCTGCGCCCGCAGCACGATTTTTACCGCCGCGCAGCCGCGCGCATGCACCAGCACCTTGCGCAGCGGGCGGCAGAGCACCTCTTCCTCCGCCGGCGGCTCGGGCGCCGCCGCGGGCGCGGGGAGCAGGTCCCAGGCGATGATCCGGGTAATGAGCTCCGCCACCGTCGTCTGCGCCACCGGAATCTGCGGATCGATTTCGCGCAGCCGCGCATCCAGTTCCGGCAGGAAGGGATGCTGCACCAGTCCGCGCATCGCCCCCGCCGTCTGCGCCAGGTAGTTGGACAGCGTCACCTCCTGCGGCAGGTGCGCGGGCACCACCACCTGCCCGGCAAACGGCATGTTGGTGCCCGAAAAATAGTACGTCTGCACCAGCGGATGCGTGACGAAACTCGCCTGCGCCCCGCCCGTGCAGTCGCCGTAACCGAAGCAGATGACCGGCAGTTCGTGGTCGCGGATAAACCGCGTCAGCCGGTCGTTGAGCAGCGGCATGGCGAACAGCGCCCCCGCCCCCTCCTTCGTCTGCATGCCGCCCGACGAGATGAAGCAGACCACAGGGAGCGACGCACGGGCGCAGCGCGCCAGCAGGCGGCAGAACTTCTCCGCGCTCGCCATGTCGAACGCCCCCGCCTGGAACGCCGCGTTCGACAGCACCACCCCGACCTGCCGTCCCCCCGCGCGCAGCGTGCCGATGCCGGTGATGATGCCGCACGGGGTGATCCCCTTGTCCAGCGCCGCGGCCAGCGACTCGCGGAACCCCGGAAAACGCGCCGGGTCCGCCGTCATCAGGTCGGTGTCCAGTTCGCGGAACTCCGTGAAGAACGCTTCGCGCAGCCCTTCCGCCGTCACCGGCGTTGCCCGCTTCGCCTGCAGCAGCTCCTCGCTGATCAGCACGTCCTGGTAGGCGCGCACCAGCCGGTGCCAGAAGTCGCGCATGCCGATGTCGCGCAGGTTGACTTCGCCCGTGTACCGCCCCCGCCCGGCCTGCGCCGCCGCATACTCGGGAATCAGCCGCTCGCACAGGTAGGTGGCCATCGCCACCAGCGGGGGCGCCAGCCGCGGATGCGCCTGCAGTTTCCATGCCTGCGTGCGCCGCAGCCATGCCACCCGTCCCGCATGCCGCTGCAGCAGGTCGAGCCACTGGAAGAAGCGCGTGGCCAGTACCTCCGCCGTCACGCTCCCCCCCGTGCGTGACGAGATATCGATGAACACCGCGTCGAGCAGTTCCTGCAATGCCGGCGCCGGGATGGCCGCCTCGCGCACCGCGCTGCGCGCCAGCAGCGGCATGCGCGCCAGCAGCCCCTCGTAGACCGCGTCGAACAGCAGCAGGTTGTCGCATTCGCCGAGAAAATCGTCGCGCACCGCCGGGGTGCGCAGCAGGTCGGGCACGGTCAGGTCGCCGTCCGCCGGCAGCCGCTGCAGCGGCTGCGCGCGCAGCCAGTGCATCAGTTCCCGCACCTGTGCCGGGGCGTCCGCCTTCCACAGCGTGTAGAGATGGAAGGCACAGGTCAGCGTCAGCCGCCGCAGCGTCCGCCGGTAATTCTGCCGCGGGTTGCCGAAGATGAACCGCGCCAGCGCCCCGCGCTGCTCGCCCAACACATGCTGCTTGGCCGTGAAGGCGCGCCACGCCGCCAGCAGTTCCTCGTCGTAGCGGATGACCAGCGGCTGCGCCAGCCAGCGCTCCAGTCCACCCTGCTGCCGGGCCGCACGCCGTGCCGCCGTGGCCGGCGCCGTCTCCGCCGCCAGCGCCGCGTAGCGTGACCGCGTCGCGTATTTCAGCCGCCGCCGCAGCCCGAGATGCCGCGTGAAGCGGAAGACCGTGCCGAACACGTTGAGATAGGAGGTCGGGTCGCTCCCCAGCGACAGCGACGACAGCGCCTGCACCTTGCGCAGCTCGGTCGAGGGCTGCAGGAAGCGCTGCACGCTGCGCGCGTAATGGTCGAGGAACTGCGGGTGGGCCGCGGCGAACTGCCGCGCATCCTCCTCCACCGCCAACACCGCACTCACCAGCGCCCGCGCGAGATTCGCCGGTTCCTCGCCCGGGACGAAGTCGATGACCCCGTCCACCGCCCCCTGCCGGCAGAGTTCGTACGCCGACAGGCCGACGATGCGCGCGCATTCCTGCCAGGACAGTCCCTGCTTGCGCGCGATGCTCGCCAGCCCGCGCGGCTGGATGGTGTTGCAGATGCCGTCACGCACGCTCAGCAGCACGTTCGCCGTCCCCAGCGGGATGGCGCGGATTCCGCGCGCGGCGCGCTGATCGACGTGCAGGCGCTCGCCGATGCATTGCGTGCGG
>CAZWUZ010000055.1:0-7163 GCA_964637655.1 uncultured bacterium | reverse complement strand
GTCGCCGTCCCCAGCGGGCTGGCGCCGCCCGAGTCGCCCGCGCCGATGATGACGCCGATCACCGGCACATCAATCTGCGCCCTCTCCGCGATGAAGTGCGAGATACTGTGCGCCTGGCAGGCGCGGTTGGCTTCCTCCCCCGCGTCCGCCCCGGGGGTGTCGATAAAGGTGATGATCGGCATCTTGTGCGTGGCGAAGGTGCGCGCCAGCGCGATGGCATGACGGTGATGCTGCGGGCCCCACACCCCGTGGTTGACCGTCCGCTCCTGTGCGAGCACTCCGACCCGACGGCGCGTCTCCCCGACCGCCAGTTCCAGTTCCGCCGCGTAGAGCGGACCGTCCTCCACCACGCGCAGCCGCTGTGCCGGCAGTGCCGCGAGCAGCGCCCGCGCCCCGGGCCGGCGGCTGTCCTCCGACGGCGCCACTGCCGCGGCGATGTACTCCGCCACCGGCAGTGCCGCCAGCACCGCCGCGCGCCGCGCCACTTCCGCAGCCGGCAGCAGCCCGGCGATTTTCTCCTCGAGGGGCGCCCCGTCGAACGGGAAACGATACGCCCCGTCACGCGCGAGGCGTTCCGCTAAGGCAAACAGCGGCTCGCCCGTGTCATGCAGTGCCATCATCGCTCTCCCCGCAGGAACGCCGCCTGCTGTGCCAGTGCTTCCGCCAGTTCGTCTTCCGCGATGGCGTACGCCCGCAGCCGGTACGCGTTCGGCGCATACAGGCAGGCGCGCAGCAGGTACTGCTGGGCCAGCGCCGGGTTGCCGTGGCAGCGCGCCGCGTAATGCGCCAGCCACCACGCCTCGTCGTCGGTCGCTGCCCGCGTTGCCCAGGCCTCGGCGAACCGCAGCATTGTCTCCGTGTCGCCGTGCCGGATTGCCAGCTGCGCCGCCCCGCGCCAGGTCCGCAACGATGTCGCTTCCGCCGGCCAGAACTGCCACAGCAGCATCGCGCCCAGCACCAGCATCCAGGCCAGGCGCGGTGCCTCCGCTTCCCGCAGCCGCGCGATGCCGCGCGCCGCGCTGTACGACAGCGCTACCGTCAGCAAACCCCGCCACAGCAACGCCGGGGCGAACAGCATCCCCGCCAGCAGCGGCACCGTCACGAAGGGGAGCAGCAGGGCGCGCTGCGCGTCCGGCAGCGTCCGCCACCCGAGCAGCGCCAGCACCGCCAGCGGCACCCACCCGACCAGCAGGCGCAGCACAAAATAATGAAGTCGCACCGCCGTCCACGGGTAGGCGTCGTCGCTTTCCGCCGGATGCAGGAAACGCGCGAGATTGTCCGCCAGCCGCACCATCTGCTCACCCGTCCGCCACTCTGCCGCGACCAGGCCGAGCGCCGCGGGAAGCGTTGCCGCCGGTTTGACCTCCGCCAGCAGCGCCAGTTGCTGCTGCCAGTCGCACGCCATCGCCGCCGGCAGCATGCCCGCGACATCATACGCGTCGCTGCGCAGCGCCGTGCCGCCCGCCAGCACCGTGCCCCCGCCGGCCAGCAGCGCCGCAATGAGGTAGACGATGCCGTGACGCCGCAGCCGCCACAGGAGCCACAGTCCGGCAACCAGCAGCCAGATATGCAGTCCGGCCAGCACACCCGCTGCCGCGCCGGCCAGCGCGCTGCGTGATGCCGACGGGTGCACGTCATACGCCACCGCCGAGGCCAGCAGCACACCCCACGCCGTCAGCAGCAGCGCGACCCACGGGGACGCCAGTGCCGGCAGGATGACCGCCGCACTCACCGCAGTGAGCAAACCCGCCCACCACCGCGCTCTTTCTCCGCCGAGTTGTCCCGCGCTCCATGCCGTCAGCAGCGTCAGCAGCACCGTGGCGCACACGCCGGCAACCGGTGACACTGCCGACACCGCCACCGCTGCCAGCCGGTGGGCCGCACCGCTGGTGACCGCAAAATCGCTGAAATCAGGTGGCACGTCGGGATCAGGGGACAACATCAGTCCCTGATAGCCGAGCGCCGCACAACCGCCCGCCACCACCAGTGCCAGCACCGCCAGCCGCAGCATCGTCCGTCCGCTCTCCGTCATCATCATAGTGCGAGTATAGGTTGCTGTCGTATCCCCGTCAATCCCTTCTTCCGGTGCCAGGCACTCAACTAATGGAATTACGGGAGAACTGCGGGTATGCCGGCACGTTTGAGTATTTCCAGTTGTTCCGCCACTTCCTGGTCTGAAGGGTCACATGCCAGCGCCTGCTGCAGCGCCGGCACCGCCCCCCGCGGATCCCCGGCCAGCAGCAGCGCAATTCCCTGCTGCCGCCATGCCAGTGCCGATTGCGGCTGCAACCGCGCCGCCGTCGCAAAATGCTCCGCCGCGTCGCGATAGTTCTGCTGCTCCAGCAGCAAGCCGCCAATATTCATCCATGCCTCGAACAGGTTCGGGTTGAGTGCCAGCGCCTGCGCATAGGCCGCCTGTGCCGCGACGGTATCACCCTGCTGCTGCCGCACGATGCCGAGTTTGAGGTGTGCCGTCGCGTTTCCCGGTTCCGCTGCCAGCGCCTGCTGCAGCAGGGCTGTTGCGGCGTTCCAGTCCTGCGCCGCCATCGCCAGCTGCGCCCGCGTCACCTGTTCGCGCGGCAGCTGCGTCCCGTGGGCGCGTTCGTAGGCCGTCGGGATGAATGCCGCCGCTGCCGTCAGTGCCGCCACGCCACCCGCCAGCACCGCCCGCTTCCCGTCGCGCCGCAGGCGCGGCAGTACCTGCAGCAGCAGCGCCGCATACACGCAGAGCAGCGGCAGCAGCGGCAACCGGAACCGCGCGAGCTGGAAAAAGAGCAGCACGGTCGCGGCATAGACCGCGCCCAGCAGCAGCGGCACGGCATGCCGCTGCCGCAGTGTCCGCTGTGTCAGCACCACGGCGATACCTGCCAGCGCCAGCAGCCAGACAGCGCCGAACCCGTACGGGAAATGCAACAGCATACTGTGTTCGCGCGCCAGATAGAAATTCTCGTTGTTGGCGATTTCGAGGTTGGTCAGCAGCCCGTGCACTTTGCGCAGGTAAAGCGGCCCCAACCCGAAAGGAATACCGTCATAGGTGGCGAGAATGCCGCGCGCCGTGCTCCACAGTCCCGTTGCCTGCGGGGTGATTGTTTCGTTCGACGGCGGCACGATATAGCCGACACCCGACGCGTCCGCCGCGTTCCCCATCACCAGCGCCACCGCCCCGTTCTGCGTGATGGTGAACGGTGACAGCCCGAGCGACAGGTTGCGCAGCCCGACCGGGGAGAGCAGCAGCAGCGCGCCCGCCAGCAGCGGCAACAGCGCCTGCCGCACCGGGTAGCGCCGCCACAACGTCCAGCCCGCCAGCAGCGCCGTCAGCGTCAATACGTTTTCGCGGCAGAGATGCGCCAGACCCAGCGCGCAGCCCGCGGCAAACCAGCAGCGTCCCGTCTTTTTTTCCTCCGCCCGTACTGCCAGCAGCAGCACGAGCATAAACAGGAAGGGCATGGGGCTGTCGCGCAGGATGCGTGTCGGGAAGAACCATGCCACGGGATGCAGCGCGTAGAGCGCACCCGCCAGCAGCCCGCCGCCGGGCGGCAGCAGCCGGGTGCCGAATGCGATGACCAGCCCCGTCGTCCCCGCGTCGAGCAGCGCCTGCGCCGCGCGCATCGCCATTAGCGATTTGCCGGAGGCCGCGAACAACGCCGCCATGGCATAGGGATAGAGCGGCGCCTGCACATAGTAGCCGTCGCCGCGTACGTCACCATCCGCGATGCGTTCCGCCCAGCGCTGGAAAGAATGCTCGTCGCCGTCAGGGAGCAACCGGTCGGCAAACGGGTCGTTCGTCTGCGTCTGCCAGAGCACCAGCAGGCGCAGCAGCAGCGCCACAACGATGATGGCCGCCGCCCATGCCCGGAACGCGGGCGGAGTAGCTGCCGGCGCGGATACCGCAGGTGCAACCGGCGCCGGCGTGGTTTTCCTCTTCCTGCCCATGGCGCGCATTCTACTATGCCTGCCTCTGCCGCTCAACATGACCGGCGCAGCGGGCAAACGGAGATTGACGTTGCTCGACGGGCAGGATACACTTCCCGCATCCTGTCATGAGGTGCTGCCATGAAACTGTTCCTTGCTCTCTGCCTGCTGCTCTGTGCTGTTCCCGCCCTTGCCTTTGACTGCAGCGGCACCTGGCAGACCACCTACGGCGAACTCGTGCTGCAGCAGGATGGCGACCGTGTCACCGGCACCTATTACGACGGCGGTGCCACCATTGCCGGAACGCTGGGCGGCACCTGTCTCTCCTTCACCTACGACGAAAACACCGTGCAGGGCGAAGGCACGTTTACCTTTGCTGATGACGGGCAGTCATTCACCGGCACCTGGCGGGCCAATGGTGTCACGGAGTGGTCGCACTGGGACGGCACTCGCGGCGAGGCAGTTGTCATAACTGCCGCCGGCGGTTTTGCCGGCGTCTTTGCCACCTCGTACGGCATGATGCGCCTGCAGCGCGACGGCGACCGCGTCAGCGGCCTCTATGCCTACAGCGACAGCAGTTCGCTCTCCGGTACGGTAAGCGGCAGCAAACTCACGTTCCGCTACGCCGAACCCGCCGCCACCGGCGAGGGGTGGTTCGAACTGTCAGCCAACGGCAATTCCTTTGCCGGCAAATGGAAAGCCGACAACAGCAGCGCATGGTCGTCGTGGACGGGCACGCGCGTCGTGCCGGCCGCCGACGAGAAGTGGCTGGTCGTGTTGGAGAGTCCGTGGGAGGAATCGCTGCGTGACGCTCCCTACGCTTTCGGGGAGATGCTCGAGGTCTTCTTCAAGCGCGCGCCGTCGGTCCGCGTCCGCCGCCGCACCGTCACCAGCGCCGCCGATTTCCGCCGCGCGGCACGTGACCTGGCCTTCCTCACCGGGCCCGTCGTCGTGCTCCTCTCCGGGCATGGCGACCGCGACGGTTTTATTGCCGGCAGCGAACACGTTCCCGCTCGCGACATTGCCGACGCGCTCGCGCGCAACCCGGAAATCATCCTGCTCAACTTTTCCTGCTGCACCGCCATGGCGGGCGAGTCGCCGCGTCAGGTGCGCGCCCTGCTCCCGCGCAGCCACCCCGGTGCCGTTTCCGGCTACACCGAGAGCATTGACTGGGCCGCCAGCGCCGGGTTCGAGTTTCTCTACCTGGATTGCATCCTGTCGCGCGGCATGACCCCCGCTGCCGCCGCCGCGCTGGTAAAACGGGAAATGAACTTTGCCGGGTCTGCCGCGACCGGTGATTCGCCCTTCGGCGCCCTCGGCTTCGCCTTCATTCCGCCACCGCACTGACGCTGTTTACCGTTTCCGCGGGCGGCACGGACCGCGCTACAGTCCGGCAAAGAATTCGCGCAGCGCCGCCGTATAGCGCGGGAAACGCTCCATGTCGTTGTGGCCGCACCCGTCGAGTTCGACGACGCGTTTTTCCCCCTGCCAGGCATCGATCAGCGCGCGTGAACGTGCCGGCGCAATTATCTCATCCGACAAGCCGATAACCGCCAGCAGCGGGGCCGTTGCCTGCCGCGCATCCGCCTCGGCATCGATGTTATGGCAGAGCAGCAGGTCGACCGGGAGATACGGGTAGTGGTCCTTCGCGACGCGGCTGAACCGGTCATACGGCGAGACCAGCGCCACCCCTGTCACGGGGCGCTGCGCGGCCACATGCACTGCCAGCCCGGTGCCGATGCTGCGCCCCATCAGGGCGATGCGCCGGGCATCGATGCCCGGCTGCTGCGCCACCGCATCGTAGACCGCCAGCGCGTCCGCCAGCAGTTCCGTCGCGCCCGGCTCACCATCGCTCTTCCCGTAGCCGCGATAGCAGACCAGTGCCAGCGCCTGCCCGGCAAAAACCGCGGTATCATCCGCCTGCCACGAGATTTCCTCGGCGTTGCCGCCGAAGTAGATGACCGCCGGCCGCATGTCCGGCGTGTCCGCCGCCCCGACCAGCCAACCGCGCAACACCATGCCGTCGGCCGCGCTGACCGTCAGCGGCCTGACATCATGCCGGGAATTCAGTTCCGCGTCACGGCCGGGCGCCAGCGGGCGCGGGTAAAATATCATCGCGCGCTGCCAGGCACACCCCGTCAGCCAGACGCCCAGCAGCAGCGCGATACATATCGCGCCCACGACGAGTAGAACGCTCATCTTCTTCCCCGCGACCGCATTGGCCTGGTCCTTCAATTGCGTATTCGCCGCATGCCGCGCATGTTTGCCGGAACAGAACAACAGCGTTGCCGGAGCGAACCGGCAACGCTGTTGGTGGTCGTCATGCTACCGCTTGGCGCGTTTGCCTGCCTTCGCCAGTTCGCGTTCCAGCTGCGCCTTGGCAATCTTGTCGCGGCGCGTCGGGTTGTGCTTGAAGTACTCTTTGACCAGTTTGTCCATCATCGCGCCGCGCTGGTCGTACAGCCGCTTCAGCTTGCGCGGCTTGACCGTGCTCAGCGCGTAATGCGTGAGCAGCGGCAGCGCGATGGTCGTGTCGGCATAGCAGACAATGGCGTCCGGCAGGCGGTTCGGATCGACCTTGCCCCAGGACACCGCCTCATGCGGCGTGGCGCCCGACAGGCCGCCCGTGTCCGGCCGCGCGTCGGTCACCTGCAAAAAGTAATCCTGCCCCACTTCCTTGATGCGCAGGATCTCCTGGATCTGCGGCTCCGTCTGCAGCGTGAAATTCTTCGGGCTGCCGCCCCCCATGAGAAAGACCGCCGACTTGCCACCCGAGCGCTTGGCATCGAGCACGATCGAGGTCGACTCATTGACGTCGATGGACGGGTTGATGCGCAGTTTGATCCCCTCGAGTTCGAGCCCGGCAATATTCATGCCGATGGTCGAATCCCCCGGCGAACTGGTGAACACCGGCACGCCGCAGCGGTAGGCCGCGGCCAGCACGGAAACATCCTTGAGCCCCGCCTTGCGCTCCCATTCCGCCGCATAACGCCCGAGCAGGTAGTGGAACTCGCAGGTCCCCATCTCGCGCTGGAATTCGGGCTGCACGATGATCGAGCGCAGGATCTCGTCCGTGCTCATCAGGCAGTCGGAATAGCCGAGAAACACATCGTAGATGCGCACCACGTCGTTGACCCGCAGGTCGCGGTCGTCAACCATGTGCGTGCCGACATGCAGCGGGAAATTGAAGGCAAAGTGCAGGTCGTGGTAGAGGTTGGCGCCCGTCGCCACCAGCCGGTCGACGAACCCCG
>CAZWUZ010000054.1:0-15805 GCA_964637655.1 uncultured bacterium | reverse complement strand
CACCACCCAGCCCGAGCGCATACGCCCGTGTCCTGCTCCAGTCGACCTGCGCGAAAAACTCCGCGCTGGTATCCGCACCATCATTGAGCACGAGGAACCCGCGCTCGCGCAGGTAACTGTTGACATGGGCCGCGCGGCGGAAGGAGGAGAAACCATGGTCGGACATGATAATCAGCGTGTCTTCGGGCCGCAATTGCGCGCGCACCTTCGCGATGATGCGGTCACAGCGCGCGTACATCTCTGCCAGTACGTTGCCGTAGCGTGCCACCAGTTCCGGGGTATACAGCGGATGTCGCTCGTCGATGGTGCGCCAGTACATATGCTGCATGCGGTCGCTGACCATCGTCACCCAGAGGAGCACTCCCGCGTCGCAGTCGCGCAGTTCGCGCGCCAGCATCGCTTCCTGCTCGTCTAAAAGCGTCGCGCACTGCGCGAGGAACGCCTCCTCGCTGAGCCGCCCCTCGTTGAGTCCCCACGTCTCCTCGGGCATGCCGAGCGTATGGTAGAGGCCGATGGCCTCGGCAAGTTCCGCGCTGAATTCCTCCGGCACGCTGATTGACTGGTAGGGTGCTTCCGGGTCGAATTGCAGCGGGGAGAGGTAGAGGCGCAGCGGCTGTGCGCTGATGAGATGAAAACGTCCGATGGCGCTGACCGTCTGCCCCATCCCCAGCGGGAAGGAGAAGCGCTGCCACCCGCTCCATGTCCCCGCTGCCAGCGGCACCTCCCCGCCGTTGAGTATCAGGGTGATGCCTCCGCCGCTACGCCGTATGGTGAACGGCACTTCCGCCGGGGTACTGCTGCCCTCCACCTGCGGTCCGATGATGCGGCCGCGCGCGTCGCTGCCGGTGAAGACAACCGTCATCACCGTGCCGCCCGTTGCCCCGCCCGCATCCTGCTCCTCTGTGTAGAAAGAGAAGGTCCCCTGCGTGCCGCGGATGTCGGGCACGCCCATGCCCGCGAGGATATGGCTGCTCCCCTCAGGGGGAAACGTCACGGGGCAGTGGATGATGCGCGTGGGGATGCGCGCCTCTTCCAGCGCCTGCCAGAAGGTGAACCCGCGCCGCGCACTGACAAATTCGCCGGGGTTGGTTTCGTCCTGCCGCACTAATGACAGGTCAGGCATATAGGTGCGCGCGTCGCGTGAGAGGAAATCGAAGATGCCATGCTTTCCCGGGTTGCTCCCCGAGATAAAGGAGGACCACGAGACGGGCGACTGTGCCGGGTTCGTCGTCTGCAGCCGGTGGAACTGCCCCGCGTCGATGAACCGCTTGAACTCCGGCAGTTTCCCCTCTGCGGCCCACTTTTCGACCAGCGTCGACTCCAGCCCGTCGAAGCCGAGAATGATGACCCGCGCCCGCGCCTGCGCCGGCGGCAGCTGCGTGTACCGCAGCAGCGCATACCCCGCCCCCGCCACCAGCAGCAGCGCCAGCAGCCAGCGTCCGTAGTGCCGCACTCGCGCCTGCGCCACCGGTCGCCTCAGTTCAGTGTCGTTGTAATCCATTACGCCGGTATTCCCCTTCCGCGGTTGCTGCCGCTCGGCCAGAGGATACCATACCCGACTCCGCCGTCGCCGTCAAGGTTGACGCCGACGGTGCGATACGCTACTATACGCAATCAATGTAACGACAGGAATGCGTATGGAAAATGTGCATGACGTTCTGAGCGCGCGCGGGTTCATCAAACAGACCACTACGCCTGACCTGCGCGCGGTATTCGACCGGCCGGTGACCTGCTATGCCGGCTTCGACCCGACCGCCGACTCGCTCCATGTCGGGCACATGCTGCCGGTGATGGCGCTGGCGCAGTTGCAGCGCGCGGGGCACCGCCCCATCGCCATTGTCGGGGGGGCAACCGCGCGCATCGGCGATCCGTCGGGCAAGGACGCCATGCGCTCCATGCTCACCGACGAGCAGCTGGCGAAGAACCTCGCGGGGATCCGCGCGCAGCTCGGGCGCATCCTCGATTTCTCCGCGGGGAAGGCGCTGCTGCTCAACAACGGCGACTGGCTCAATCAGCAGAACTACATCGATTTCCTGCGCGACGTAGGGGCACACTTCTCCGTCAATCGCATGCTCACCGCCGAGTGTTTCAAGGCGCGGCTCGACAAGGAGGCCGGGCTCTCGTTCCTCGAGTTCAACTACATGCTGCTGCAGGCGTATGATTTTCTGCACCTCTTCCGCACGGAACAATGCACGATGCAACTGGGGGGCGATGACCAGTGGTCGAACATGCTCGCCGGCATCGACCTCATCCGCCGTGTCACGACGAAAGAGGCGTGCGCCTTCACCCTGCCGCTGCTCACCACCGCGTCGGGCGGCAAGATGGGCAAGACGGAGAAGGGGGCGGTCTGGCTTGACGCGGCGAAGACCCCGGTCAACGAGTTCTACCAGTACTGGCGCAACAGCGACGACCGCGATGTCGAACGGTTCCTCAAGTTCTTCACCTTTGTCCCGCTCGACGATATCGTCCGCTACAGCGCCTGGCGCGACCGCGACCTCAACAAGGCGAAGAGCATCCTCGCTTTCCGTGTGACGGAGATGGTGCATGGCAGAGACGCGGCGACTGCGGCGCTGGCCTTCGAGCGGCAGCAGTTCGGCATGCCAGACGCCGATTGGGAGATGCTGCGGCGGGAATGCGGCATCGATGCGGCAGCGACGGCCGCGGCGGAGACGCTGAACGTCATCACGGTCAGCGCGGCGGACCTTGCCGCCGGCAAGCCGCTGGTGAAACTGCTGGTCGAAGCGGGCATCTGCGCTTCGCTGGGCGAGGGCCGCCGGCTCATCCAGCAGGGGGGGGTCCGCCTCAACGGCGCGGTGGTGTCCGACATCGCCTGCCCCCTGACCGCAGCCGCGTTTGCCGCCGGCACGGCAGAACTGATGAAGGGCAAGAAGCAGAAGTACACCCTGCGCACGCAATGACCGTTCGCCGGCTGCCCCCCTTCCGTGATCTGCGGGTGCCGCCGGCAGAGCGCCGCGCCATTCTCAAGGTTTGGGACCGTATCTTGGCCAGCGGGGTATTTCTGAAAGGGCCGCAGACGGCGGCCCTGGAACGGGAGTTTGCCTCCGCCTGCGCTTGTCGTCATGCGGTAGCGCTTGCCTCGGGGACCGATGCCCTGCACCTAGCCCTGCGGGCACTGGATATCGGCACCGGCGACGAGGTGATTGTGCCGGCATTTACCTGCGTGGCGACGGTGGCGGCCATCAAACTGGCCGGTGCAAAACCGGTGTACGCCGATGTCAAACCTGATGACTGGACCCTCGACCCGGCTGACGCGCACAGAAAGATTACCTCCCGCACGAAGGCGCTGCTGCCCGTGCATATCTACGGATGCCCGGCGCCGATGGACGACATCCTGCGCCTCGCCCGCCGCCACAACCTGCGCGTGATCGAGGATGCCTGCCAGGCGTTCGGTGCCCGCTGGCGCAACCGGCAGGTCGGTACTTTCGGCGACATCGGCGCGTTCAGCTTCTACCCGACCAAGACACTCGCTGCGCTGGGTGACGCTGGGATGGCAGTGACGAACAGCGCACGGCTGGCGCGACGCTTGCGGCAGCTGGCGGATTACGGCCGGAGCAGCGAACGCGAATTTACCGAACCGGGTACCAACAGTCGCATTGACGAACTGCAGGCGGCAGTGCTGCGCCTGCGTCTGCGGCAGAGTGCAGCGGCCCGGCGCCGGCGCGCTGCTGCTGCGCGTGCGCTGTTGACGGTAGTGGGAACTGTCAGTCAAAAGACCGCCGGTGAGCACGCCTGGCATCAGCTGGTGATGTGTGTGCCGCAGCGTGACCGGTTGCGGCGCCTGCTGCACGCTCAAGGCATACCGACGCAGGTACATTATCCCTACCGTTTGCATCGTTCCGCTGCGTATGGGACCCGGGACGTTTTGCCGGTGGCCGACAAGTTGCTGCGCGAGATACTGTCCCTGCCGGTGCCTGAAGGCAGAGCACAAGCTGTTCAGTGGGGAGACATACTGAAGAATTGTCTGGAATAAGTGGTAGCGCCAACGGGACTCGAACCCGTGTTTTCGCCGTGAGAGGGCGACGTCCTAACCACTAGACTATGGCGCCACGATGGCTTTTTAGCATATCGGCAACGTATCGTCAAATCCAACCTGTTTTGGGGCGGTCTTTGCCCGGCAAGTGAACTTATTCCCACAAGGGGAGGATGCGGCCGAGCATGCCCGGAACGGGCGGGCGGCCGAACAGGGCACATATTGTTGGGGCAATATCGGTGATGTTCGCGGGCAGGGTGAGTGCGTGTCCTGCAGGCATCCCCGGCCCGACGGCGATAAATGGCACGTAGCGTTCGGCGGGATGCAGCATGTAGGAATGGTCGATGCCGGCAATGCCATGGTCAGACATCAGGAAACACGCTCCGTCAGCAAAGAAGCCAGTATCGCGCAGGTGGCAGAAAAACTCCCACAGCAATTCCTGCGCGGGGAAAAGCGCATCGGCGTAGGCACGGTTTTCACTGCCGTAGACATGCCCCGTGTGGTCAACGTTGCTCAAATCATAGATGTGGAGTTTGTGCCGGTCATGAGCAACATCTTCACGCAGCTGCGTCATGAGCGCACGGTCAGCGTCGAGCGTCGACTGCCCGATGAGCGTCGCCACCGCGCACTCCCACGACGGTTTGGAAAAATGCCTGATATGCATCGACCCGTAGAGGCGTGTCGGGAAGAGGTCGGGGAGCCCGGTGACTTTGATCCGCGCGCCGTAATTGTTGGAAAGGAGCCCGTGCACCGGCGGATGCACACCGGTGAGGATGCTGGCAAAGGCGGGGTTGGTCAGCGCACGGTAAACTGTGGTCAGCCCACGGGGGAATGACACTCCCTGCCGCTCCCATTCCCGGAAAAGCCCGTATTCAGCGCGACGAAATATGTCCAGGCGCATGCCATCGATATTGAGCATGATGATGCGCCGGACCTGTTGCGGCTGTTTTTTTAGCACAACGGGCGGCAGCGGCCGTGTGTATCGACGCAGGCCGCGACGGACGATGAGCGCGGCAAGCGTGAGTACGGCCAACCCTGTGCCGGCGAGGCCGACCCCGCCGTAATCAAGCGTGACCGCCGCCCCGGCAATGAGAAAGGGGAAGATGAATGACATCAGGGTGCTGGTGGTGGTCGGGGCGATAGTCGTCAGCGCATTGATCATCATGCGGAACGGGATGGTCCAGTCGCGTTTGACCAGAACATTGGGAAGGCCCAGCAGGAACAGCTGGCTGATCAGCACATAGGCGGCCACCGCGGCAGCAGTCAGGCCGAGTAGCAGCCACCGGCCTGAATCGAGAACATGGACCAGGACGACCAGCAGGCCGACGGGAATGATGGCAGGGTGAAAATCGGCGAGCCGGTAGGCAACGTAGTGTGGTAGGAGCACGAGGAAGAGTCCGGTGGAGATAGTGCGCCAGCTGATAAGGTGACAACTTTCACACGCAGAGCATACCGTCGAGGTGGGAATCCACGACGCCTCGACCGGCCAGTACAACACACCGAGTGCGACGGTGACGGCTACCAGCGTGTGGGTATCAATGGTGTTGAAGAAGTAGAGGCCGCGGACGCCCCAGTCCTCCCACCACGCGGCGCGGCGGACGTTCACGGGCGCACCCCGCGTCGCCCCAGCGCGTGGCGCAGGTAGTGCCCGACCGGGAAGACAAGGCGCGGTTCGAGGTAGCAGACGAACATCTGCTGCGTGCAGGCGCGGCAGGCGCGCAACCCCGTGACCATGGCGCGATAGGCGTCGGAGGCAAGCAGGCGGTGCAGATCGCCATCATAGTGGAAGCGGCAATGCCCTTCGCAGCCGAGATAGCAGGGGAAAACGTCGCCCGTTTCGATAATCTTCACATGGTGTGTGGCGTAGAGGCAGGGGCCGGCGATAGCAGGGACGTGCCCGGTGCGGCGGAAACGCGGCATCCATGACAGGAAGGTTCGGCTGTTGAGCACGTGTGGTTGAGTCGCCATGGTCGTGCAGAATTCAGCGAGGCGAACCGCTGCTGATTCGTTGAGCGCTGGCTTCACGTTGTTCCACGCCAGTTCCGGCTGAAACTTGTGGTACAGCCCGGCCTTTCGTGACGCGGTAGTGAGCGTGCGCAGTTCATCGAGGTTGTCGTCCATCACCACGCTATTGACCACGAGCAGCAGGTCCGGTACCGTCCGGCGGATTTCCTGCAGCAGCGGCCAGACCTGTGCGAAGAGCCCGGCTTTTCCCCGGCGGCGGTCATGACCCGCTTCCCAACCGTCGAGCGAGACGGAAAGCTCTGTCAGACCCGCTGCATGCAGCGCGCGGGCCTTGTCGGCGGTCAGCAACTCCGCATTGCTTACCATGTGCAGGTAGGGGATGCCGGCCGCGCGCGCCTGCGCGACCCGCTCGACGATGTCGGGGAGGAGCAGCGGTTCCCCACCCGTCAGCGACAGATAGACGATGCCGAGTTCCCCGAGGTCGCGGATAACGCTGTCGAACATCGCCCGTGGCATAGTCTGGGACGCGGGGCGCGCCTGCTTCACGTAACAGAATTCGCAGTCGAGGTTGCAGGCATTGGTCAGATAGACCGAGGCGGAAAGCGGGCGCACCCCGCCACCGAACCCCGCACGTACATACCACTCCGCGACCGCGCGCAACAGACGTCGTTGTGTGGCGCGATGTGTTAGCATGGTACTTAGCATATGGGCACCATGCACAACCAGGCCGCTACGCTAGCTGCACACCCCAGAGCGCCCCAGTGCAGCATACCAGCTGATGCCGAATGACGAACAAAGCAGAACGACATCATACAGTTCATCCTCAACCGGGTGATGGAAGACATGCTATCAGTCGACCTGCACGCGTTCATCGCGGTACAAGTCGTTTTCCCCGCTAGCAGTCCATGGGACTGTGGCGAGCGCATGGCGTACTACTCCAACCGTGGTGAGCTTTACCGGACCGGGCGCAGCAGCGATTTCCGGATGGCGCAACCAGAAGTGAAACGATGCCTCATTATGGGTTACAAACAGCGGCAACTCACATACTCCGGGATACGTGGCCAGCGCGGGGAGCCAATTATAGAGCCGGGCAAGACGCAGGTGCTCTTCCATGGTACGGTAGAGCATGACTCCGGAATACCGGTTCAGCAGCATTGGAGTTTCCGGCGGGATTCCCTCCAGTTCAAAATACTGCACGTTGCGGTGACGCACACCGTAGGGGACGGGCATGAAATCACTGTTTCCCAGGCAGATCACTTCGCTGATTCCCCGCGTATTGAAGTCGCGGGCGACGAGCGGGGCAGTATGAAATATCCGCCAGAATGTTTGCTGTTGCTGCATGCCGGCGGCAATGGCAGTACCGAGCACGAGAACAGCCAGCAGACGCCCTCCTCTGCCGCTGCGGGCGAGGAACGTGATGCCGAATCCGGCTGCAGCATACCAGAAGGGCAGCACCCAGCAATAGGTACGGGACAGTTTTGAGGCACCGGCGAAATGCATGGCCCAAACGGTGAGCAGCGGGAGCAGGATGCACAGAATCAGGCATGACCGCCGTCGGCAGAGGGGAAGGCCGGCGATGGCGGCGAACAGGCAGGCACCGGAACGGACAGCGCCCTCGCTCATGCTGGCGAGCAGCGGGAAATACGAAAAGGAAAGCGTGGAGGTGTAGCGGGGACCGAGCGCGAGATTGGCGGCATAGTCGGCGAGTCGCGCCTCACGCCATTCCGGCATGAGCAAGACCGGACTGTGGACTGCCAACAGGCATACCGTCAGAAGCGGCAGGTGAGAACGATATTCGCGCGCGAACAGTAGCAGCAGCCAGAAGGCAGCGATGAGTGGATAGACCGTGTAGGAGAAGAGAGAGGCAGCGGCCATCCCCAGAGCCACACTCCAGCGTGCCGGAAGGCCTTTCCCCGCGAGTAGTGCCCAGCAGGCAAACAGGCAACAGGCCAGCGCATGCAGCTGATGGGTAGCAAACCCATAGCCAAGCGCGAGATTGAAAGGGGAGGTTGCGAACAGCAGCAGAGCGGTTGCCCCGGCGAAGGTGCCGGCAGCGCGCACAACCAGACGCCAGAGGAAGATGCCGAGGCAGAGCAAGGTGGCGGTGTTGAGCAGCAGGGGGAGATAACGAACCGTATCGCCAAGCGAGGCAGCGGAAACACAGGCGCGGTAGAGGACGAAAGTGAGCGGACGACCGGTGGCGAACGGCGCAAACCGAAGGTCATAGAACTCGTGGATATCACCGTAGGGAAGGGCGACATCGCGCAGGCCGTACAGCAGCATGGTAGACAGGTAGGCCAGCGCGGCGACAGCGACAGCCGTGTTCCGGCTACAGAACTTCGGGGAAGAAATACGCATCGGGGTGCTGTCGGTAGAACGTGATGGTTTGCTGCAATCCCTCGGCAAAGGGAACGCGGGGACTCCAGATAAGGAGGGCATGTGCCCGACGGATATCGGCGCAGTAATCGCCGGCTTCGATGCCGCGCAGCGTTTCCGGGTAAGAGAGCAGGCGCAGCCGCCCGCTGCCGGCTGAGGCAATGACCGCTTCGGCACTGGCGCGCACGGAAATTGCCTGCCCGCTGCCGAGGTTGCAGACCTGCCCGATAGCCGCAGGCGTTGTCGCGGCTGCCAGCAGTGCGTGTACGACATCATCGACATAGTTGAAGTCACGCAGTTGTGTGCCGTCGCCGTAAACTGGCAACTCCCGGTCTTCGAGGGCGAGACGGATGAACCAGTTGAGGTACCCCTGCCGCCCGTGCTGCATCTGGTGGCGCGGTCCGTAGGTATTAGTCAGGCGCAGGCAGACGGTGCGCAGGCCATACAATCGGTGATAGAGCAGGTGGTGCTGTTCGGCAGCGACGCAGTGAACGCCGTTGAGGTCGACGGGGTGTAACGGTGCATCTTCGTTGACGGGGAGCGTGGCGGCTCGCCCGTACTGGCTGCGGCTGCCGGTAAAGACAATAACCGCCCGCGGGCAGGCGACGCGGCAGGCTTCGAGGAGCGACAGCTGCGCGCGTACGTTGCACTCCATATCGGTGAACGGATCGCGGCTGCTGTCGATATGGCTGAGCGCGCCGGCGAGGTTGAAAACAACGTCGGCGTTTTCGAGCAGGCGGGGGAGTACTGCGGTGGCGCGCAGGTCGATCTCGTGTACGGAGATGGTGCCGGTGATGCCCGCGAGATTGTGCCGGTTTCCTCCCAGTCCGGGGAGCAGCGCGTCAATGACGGCAACGTGCGCCCCTTGCCGCGCGAGCGCGTGCACAAGGTTGCTGCCGATAAAGCCGAGGCCGCCGGTGACCACGATGCGCATCCCGGAGAAGGTCATCGCCGCTTCCGCTGCAAACACCAGAGGTCACGCAGGGCACCGGTGACGCCGGGGACCGTGAAAAACTGAGAATGGCCGAAACGACGCGGCAGGTGGCGGACCGGCACCTCGATGATGCGTGCACCGCGGTGTTGCACGTGCAGCAGCAGTTCAAGCCCGAAAAGCCCGCCCGTCTGCGTGAAGGTCACACCATCGAGCAGTGCCCGGCGGAAGAGACGGCAATCGCAGTTGATGTCACGCACCGGGATGCGGAAGAACAGACCGGCAATGCGGTTGAAGGCACGGCTGAACAGAAGGCGGTACCAGGCGTCGGCGCGTTGCCTCTTGTAGCCGGTGATGAAATCGGCCGTGGCAGTATGTGCGGCCAGCGTGATGAGATCAGCGACATCATACTGGCCGTCTCCGTCGGTATAGAAAACCCACTCACCGTGGCAGCAGGCAAGGGCACTGCGTAGTGCGGCACCGTAGCCGCGGTTGACTGCGTGGGAGACCAGTTGCATTCCGGGATAACGCTGCTGCGCTTCGCGCAATACGACGGCGGTGTTGTCGCGACTGCCGTCGTCAACGACGATGACCTGGACCTCGCGGGCGATGCTGCCGCCGATGCGGTAGGCATCATCAACCAGCGCG
Source organism: uncultured bacterium (assembly GCA_964637655.1). GTDB lineage: Bacteria > DAOPZR01 > DAOPZR01 > DAOPZR01 > DAOPZR01 > CAZWUZ01. The sequence continues at coordinate 5,894 of CAZWUZ010000054.1, read as the reverse complement.
CCAATCGAGCCGGCGTCGTTGTATGCCGGGAAGAAGATCGAAAGGGAAGGGAGCCGTTCAGCCATGGCGGCAGGATAGCATATCTGTCTGCCGCCTTCCACAATTTGCGGCGGCACAGGCGGAAAGGTATAGTGCCGCCATGCGTATCACGTTCGTCTACCGCGCGGTCGAATCATTCGGGTTGGAATACCTGTCGGCGGTGCTCAAACAGCGCGGGCACCAGGTGACGCTGGTTTTCGATCCCGATCTGTTCGGGCCTGACCATTACCTGTACCATCCGGGACTGCGTCGCCGGTTCGACCACACCTCCCGTGTGGTCGCCGGGATTGTCACATCGGCGCCGGACCTGGTCGGGTTCTCGGTGCCGACGGTCTATTACCGCTGGGCGTTGGAGGTTGCGCGGCAGGTGAAGGCGCGGAGCAGCGTCCCGGTAATCTTCGGAGGCATTCATCCCACCTCGGTACCGGAAACGGTGCTTGCCAACCCGCAGGTTGATTATGTGCTGGTTGGCGAAGGTGACGAAGCGCTGACAGAACTGGCGGAGGACATCGCACGTGGCGGCACTGGTGCCGGCATCCGCAATGTCTGGCGCAAGGAGGACGGGCATATCGTTCCGCAGCCGCTGCGCCCGCTCATTGCCGACCTCGACGCGCTGCCGCGCCCGGACAAGGAACTGTTCGAGCGCGTGCTGCCCTTTTCCTACCTCTACAAGACAGCGGCGGGGCGTGGCTGTCCCTACACCTGCTCGTTCTGCTGCCACGCGGTGCTCAAACGGCTCTACCCGCAGGAACGTCACTATGCGCGCCGGCGCTCACCGGCCCGGGTGCTGGCGGAGTTGCAGTGGGCGAAGGAGCGATACGCCTTTCGCGTGGCGCATTTCGACGACGATGTGCTGACGGCCGACCGCGACTGGCTGCGCGAACTGCTTGACGGGTATCGCCGCCATATAGGGGTGCCGTTCAGCTGCGTGGCTCACCCGCTCTGCCTTGATGAAGAACGGGCCCGGCTGTTGCGGGCGGCAGGGTGCTTCCTTATCGAACTCGGGGTGCAGACGGTGAACGAACGCGTGCGGCGGGAAGTGCTCAACCGCCACGAGAGCAACGCGGCGATTACAAACGCGTTCGCTGCCTGCGAACGCGTCGGTCTGCCGTTTCAGGTCGACCACATCTTCGGCTTTCCCGGCGAGGCAGCTGAGGATTACCCCGCGGCGCTCGCTTTTTACGCGCCCTGGCGCCGCCTGGCACGCATCGAGTGCTTCGATCTTGCCTACCATCCGGAGACGCCCATTGTTGCACAGGAGGTCGCGCTGACAGCCGAGCGGCAGGAGAGCATTCGCAGCGGTGGAGAGGCAATGTACTTTCTCGGCGGTTCGGTGGCCGATGCCGCGGTACAAAAACGGGCGAAACAGTACCGGCTGCTGTTCAAACTGTTGACCGTACTGCCGGTGCGCTGGCGTACCAGTCCGCTTCTGCTGCGGCTGGCGGCATACCTTCCTGCCGCTGCGGCCACGGTCTGCGAGGCACTCAATTGCCTGCTGCAGCATGACCGTCGCCCGTGGTTCTACCTGCGCTATTACCTGCTGCATCTGGCGGGGCGACGCGTATGAAAGTCATGCTTGTCTGCATGGGTGCCGAAAACCTCGGGGTGGCGTCGCTGGCCGCCTGGCTGCAGCGTGGCGGACATGAGACGAAGATACTGTTTGACCCGGCCCTGTTCGACGACAAGCGTTTCCTGCATATGCCGCGGCTGCGCGCAGCGCTGCCGTTCACCGAACTGCTGGCGGCAGAGGCAAAACGCTGGCGGCCCGGGCTGCTCGGCTTCTCGGTGATGAGCTGCATGATGCACTGGGCAGTGCCATTGGCGGCGCGCCTGAAGCGTGACTGCGACTGCCCGGTGGTGTTCGGCGGTGTACACCCGACCATGGTGCCGGAGCGGGTACTGCGGCATGATGCGGTCGACTACGTCATTGCTGGTGAGGGGGAGGAAACGCTCACGGAACTGGCCGACTGCCTGCAGGCGGGCAGGGATCCGCGCACGCTGCGCAACCTCTGGTACCGGCTTCCTGACGGCACGTTGCACGGCAACCCGCTGCGCCCGCTGCTGCGCGACCTCGACACGCTGCCGTTCCCCGACCGGGAGGTGTTTGCCGCGCAGACGGATGCGCGTTTTATCTACCGGATTACCGTGTCGCGCGGCTGTCCCTACCGCTGCACCTTCTGTTCGCACAACTATCTGCGCACGCTCTATCCCGGTGAAGAATACGTGCGCTTCCGTTCACCGGAACACGTGCTGGCGGAACTGCGCACGGCGCGGCAGCGCTGGCCGACGTTGCACACGGTCAAGTTCATGGACGACTGCTTCACCCTACGCCGCGACTGGCTGACGGCGTTCCTGCCCGCCTACCAGCGTACTATCGGGTTGCCCTTCGAGTGCATCGTGCATCCCGCGCAGCTTGATCATGACGTGGCGGCGCAGCTCAAGGCGGCCGGCTGCGCGCTGGTCGAACTCGGCATCCAGGCGGTCAATGCCGATGTGCGGCGGCGCATACTCGGGCGGACGGAGAGCGATGCGCAGGTGCAGACGGCGCTGGCGGCGTGCGAGGCGACGCGGCTCCCCTGTACGCCCGACTACATGTTTGGCGTTCCGGAGGAGAGTGTTGCGGACCACCGGCGAGCGGCGGAACTCTTCGCCGCCGGCACGGCCTGCCCGCGTATTACCACCTACTGGCTGAGCTATTTCCCCAAGACGGAGATTATCGACCGGGCGCTGGCGGCGGGCACGCTGGCCACGGAAGCAGTGTCGCGTATCGAGGAAGGCGAGGCAGTGACCTACCTGCAGGCCGGGGCGCTGACCGCCACGCGCCTGCGGGCAGCGAATGAGCACTACCGGAAATTCCTGCAGGTGCTGCCGCTGCTGCCGTGCCCGCTGCGTGGCTGGCTGCTGACAGGCGACCGGATTGCCCTGCTACGGCATGTTCCGGAACCGCTGGTGACGCTGCTCATGCTGCTGACCGCGGTTGTGCGCGGCGAGCGTATCCAGTACTACTACGCCCGGCATTACCTGCAGCATCTCTGCCGCTGGCTGCGCTGGCGGCTGACGGGAAACGCGGGATGAGCATTCTGCTCATCGCCGAGGCGCCAGCCGAACGCGGGCTGTATGCCAACACGCTGCCGCCCCCCGGCATTCTCTCGTTGGCGGCCTCCCTGCGCGCGCGGAACATCGCCTGTACGGTGCACGATGCACAGGTGATGCCGCCGCTGCACGAACTGCCGGCAGAGGTGACTCATGTCGGGTTGAGTATCCACGCGGGCAATGTCACCCGCTCGCGTGAACGGTTGCGCTGGCTGCGCGAGCGCTACCCGCGGGTGCAGATCATCGTGGGCGGGCCGTTGCCGTCGGCGGAACCGGGCTGGTTTCTCGGTGATGGCGAGGCCGACGCGGTTGTGGCTGGCGAGGGAGAGGAAACGCTGGCGGAATACCTGCGAACCGATGATTCTGCGTGCGTGCGTGGATTGTACTTACGCGGTACTGACGGCACCGCGGTGTGTACCGGTGCGCGCGGGGTGCTCGCCGACCTCGATACGCTCCCGTTTCCCGCGTACGACCTTGTGCCGCTGGCGCGCTACCGCGTGCTGCTGAGTAAAAGGCGGCCGCTCTCCGTCCTCATGACTTCGCGCGGCTGCCCGCACACCTGTAGTTTCTGCTACCAGCCGATGGGGCGGCAGTGGCGGGCGCGTTCACCAGAACATGTCGTGCGCGAAGTGGTCTGGCAGGTGCGGACGTTTGGGGTGCGGGAACTGTGCGTATTCGATGACAACTTCACCTGCGACACGGAGCGGGCAAAGGAAATCTGCCGGCAGTTGATTGCGGCGGATACCGGAGTGCTGCTGCAGACGACCAACGGGCTGCGCGTCGACCGGGTGGATGCGGAACTGCTTGCGCTGCTGCGGCGCGCGGGCTTCTGGAAGGTCGACTTTGCCGTCGAGTCGGGGAGTGCGGAAACCCTGCGGCGCATCGGCAAGCAGATCAACCTCGAACAGGCGGCGACGGCCATCTGCCTGGCCAAAGCGGCGGGGCTCTACACGCATGCCTATTACATGCTCGGGTTTCCGTGGGAAACGCTGGCGGATATGGAAGCGACCATTGCCGTGGCGCGACGACTCGATGCCGATCTCAACCAGTTTTCCCGTGTCGTCCCCTACCCGGGGAGCGCGCTGGGAGCGGAACTGACAGCGGCGCAGCGGGAGGCGCTGTTCCGGCAAGATGCCGGGGTGTTCAGCGGTCCACCGCCATTGCTGCCGGCAGGGATGACGGCGGCGGAATACCTGTCAGTATCGCGCCGCGCGTACCGGCAAACGATGTACCGTCCGGGCAAGCTGGTTGCCCTGCTGCGCCAGCTCCCGTTGCGTTCTTTTTTCGAACTGGCGCGGTATGCCCTGAGCACCGGCAACGTTTGAACGGACTGCCGGTGCCTGTTCAGCGGAGGACGAGTTCCTGTTGAGCCTGATTCCCGCAGGCATCGACAGCAACCACGTATACCGTATCGACCGTGGCGACTGGTTCCGTCAGCGTTAGCGTACAGGCGTAGGTGCGCCGGGCATAGTTGTTCCCGAGCAACCCGGAAAACGCGGCTCGGTGGCGGGAGTCATCAGGATCATTGACTGCATACCACCAGATTACCGTGCTGTGAGCGTCATCAATGGCAACGTCCAGGCGCAATGGATCACCGGCAGCAGCAGCAACGCGGCGGAGCGTGACCGTCGGGGGGGCGGTGTCGATCAGCACGGGGAACTGCGCGGTCAACACGGCGCCATCGGCCGTCTCCGCGCGGAGATACAAGTCATTGATGCCGGGAACCGCGTTGCTGTCAGGCAGAAAGATTGCGCGCGTATGTTCGCCATCCTCGACGGGCAGGAAAAAACTGTGTGCGAATGAGGCATCGTTGAGTGCGCCGGTAAAACGGGTGAGGGAAAACTGCGGCGGCATGGATGCGGCGATGACATCGATATCGAGGCCGCGGCCGGGGCCATAGCGCAGGGGTGTACGCTGCCAGGGCTGGCGTGGATAGAATTCGGCACTGATGATGAACGGCCGGTGGCGTTCCGCGATTGGCCGGCCAAGCTGCCCGCTCCAGACACGGGCGAGTGCGGTATCGAGGTGCGCGGCGAAGCCGGCCGGCACCGGCACACCCCGTTGCAGCAGGTAGACCCAGCTGCTGGCCAGGCGCACCCCATAACCGTGTTCGCCGGTAAGGGCGGCGATGTGCTTGAGGATGATGAGTGCGTCCGGGGTCGCACGGGTGAGCGGATCGATGTAGAAAAGCAGGTATTCGGGTCCCGGGGGCAGCTTGTGCGGAGGATAATAGTCGCGCTGCCCGGGGGGCAGGTGCAAACAGAGGCCGCGCGCGGCCTCGATCGTTGCGTCGACGGGAATAAGGGTACGGGTATGGTCAAGCAGCGGAGCATCGCTGTTGGCCGGAGGCCAGAGGCGAAGCTGTACCGGCAGGCGGGCGTCATCATACAGAAACAGCCAGTAACCGGCAGCGACCAGGCAGAGCAGGAGGGAGATGGCCGCAGCGGGGGGATGACCAGCGATGTGCATGACGGTGTTGAGACGGCGCAACCCGGCAATGGTGGCGACCCACAATACGGGAATACACTCGGTGTGATAAAACAGGGTGTAGTCACGATGGGCAGGATTATTACTCAGGTGGATGACCAGGAAGACCGGCAGGACGAGCAGAAGGTAGCGGGGCGCAACGAGCGGCAGCAGCAGGAGCGGCAGCAGGAGAGCGGCGAAGAAATCTAGGCGCATGGCCTGCAGCAGGTGGGCCAGAACGCGATCGGGGCGCAGTAGCAGGGTGCGGGCAATAGCGGTGGTGCTGTCACCGAAAT
>CAZWUZ010000053.1:7859-15816 GCA_964637655.1 uncultured bacterium | reverse complement strand
TGTTTTAGCTGACGGAACGCCGCGCACGAAAACCTCCCATCCGTCGTTGCCTTGCATTCGAGTAGAGCCGTGAAGTATTGGTCAATGACTATGAAATCGCAAGGGTTAGACACCCCGCGAAACGACCGAATCCGCCGGTCAGACCGGCACAAGGAGGCAGCACGATGAGCAGTCCGCGCAAGCAGGCGTTGCTGGACATCGCCCTCGCCCAGCCGCTGGGGGGGCAGTTCGATACGAAGAAACCGGCCACCGAGGTGTTCGGTGAGAACGTCTTTTCCGAGGAGGTCATCCGCCTGCGGCTGTGCAAGTCGGCCTACCAGACGTACCGCCGCGCGCTCGATGCGGGGACCCCGATTCCCGCCGAGGTGGCCGACGTCATCGCCACGGCGATGAAGGACTGGGCGCTGGAAAAGGGGGCGACGCATTTCACCCACCTCTTCTTCCCGATGACCGGCGGTTCCGCGGAAAAGCACGACTCGTTCATCGTCCCGACGCGGAGCGGCAAGGCGATCGAGCAGTTCTCGGGGAAGGAGCTGATCAAGGGTGAGCCGGACGCGTCGAGTTTCCCCAGCGGCGGCATCCGCGCCACCTTCGAGGCGCGCGGCTACACCGCGTGGGACCCGACCTCCCCCGCCTTCATCATGGAGGGGCACAACGGCTCGACCCTGGTCATCCCGACCTGCTTCCTCTCCTACACGGGGGCGGCGCTCGACAAGAAAACGCCGCTGCTCAAGAGCCAGGAGGTCCTCTCGAAACACGCCGGGCGCATTCTCAAGCTCTTCGGCAAACCCGCGGAGCGCGTCGTTTCCTGTGTCGGTGCGGAACAGGAATATTTCCTCGTCGACCGCCGCTACTACGTGCTGCGTCCCGACCTGGTGATGACCGGGCGCACGCTCTTCGGCTCCGGTTCCGAAAAGAACCAGCAGCTCGAAGACCAGTACTTCGGTTCCATCCGCGAGCGGGTGCTCGCCTTCATGCAGGAGGTCGAGTACCGCGCCATGCGGCTGGGCATCCCGGTGAAGACACGGCACAACGAGGTGGCGCCGGCGCAATTCGAAATCGCCCCCATCTACGAGCATGCCAACGTCGCCGCCGACCACAACATCATCCTCATGGAGGTGCTGCGCGCGACAGCGCAGAAGTACGGCTTCGCCTGCCTGATGCACGAGAAACCGTTCGCGGGCATCAACGGCAGCGGCAAGCACAACAACTGGTCGATGGCGACGTTCTCCGGCAAGAACCTGCTGGAGCCGGGGACCAACCCGGCGGAAAACGCGATGTTCCTCGTTTTCCTCGCCGCGGTGCTGCGTGCGGTCGACAAGTGGGCGAAGGTGCTGCGCCTGAGCGTGGCCACCGCCGGCAACGACCACCGGCTCGGCGCCAACGAGGCGCCCCCGGCGATCATTTCGGTCTATCTCGGTGCCGAACTGCTCGCGGTGGTCGACAGCATCGTCAAGGGGACGCCGCTGCCGGGGAAGGCGGGGAGCACGATGGCGCTGGGCGTGACGGCCATCCCCGCCATCCCGCTCGATAATTCCGACCGCAACCGCACCTCGCCGTTCGCCTTCACCGGCAACAAGTTCGAGTTCCGCGCGGTCGGCTCGTCGCAGAATGTCGCGGGTCCGAACATCGCGCTCAACACCGCGGTGGCGGAGACGCTCGACGAGATGGCCAGCCACATCGAAGCGGAGATAGCCAAGGGGGTGTCGCGCAACGCCGCGGTGGAGCATACCGTGCGCCGGGTGCTCAAGGCGCACTACCGCATCATCTTCAACGGCAACGGCTACAGCGAAGCGTGGGTGAAGGAGGCGAAAAAGCGCGGCCTGCCCAACCTGCGCTCGACGCCCGAGGCGCTCGCCTGTTTTGTCGAGCCCGAGATCGTCGGCCTGTTCACGAAGTACGGGGTCTTCTCGCGGCAGGAAGTGCAGGCGCGCCACGACATCCTCGTCGAACAGTACGTCAAGATGGTGGCCATCGAGGCGGAGACGATGGCGAACATGGCGCGCACCATGATTCTCCCCGCCGCCACCGCGTATCTCGGCATGCAGGCGAAGGTGGCGCTGCGCACCGCGCAGGTGCTCGGGGCGAAGGGGGCGAAGGTGCCGAAAGCGGCCACCGCCGACCTCGCGCGCCAGCTGGAGGCGCTCGAGGGCGGTATCACCGCGCTGGAGAAGGCGCTGGCCGCCGCGCACAAGGGGGCGGACGCCGCCGCGCACGCCATCGCCATCCGCGACAAGGTCAAGCCGGCGATGGAACACCTGCGCACCGTGACCGACGAACTCGAGGCGACGGTCGGTGATGACTACTGGCCGCTGCCGAAGTACCGCGAGATGCTCTTCATCTACTGACGTTCAGCCACAGACGCCCCGCCGGCGATACCGGCGGGGCGTCGTTTATTTCCGCCCGACCGGGGTCGCGCGAACGATCCAGCCGATGGGCTGCCGGGTTGTGGCCAGCCACGGATCGAGCCAGAGCAGCGGCAGCATGAGCAGAAACCAGAGCGTGGCGGCGACGATGCCGCCGGGGAGCGCGCGCTGCGCGCGCCAGGCACGGGCGAAGAGTTCCCCGCCATACGGTGCGAGGCGCTCCACCTGCCACCCCGCGCGGGTCAGCAGGTCACGCAGTGCGGCCTGCGTATAGCCCGGATGCGCGTGCCCGAACGCGTCGCAGTCGCCGGCGTCAGGATAGGGCACGCTCACGAGCAGTATGCCGTCGGGCTTGAGCAGGCGTGCGGCCTCCGCCAGCGCCGTCTCCGGGTCGGGCAAATGTTCCAGCACCTCCGCCATGACCACCACGTCAGCGGAGTGCGCTGCGAACGGCGCGCGACAGAGATCGCCACGCACCGCCGCCCGCCCGCCCGCCCGTGCCCGCCGCAGCCGGTCAGCATCGGTATCCACCCCGGCATAGCACCGTGCCGGCAGGTCGCGCCCGAGAAAGCCGTAGCCGCAGCCGAGTTCGACCATCGTACCGCATGGCACGTCCTGCAGGAAGGAACGGTAGCGCTGCAGCCGTGCGCGATAGCCGAGATGCGGCACCCCGAGCAGCGCATAGCCGAGGCGTGGCAGCACCCCGCCCGGCACCGTCAGGCGCTTCCCCTCGCTGGTCAGGTAGTCGGCCATGTCAGCGTCCGAGCAGCGCGCGCGCGCCCGCCAGGTGGCGGCGCAGTTCCGCAACACTCGTCAGCCGCCGCAGCCGCCGCGCGATATAGCGCGGGCGGAAATAGTAGCGGCGCAGCAGGCGGTCGCGCAGCGCTTCGAGTGCTGCGCGCGAGGCATAGCCGGCCGGCAGGTAGGTGGCGAAGTAGCCGGTGAACTTCGCCGGGTCGGTAAGCAGGCGTTCCGGTTCATGCTGTTCGATCCACGCCCGCGCTTCCGTCCCCGGGTAGGGGGTGAAAATGTTGAATTTGACGAAATCGAAGTTGAACGCGCAGATGCGCGCGAATTCGCGCTCCACTGCCGCCGGTGTCTCCCCCGGCAGCCCGAGCATGAAATTCGCCCGCACTTCGATGTGGCATGCCGCGCACCAGCGGCTCACCTGCGCGATCTGTTCCGGGGTGATTCCCTTCCCCAACGCCTGCAGGCGGGTGGCATCGAGCGACTCGAACCCGAAAAAGATGCAGAAACACCCCGCCGCCGCCATGCGCCGCAGCAGCGGCTCCGTCAGCGTGTCGACCCGCGCTTCGCACGACCAGGTCAGGCCGCGCCCGCGCATCGCGTCGCAGAATTCCTCCACCCACGCCGGCTGCAGCCCCCACAGGTCGTCCCAGAAACAGACGTCGCGGATGCCATAGCGGTCGCGCAGGTCGTCGAGTTCGCGCATGACCGAAGCGACACTGCGCACGCGATAGCGGCGGCCCCAGAGCGAGCGGCTCGAACAGAACGTGCAGGCAAAGGGGCAGCCGCGTGAGGCCATCATGCTGGTGTGCGGCTGCTGCCGGTAATGCTGCGGCCCGGCGCGGTAGCGTTCCATGGGCACCAGGTCGCGCGCCGGGAGCGGCAGTTCATCGAGATTCTCCAGCAGCGCGCGCGGCGCATTGTGCCGCACGTCTCCTCCCGCGCACCACGACACGCCATCGATGCCGTCGACCGTACGCCCCGCCGCGAGCGCGTCGAGCAGCGCCGCCAGTGTCTGTTCCCCTTCTCCCCGCACCACGTACTCAGCCGCGCCGTCATGCAACACTCCGTCCGCGTCGATGGTCGGGTGGATGCCCCCCGCGATGACGGTCTTCCCCGCCGCGCGCCAGCCGCGCAGCAGCGGCACCAGCGGCGGGTAAGCCGACGTGCGCAGCGTCACACCGATGACTGTTTCCGGCGCCTGCCGCACCGCCGCGTCGAGCGCGGCAAAGTCGAGCGCTTCCGCTTCGGCATCGAGGAGGCGTGCGCGATGCGCCGTCTTTTCGCGCAACCACGCCGCCAGTGCCAGCAGTCCCAATGGCGGATAGACGGGGGCAACGTTGGCGGCGGCAAAGCCGCCGTAGCGCGCCGCCAGCGGATGCACCGGGTTGATCAGCAGGAGGTCCATCGTTCCATTCCGTCAGCGAGCGCACGGATGGCCAGACCCTGCGCCTGCGCCTCGCCCAGGACGTGGAGCCACGTCTCATACAGCCCCGGGCGGCAGAGCAGGTGGTCATCAGGATGCACCGCCATGAGCAGCAGCGCACGCTGCGCCCGTCGGGCAACCAGCGTTTCCGTCCACGCCTGCATGATAGCCGTGTTGGTAGAGCCGCGAAAGACCAGCGTACTGTCGAGCGGCAGCGTGACGGGCAGTTCGAGCAGGTGCCCGACGCGGAAAGGCCAGGGAAAGCCGTTGCCCGGTACCGCGTAGGCCCCCGTGGAAAATCCTGTTGCGCTCACCGACGAGTCGTAGCGGAACCCGCAACGCTGCAGTGCCGTCACCACCGGCGCATCCAGCCGGAGGAACGGGGCGCGGTAGCCGGCAGCTACGCGCGGCGGCAGGTGCTGCAGTGCGGCCGCAAGGTCGCCGCGGCTGCCACCGGGGCAATGCGTGTCACCATGCACCGCGTAATCGAGCGCCGGCGACTCCGGTGCCTGCGCGCCATGCGTGCGCCAGAGGGAGAGCGGCACAAACGCGGTCGCGCGCCAGCCGCTGCGTTCGAGGTCCGCCGCCACGCGCGGCAGGTTGGCCAGCGCCGAGGCGCGGTCGATATCGAGCGTGAGATAGAGCGACGGGTCAGCGGTACGCCACGGGCGCGACGGCCAGAGCAGTGTCGCCAGTGCTTCGCTGTCCGGATCGGGCGGGACTTCCCTGCGCCCGCGCAGCATGCCCTCGACCGCACGCACCCCGCGCTTGACCGGGCCGGGGAGTGCCGAGAGGAGCCCGCCGCCATGACGCAGCAGTGCCGGTACCGGACGCAGCGGCAGCAGGTTATCCGCGAGTGCCACGGGCAGATCGAACCCCGCCTGCAGGGTGCCGTCGGCGGCGCGGGTCACCGCGGGCAGCCAGTCGCCGCCAACGCGGCAGGCGAGCACGGTTTCCCCGGCCGGCGGCGGGGGGAGCGGCTGCGGCAGCAGCAGCGTGTATTCGCCGCTCTCCGTACGCGCTGCGGTCGGCACGCCGCGGCGACCGGCGCCGGGCAGCGCCGGTACGCAGCCGTCAGCGCCCGCGTTCACGTTTCTGCAGGGTGGCAAGCTGCTCGTGCAGTTGCGCGAGGTACTCCGCCAGCAACCCGAAACCGAACGACTGGCAGCCGGCAAAGACCAGCAGGATGAGCATCGCGTAGATACCCGCCCCGAGCCGGACGGTGAATCCCGTCGCCACGAGGTAGGTGAACATCGCGGTCGCCTGCAGCGCCGAGAGCAGCAGCAGCAGCATGCCGGCGGTGCCGAACAGGCGCATCGGGCGGCGCAGGAAGAACAGGTCGAACTGCAGCGTGATAAGATCCTGCAGCCCCTTGAAACTGCTCACCGGGCCGAACTTCGACCGCCCGTGCGTGCGCACGCGCTCGTCGGTATCGACCTCGACCACGCGCCGCCCGGCATGATGCGCGAAGACCGGGAGGTAGCGGTGCCATTCGTAACGCAGGTGGAACTCGTCGAGCAGTTCGCGGCGGAACGCCTTGATCCAGTTCATGTCGCGGAAACTGACCCCGAAACAGGTGCGCGCCAGCGCGTGGTAGACGCGCGTGACCAGGCGCTTGTAGCCGCGGCGTGAACGCCGCACCCCCAGCACAAGATCGGCTCCCTCCGCCAGCGGTGCCAGCAGCAGCGGCAGGTCGGTGACCGGGTCGGACTGCAGATCGGCCGGCAGGAACGCGATCAGGTCGCCCGTTGCCGCGGCAAAACCGGTGCGCAGCGCGTTGGTCAGTCCCGGTTCCATCCCGGTCGACAGCAGGCGCACGTCGTCACGCCCGGCGGCAAACGCGCGCAGGCCGGCCGCCGTTTCGTCCCGGCTGGCATCGTCGACAAACACGTATTCAAAGCGGTACGCCGGCAGCGCTGCCGCCGCCTGCAGCAGTCGCGCGGTCAGCGCCCCGATGTTTTCCGCCTCGTCCCGCGCGGGAATGACTATGCTTACCGTGGTCATGCCGGTCCTCACTCCACCCGTGTCGCGTTCATATTGTACCTGCCGGCTGGCCGGTTTGGCAATCAGCGCAGCCCCGCCGGGGCAAGACACGCGGTCAGGCGCTCCCGGTCACGCGGGTCGACATAGACGCGAATCAGCGGCACCCCGTCACGCTCCCTGACCAGCACCGGGCGGTCGCGGGCCAGCAGCGCGTGCAGCCAGCCGCTGTAGAAGCCCTGGCGGCTGACTACCACCGCCACCTGCGGCCGGGCCGTCGTGTCGATGTCAAGGTCGGGCCGCAGCATCCCGTACTCGCGGTAGAGCTGCAGGATGGGCATGATTTCCGGGAGCAGCCTGACGCTGGTGCCGGCCGGCAGCCGGCCAAGCACGCCGGTGATAAACGCCTCGTTGACACAGGCGCCCGTGGTCTGCGTCTCCAGCCCAAGGCGCGCGGCCCCGGCAACCCCGCCGACGCTGTCACTGTACCAGGCCTCGTAGTAGGGACGCAGGTGCAGCAGCCCGGCAACCAGCAGCGCCAGCAGCAGCAACGCGCCCGCCCGGTACCAGATGCGACGCACCACCGCGCTGCGCTGACGCAACCGCGCGTAGCCCTCCGCCGCCAGCAGGTAGAGCAGCGGGTAAACGGTGACGTACAGCCGCGCCCCGTCGTATTTAGGGGCAGCGGGGAGCAGCACCATGGCGAGAAACGCGGCCACCGCGCCGAGGATGAAGATGTCGCCGCGTTCCCGGCGCTGCAGCAGCGCATGCACCCCGACCGGGAGCAGCGCCAGGACGAAGACGGGCAGCGTCGCCCACATCAGTACCAGCGGGTAGTAGAACGGCGCGCCGCCGCTCTCGCCGCTGCGCACGTACAGTTCGCCGAGAAACCAGACCGGCAGCCGGTAGAAGTAGCCGAAGAGCGTGGTCTGCGCGCTCCACGACTGGTAGTAGGCGGCGTTGGCCGCCAGTTTGTACCAGGTGTCATGCCACAACCACGGCCGGCCGAGCCAGTAGACCGCGGGCGCCACCAGCAGCGCGGCCGCCAGCAGTCGCCCGTTGCTGCGGTTGCGCTGCAGCAGGGCCAGCGCGAAGAACCCGCCATAGAGAAATGCCGCCTGCAGCTTGGTATTCAGCGCGCAGCCGAGCAGCACCGCCGCCAGCAGCGGGCCGATACGCCGGCGGTCAGCCGCAAGGGCGGCAGCCAGCGCGGCAAACGACATCGTCATCACCGGCAGGTCGAAGGTGCTCATGTGCAGTTCGTGGAAGATGCGCCCGTTGGCCAGCAGGGCCGCGTAGAAAAACAGCGCCGCGCCGCCCCCGGTGCGCTGCTGCAGCACCAGCAGGAAGAGCGGGCAGAACACCAGCACGAAAGCCGCCTGGTTGCCCAGCCGGTTGGCATAGATGTCGGTCAGCGCGCCGCGCGCCAGCGCCCAGC
>CAZWUZ010000053.1:0-7849 GCA_964637655.1 uncultured bacterium | reverse complement strand
TTGACCAGGCGGAAGAAATCCGGGTGCCCGGGCAGGTTGCTGGCGCGGTGGAAACTGCTGAGAATGAACGGCTCGCTCAGCGGCAGTTGCCAGTCGCCGCGCGCCAGCGCGCGCCTGCTCCCGTCGAGGTAGGCGGCCATCGCTTCCGTGCGCTGCAGGTAGTTGAGTTCGTCGACCCCGATGCCGACATCGCGGAAGGTCGCCCAGAGCAGCAGCGCGGTCACCGCCATCGCCAGCGGTATGGCAAGGCAACGGAACCGGCGGTCGGCCAGGGCGGTGTTCACGCCGGCGCCTGTTTCCCGTCGGGCACGGGCGGCACCGCGATAACCCCGAACTGCCACGGAAACGAACGCTGCCGGCGGATGACCTTCCCGTGGCGGGCGAGCAGCGCGGCAAAGGTGCGCGCGGTAAACTGCTGCAGATGGTTCGGGCTGTTCCCCAGTGTCGTCAGGTACCGCCCCGCGGCAAGACAGCCGAGGCGGAACCACGGCTCCTGCGGCACCCCGACGAGCACATGACGCCGGGCGACGCGCACCAGTTCCGCCAGCAGCGCGTCGGGGTGGACGCTGTGTTCGAGCACCTCGACCGCGAAGACCAGGTCGATGCTGCGCGACGGAAAGGGGAGGCGCACCGCGTCGGCGCAGGCGAGGCGGCCGCGCGGCAGGCGGCTGGTGCGCAGGCAGGTGCGGTCGCAGTCAACCCCCACCAGCGGCGGCAGCGGGCCGGGCATCAGCGTCCAGAGATCGCCGGTACCCGTCCCCGCATCGAGAACCGAGGCCGGGGCCAGTTCGTCAAGACCGGCCTGCAAGGCGCGCGCGTAGCGGGCAATCAGGCGGCGGCGCGTGGCGCTGCCGTACTTGTCGCGCTCCAGCCCGGCGGTGTCCGGCAGGGCGCTCATCAGCAGGAGCGCCGCCGGTGGTCCGCGTAGAGACGCGCCACGTCGCGGCGCAGCGGCGCGGGGAGGTTGGGGGCTGGCTGCAGGTCGAGATAGGCGCGCAGCAGTTCGCGATGCCGCCGCTGTTCCTCCCGCGCGAACTGGCGCCGGAAGCGGTCGATACAGGCGCCGGTGAACCCCGCGTCCGCCGCGAGGCGGAAGGCGAGCAGCTGCTGGTCGCGCGCCTGCACCGACATCTCGTAACAGTCGGTCTCCTCCCCGCGGAAGAGCGAGAAGCAGCGTTCCTTCCCCTTCCCGAACATCGACGTGTGGAAGCCGACCAGTGCCGGGTCGATCCCCGCCGCCGCGGTAAACAGGTAGAGCCGCGCACACTTGTTGCACGCATGGCACCAGCGCGGCTCGTCGCTGATATCGAGGGAATCGCAGCTGATCTCGTGTCGCGCCACCTCCGGGTAGCGGCGCGTCAGCAGTCCCATGAGGGCGAGGTTGGTGAAGGGTTCGATCAGCGAGCAGACCCCGACCCGGCCCGCGGTCGCCTGCTGCACCAGCAGGTGCTGTTCGCGCAGCCACGCCGCGGTCTGGTCCACCGACGGGTAGGTGCGGTAACCGTCCTTATTGACGAACGGGTAGTTCATGTCCTGCTGGTTGCCCGGGATGATCCACGCCGCGCGCTCGCGGTACGCCACCGGGAGCGCCGCCAGCATGAACCCCGTCAGCATGTGGCTGTAGGGGAGCAGCGACGAGGGCTTGTGCCAGTAGTCGACGTCGGCAAACTGCTCCAGTTCGTTGCGGACGATGTACGTCCGCACCCCGAGGTCGCGTCCGATGGCGCGCAGATACCGGTGCTTGAGGCGGTTTTCCGACGGCGAGACGGTATCGTCGATATAGACGCAGACGGGGCGCAGTCCCAGTTCGCGACAGAGCGCCAGCGTCGATAAACTGTCCTTGCCGCAGGAAAAGGGGAGGATGGCGGTGTCGCCCGGGCGCGGCCAGGTCGCCGGCGGCAGTGCCGGCACACCGTCGGCGAAGCCATAGCGCGTATTGTGGAAGTCGCGGATGACCGTGGCGGTGTCGTACTGCGTCCCCTCCACCGCATAAGGGATGCTCTCCTGCACCACCGCGCGGTAGCGCTGCCAGAAGAGCGGCATGGGGGTATCGAGCGTCAGCGCGGCGGCCCCGCTCACCTGCGGCACATTGATGGTGAAAAGCGCCGCGAACTGCTCATGCAGAAACCGCCGGAGTGACGCCGGTGCCGCCCCCCAGATGCCATCAGGGTACGACAGCCGCCACTTCCTTCCGCGACAGCGCAGCGCCATACCGTCAGTGGTCAGGCGCGTGGTCACCTGCAGCTGCAATTCCCGGGTCATGCTCTCCTCCGCGTGCGTGTTGTCACCACGTATAGCGTCTTTCCGTCGCTGCTGTCAATGTGCTATACTCCGCCTATGGCCACGGGAAGAATGCTCATCTCACGCGAACGCCGCCGCTTTGCCACCATTGACGCCGGGCGTGTCGCCCGCGGCGCCTTCTACACCGAAGGCCCCACGTGGCTGACACCGCAGGTGCTCACCTTCATCCGTGCTGCCCGGGTCAAACACATCCTCGATCCGTTCGCCGGCGACGGGCATCTGCTCGACGCGGTCGCGGCGCACGGCACCTGGACCCTGGCCGGTTGTGATATCGAGCCGCGCGGGCGCTGGCCGCGTCGCGATTCGCTGCGCGCCATCCCGCCGCAACCCGGAACGCTCATCCTCACCAACCCGCCCTACCTCGCCAAGTACAGCGCGAGACGCAAGCGCGTGCTGCACCGCGTGGCGCACCACTTCGCCGCCAGTCCGCAGCATGACGACCTCTACCGCATCGCGCTCGACCGCTGCCGCGCCGCGGCCCGTCACGTGGTGGCCATCGTGCCGGAAACCTTTTTGCACAGCGGCTACGACCTCGCCGAACTGGCACTGCTCGTCGTGCTCGAACGGCACCCCTTCTCCGCCACTTCCTGCCCCGCCTGCGGTGCCTGCTTCGACGGGGTGCGCAAGCCGCCGGCGCGCGTGCGCCTGTTCAAGGACGAGACCCCGGCAGGGACGCTCGGGGCGCTGCTGCGGCACCGGCTGGTGCCGGACGGATCGCTCCCGCTGCGCTTCAATGATCCCGACGGCGCACTGGCACTGCGCGCGGTCGACAGCACCGACCCCGCGCGCCCCCTCGCCTTCCTCCCCGCCGCCGAACTGCGCTATGACCGCGCGCGCATCCGCCACAGTTCGCGCCTCATCACGCTCATCGCGCTGCCCACCGTGCCGGCGCGTGACATCCCCGCACTGGCCGCGCGCGTCAACGCGCTCCTCGCGCGTCACCGCACCGCCACGCATGACCTGCTGTTATCGCCGTTCAAAGGAAATACGAAGGAAGGCAAACGCCGCCGCCGCCTCGACTACCGCACCGCGCGCGCCCTGCTCGAACGCGCTTATCCGCCGAGGTAGGCCGCGCGCACGCGCGGATGGCCGCTCAGTTCCGCCCGCGTCCCCGTGAGGATGCACGCACCCGTTTCCAGCACGTAGCCGCGCGTGGCATGGTGCAGCGCGAGATTCGCGTTCTGCTCGACCAGCAGCATGCCCGTCCCCGCGCGGTTGAGTTCCGCCAGCAGGGTGAAGATCTCGCGCACCAGCAGCGGGGCGAGGCCCATCGACGGTTCGTCGAGCAGCAGCAGGCGGGCGCGGCTCATCAGGGCGCGACCCAGCGCGAGCATCTGCTGCTCGCCCCCCGAGAGCGTCTCCGCCCGCTGCGTCTCGCGTTCCGCGAGGCGCGGAAAGAGCGCGTAGACCCGGTCGCGGTCGCGCCGCCGCTGCACCCGGTCGCGCTGTTGCCAGGCCGCCAGCGTGAGGTTTTCCCCGACCGTCAGGTTGCCGAAGATGCCGCGTCCCTCGGGTACCTGCACCAGCCCGCGCGCCACGCGCGCCTCGGGAGTAAGCCCGGCGAGGTTTTCGCCGTCCCAGACGATCTCCCCGGTGTACGGCACCTGCCCGGAAATGGCGCGCACCGCGGTCGACTTCCCCGCGCCGTTGGCGCCGAGCAGTGTCACCCACTCCCCGGGACCAACGGTCAGTGACAGGTCACGCAGCGCCTGCACCGGCCCGTAGCGCACACTCACGCCGCGCAGCACAAGTTCCATCAGACCGGCACCTGTTCCCCGAGGTACGCCTCGAGCACTGCCGGGTTGGCACGCACCTCGTCCGGCGTCCCCGCGGCGATGGTCGCGCCGAAGTTGAGCACGACGATGCGTTCGCACAGGTTCATCACCAGCCGCATCTGGTGCTCGATGAGGATGACCGTCAGGTCGTACTCCACCTGGATGCGCAGAATGAACTGCAGCAGCGCATCGATCTCCGTCGGGTTCATGCCCGCCGCCGGCTCGTCGAGCAGCAGCAGTTTCGGGCTGACGGCCAGTGCGCGCACGATTTCCAGCCGCCGCTGCAGCCCGTAGGGGAGTGCGCCCGCCGCCGTGCGCGCGTGCGCCTCGAGTCCGAAGCAGGCGAGCAGGTCGAGCGCCGCGCGCCGCAGCCGGTCCTCTTCGCAGTGAAACGCGGGGGTGTGCAGCAGCGCCGCCAGCGGCCCGCTCTGCGTGCGCGCGTAGAAGGCAATGCGGATATTTTCGAGCACCGACAGGTCGCGAAACAGGCGGATGTTCTGGAAGGTCTGCGCGATGCCGAGCACCGCCACCTGTTCCGGGCGCAGGCCGGACAGGTCGCGTCCGTCGAGCACGATGCGGCCCTCCGTCGCGCGGTAGCGCCCGGTAATGAGGTTGAACAGGGTCGTCTTCCCCGCCCCGTTGGGCCCGATGATGCCGACCAGTTCCCCCGGTTCGACCGTCAGGCTGAAATCGCTGATGGCGGTCAGGCCGCCGAAGCGGTGCGTGAGGTGCGCAACGTGCAGCAGCGTCACGGGTGTTCCTCCGTCGCCCCGGCCTGGTCGCGCCGGGGAAGCAGCGGCCGCCATTCGCGCCACCCGCAGATACCGCGCGGGCGGAAGAGCATGAGCAGCACGAGCAGCAGCGGCAGCAGCACCATGCGCCAGACGCCAAGCGGGCGCAGCACCTCGAGCAGCAGGGTATAGGCGGTGGCGCCGAGCACCGAGCCGGTGAGCGAGCCCACCCCGCCGAGATAGACCATGATGAGGATGTCGGTCGACTTGATGATGTTGAACGAGGCGGGATTGATGAACTGCAGCAGGTGGGCGAAGAGCCCGCCGGCCACCCCGGCAAAGAACGACGACAGGGCGAAGGCGAACACCTTGACCCGCCGCGTATCCACCCCCATCTGCTCGGCGGCAATCTCGTCCTCGCGCACGGCGAGTACCCCGCGCCCGTACTTCGAGTAGACGAAGTTGCGGATCAGCCACAGCGTCAGCCCCGTCCAGAACACCACCCACGGCAGCGTCGTCTGAATCGGGATGACCCAGGCCTCCAGGTCCGCTTCTCCATGCCGAGGAAGCCGCGCGGCCCGCCCAGCACTTCGAGGTTATCCACCACCGACTTGACGATCATCAGAAAGGCGAGGGTGACGATGGCGAGGTAGTCGCCGCGCGTGCGGAACGACGGGATGGCGACAAGCATCCCCGCCACCGCCGCCGCCAGTCCGCCCAGCATGACCGCCAGCGGGAAGCGCCAGAGCGGGTCGCCCGTCGGGATAAGCGTGACGGTCACCAGCGACGCGGTGTAGGCACCGATGGCCATGAACCCGGCATGCCCGACGGAGAATTCCCCCAGGTAGCCGTTGATCAGGTTGAGCGACGCGGTGAGGATGATATTGATGCCGATATACATGAGGATGAGCTGCACGTAGAGGTCGACCGCGACGGTGTACTGCACCCCCCAGGCGAGCAGCAGGCCCGCACCGAAGAGCAGCAGACCGCGCCCGCGCTGCGACATGTCAGACCTTCTGCACGCGCGGCGAGCCGAGCAGGCCGTGCGGGCGCACCAGCAGCAGGATGATGAGCAGGACAAAGGCGATGACATCGCGCCAGGTCGACGGGAGGAAAGCGGCGACGAAGATTTCCAGCGCCCCGAGAATAAAGCCGCCGAGCATGGCGCCGCGCAGCACGCCGATGCCCCCGACCACCGCGGCGATAAACGCCTTCCAGCCGATGAGCACGCCCATGTACGGATCGATGACCGGGTAAGCCATGCCGTACATCACGCCGGCGGCCCCCCCCAGCCCGGCCCCGAGCGCGAACGTGAGCGCGATGATCCGGTCGACGGACACCCCCATCAGCGGCACCGTGCCGCGGTCCCAGGCGATGGCACGCATGGCGATTCCCGTGTCGGTGTGCATAACGAACCGGTCGAGCGCCAGCAGCAGGATAAGCGTCCCGGCGATGATCAGCACCTGCACTGCTGACAGCGTGAGCCCCCCCAGCGTCCAGACCGTGTCGGGGAGCAGGCGCGGAATGCTCTGCGGGTACGGGTAGGCGGCCAGCACGAGATGCTCGAGAAAGATCCCCACCCCGAGCGCGGTGATGATGGCCGAGACGCGGGGTGCCTGGCGCAGCGGGCGGTAGGCAAGGCGCTCGATGAGCGCGCCAAGCGCGGCAGTGGCGAGCATCGCCAGCAGCAGCGACGGCACGAACGGCAGCCCGAGGGTCGCCGCGGCAATGAGGCAGGCGAAGGCGCCCGCCATGAAGACATCGCCATGGGCGAAGTTGATCATGGTGAGGATGCCGTAGACCATGGTGTAGCCGAGCGCAATGAGCGCGTAGATGCTTCCGAGTTGCAGCGCGTTCAGCGCCTGCTGGAGAAAATACGTCATCGCGCCGCGCTGGTCACGGCTGCGCGTTGGCGAACCAGGCGAACTTGCCGTCCCGCACCTGCAGAATGACCGCGCTTTTTACCGGGTCGCCCGACCCCGGCTGGAACTGCATGGTGCCGGTAACCCCGTCGAAACTGGTGATACTCGCCAGCGCGTCACGCACCGCCATGCGGTCGAGCCGCCCGGCCGCCGCCACCGCCTGCAGCACCAGCCCGAAAGCGTCGTAGGTGAGTGCCGCCACGTCATCGGGCACCACACCGAATTTCGCGGTGTAGGCAGTGATGAACTTCTGCGCTGCCGGGGTCGACGCCTCCGCCGAATAGTGCGTGCTGAAGTAGCAGTTCTCCACCGCACGTCCCGCCAGCGTCACCAGTTCGGGGTTGCCCCACGCATCCCCCCCGATGACCGGCACGTTCAGCCCGAGCCGCTGCGCCTGCTGCACCTGCAACGGCACCTCATTGTAATAGTTGGGGAGAAAGAGCACCTCGGGGCTGGCCGCCTTGATCTTGGTGAGTTGCGCCGAGAAATCCTTGTCGCCGGTGGTGTAGCTCTCGAACGCGACAAGCGTCCCCCCCGCGGCGGTGAAGGTCTGGCGGAAAAACTCGGCAATCCCCTTGTTGTAGTCGGAGGCGACATCGTAGAGCACCGCCGCGCGGGTAAAGCGCAGCTGTTCGCGCACGAATTTCGCCAGCACGCGTCCCTGGAAGGGATCGATGAAGCAGGCGCGAAAAGCGAAACGCTTCGGCTGGCTGGTGCGCGCGTCAAGCGTGGTCTTCGGGTTGGTCGACCACGGGGTCATGAACGGCACCTGCATCGACTCGCAGATTTCCGCCGCCGGGATGGCGCCGCGCGAGGCGTTCGGCCCGATGACCGCGATAACGTTCTCCTGCGTGACGAGTTTCTGCGCGGCCGCCGCCGACTGTTCCGCCTTGTTGGCGTTGTCTTCGACGCAGATTTCCACCGGGAAACGCCGGCCGCCGAGGGTGATCCCCCCCGCCGCGTTCGCCTCCGCCACCGCCATCTCCGCCGCGTTGCGGCAGGAGGCGCCCGTCGCCGGGATGTCGCCCGTCAGTTCCGCGATGACCCCGATGCGCACCGCTTCGGTGCCGCTGTTGCCGCACCCGGCCGCCAGCACGACACACCCCAACAGCAGGAAGCA
>CAZWUZ010000052.1:0-15889 GCA_964637655.1 uncultured bacterium | reverse complement strand
CGCTACCGCGTTGCCCCCGCCACCGCCTGGTTGGGCCTCCGCGGCACCGATTTCACTGTGCAGGTTTCGCCCGAAGGCCTGCTCACCGTCAACGTCGATACCGGGCTGGTTGCCGCCGGCAACGCCGGCGACAGCACGCTCATTGCCGCCGGCGAGGTGCTTGCCGCCGACCCGTTTGCCGGGCTGCAGCCGGTCACCCCGGCCGCTGCCGCCGACCTCGATGCCTGGCGCTCCCTGCAGCAGCAGCTGCTGCGCGACAATCCCGATTGCGTCACGGAAAAATTCCGCCCGTTCGTCTGGCGCGAACTGGCACAGATCCGCCTCACCTTCGACGATATCCTCGGCCTCTACCGCTACCAGGCGGAACTGGCCGCGCAACCGATGGCCGATACCGACGACCTCGATGCCTGGCACCGGGAGCGGGACACGCTGGTGCGCGAGCGCGCCATCAGCGTCTACGAGCGGGTCCTCGAGGGGCGCGCGCATGGATGCCGTGCAGTATACCGTCCATCGCCTGGAGGAACTGTACGGACCGCCCGCCGGCTGGATTGACGACGCGCTCGTCTCCTATCGCAGCATCTGGGACGGCTGGCTCACCATGCTCGAACCCATGCTGCAGGAACCTGCCCCCGAAGCCACCCGCTGACAATACCTTTCACCGCAGAGCACACAGAACACACGGAGCGGTCGCGATGTGCCGTTCGCTGCTCCGCCATTCCAGTAAGGTAGTGCCCGCTGGGCGCATCGATTTTTCCTCTGCGTGTTCTGTTTACTCTGTAGTGAGCACGCCGTTGCCGTGCACAGAGTTCTTGCCTGTGCTTTTTTCGCTCCCGCCTGCGGGAGCCACGCTCATCCGTGCCGTTCTCTGTGTGCTCTGCGTGCTCTGCGGTGAACAAGCCGTTGCTGTGCACAGAGTTTTTGCCTGTGCTTTTTTCGCTCCCGCCTGCGGGAGCCACGCTCATCCGTGCCGTTCTCTGTGTGCTCTGCGTGCTCTGTGGTGAACAAGCTGTTGCCGTTCTCCGTGTACTCCGTGGTACAACAGTATGTCAGAGTTTAGCGAGAATCGCGGCGGCAGCGACGGCGGCACCGTCGGTGCGCAATTCCGGCCACGGGCGGTCATCTGCCAGCAGCGCCCGGATATGTGCGCCCCACACCCCGGCATGGTACTCCGCCCCGGGGAGTTCACGCGCGATACCGTGGCGGTGCAGTCCTTCGACCAGCCAGCGGTTTTCCGGATAATCCTCGCGCGGCAGGTAGAGAAATTTCGTGCGCTGCGTGAGACATTCGCTGATGGTGCCGTAGCCCGGCTTGCCGATGACGACATCCGCCGCCGCCACCACATCCTCGTGCGGAAATGATGCCGCCGCATCGAAGACCGTCAGCGGCGCACTGAACCCGGGCAGTTCACCGAAACTGACGAAGTGCCAGTCAGGGTCCAGCCCGCCGATATGCGCCGGCACCGGCATGGCGAAACCACCGCAGGTCAGCAGGATAATCCGCCGGTCCGCGGGCAGCCCGAGCGCCGCCCGTGCCTCCGCCCGCGTCAGCCGTGAGCGCCGCGCCAGCTGCGGCACCTCGCGCACCGCGCGAAAGGCAGGCAGCGGGCCGGCCAGCGGGAGGCGCAGCAACAGGTCGGTCGCGGCATACGCCCCCGCCTGATGCTGCGCAAACTCCCTGAACGCCGGTTCCGTCTCCGCGTAGCAGCCGTAAATGTAGTCCCATGAAAAATTGCCGATGGCGATGGCGTACACGCCGCACTCCCGTGCCCACCGCAGCGGCAGCGCGGGGATATCGCTCACCACCACGCGCACCTGCTTTTCGCGTAGCAGCTGCCGGAACGCCGCCGCCCGCCCTGTTTCCGTCTCCTGCAGGGCACGCAGCGCGGCCAGCGTCGCCGGCAGGTCGACCGTCAGCCCGTCCCGCTGGCACACGCCGATATCGTGGGTCGCCGGCAGTATCGTCGCCCCGGGAAAGAGCCAGGCCGGCGCCACGGTCTGCACCAGGATACGGGTTTCCCGTCGCTGTTTTTGTATCTCCTGCAGCAGGCAGGCGACGCGCGTCGCATGCCCGAACCCGTGCCCGCTCACCACGCACAAAATTGTCATTGTGGGCAGTTATCAACTTTCCGCCGGCAGCTGCCGACATACAAGGTAAGGAGGTGGCGGCAGATGGCGCCATGGTTGCGCGCGGCACCCGCGGGATTCCGCAACTGGTACACACGCCGGCAGCGGCATCGCCGTCCGTCACTCAATGCCGGCCTGCCGTCATGGATGCTCACGGCCACGCTCGCCGTGTTGTTCGCGCTCCTTGCCTTCGCCATCCTCGTCGAGCCGTTGCGCCACCGCGACCAGTTGCCCTACATGCACCCGCCGGGCACCCCGCCCGTCGTCACCCGCTGACCCTCAGTCACACGTCAGGTGCAGTTTGTCCAGGACGAAGAACACCAGTCCGAGCACCATCGCGGTAACCGTGGCCAGCGCCATGCCGGCCAGCGACGCGGCGCCGAGTTGCAGGTGCGCCCCGCACAGTCCGACGACAAACGTCACCGCGGTCAGCACCATGTTGCGCGGACGCGAGTAGTCGACCTTTTTCTCCACCAGCATGCGGATCCCCGAGGCGGCAATGACCCCGAACAGCACGAGGCAGATGCCCCCCATCACCGGCAGCGGGATGGTGGCAATCAGCGCCGAGAGTTTGCCGATAAACGCGATGCCCAGCGAGATGACCGCCGCCCCGCCGATAACCCAGACGCTGTACACCTTCGTGATGGCGAGCACGCCGATGTTCTCGCCGTAGGTGGTGGTCGGCACCGAGCCCATGAACCCCGAGATCGTCGTCGACAAGCCGTCGCCGGTCAGTGAGCGGAAGAGGCCCGGATCGCGCGGCAGGTCGCGCCCGATGATGTTCCCCGTGACAATCAGGTGCCCGATATGCTCGGTGATGACCACCAGCGTCGCCGGGACGATGGTGATGATCGCCGCCCAGCTGAACTCGGGGCGGTAGTACGTCGGCAGGGCGAACCACGGGGCCGCGTGCACCGCGGTGAAATCAACCAGTCCGAGCGCCAGCGACAGCCCGTAGCCCCAGATGACCCCGATGAGGATGGGGATGGCCGCGAGGAAGCCGCGCAGCGCCACCGAGCCGAGCACCACCACCGTCAGCGTCGACAGTGAAACCGCCAGCGCCTTTGGCGCAAGGTAAAGCGCCGGGTTGTTCGCATCCTGCACCAGCCCCGCCATCTTTGCCGCCACCGGCGCCAGTTCCAGCCCGATGATGGCGACCACCGCCCCCATCGCCGCCGGCGGAATGAGCACGTTGATCCACCCGATCCCCGCGTACCTGATGATCAGCGCGAAACCCATGAACAGCAGTCCCGAGGCGATGAACCCGCCCAGCGCGTGCCGGTAGCCGAAGTCGCCGCCCCCCTGCGCCGCGATCACCACGAACGCGGGCGAGAGGAAGGCGAAACTCGAGCCGAGGAACGCGGGGATCTTCCCCTGCGTGATGAAGATATAGATGAGCGTGCCGATGCCGTTCATCATCAGCACCGTCGCCGCGTCGATCTTGAACAGGAACGGGACGAGCACCGAGGCGCCGAACATGGCGAAGAGATGCTGGAAACTCAGCGGCAGCGCCTGGTGCAGCGGCGGCCGTTCCTCCACCTGGATAACCCTGCGGGCGCAGGCCTCTGTCTGGTTCATGGTCTTCTCCACGGGCAGTAGCCCGGCAGTGATAATAGGTTACCCGTCGCTGCGCGTCAAGGAGGGGGGCGGGGAGGCCGTGCGCACCAAAGGCGGCGGCGGGGCAGTATCGGGGTGCAGCGGCAGTCGCGCCGCTGTTTCCCAGTGGCGCATCAGCCCCGTCACTTCGACGCGGATCTCCGCCATCCGCCGCTGCGCCGCCGCCGGCAGCGCCGTGTCCCCCGCGTCAGCCGTGCCCACATCGCGCAGCAGGTAGCCGCGGCCGCCGTCGCGCTGCACCCAGAGCGGCACAACCTCGCGCACCGTCAGGTGCAGCGTTCCGTCCGCCCGTTTGCGCGCCTGCAGCGTTACCGCCAGCCCGTAGTCGGAGTAGCGCCAGTACTGGTTGGAGAGCAGGTTGCCCAGCGACCACGCGACGAAGACCGTACGCCGCGCCCCCGTCTGCGGGTCGCGCGCCACGCGCAGTTCCCACGGCTGCACCACGTGCACGTGGCTGCCGGTGATGATGTCCGCCCCCGCGTCGATGAGCGCCTGCACCGCCGCTTCCTGCACGTCGGACGGCAGCCGCTGGTACTCCCAGCCGGCATGCAGGGCGGCGACGATGACGTCCGCCCCCGCCGCGCGCGCCGCCGCGATATCCGCCGCCGCGTTCGTCTCCCCGAGCAGGTTGACCAGCCACGGCTTGCCGTCGGGCACCGGCAGCCCGTTGGTGGCGGTGGTGTAGCTGACAAAACCGAACTGCAGCCCGCCCCCGGGGAGAATGACGAACGGGGGCGCCGGCGCGCGCAGGCGCGTCCCCGTGTGCGGCAGTCCAAGTTCATCGAGGTAGCGCAGCGTGCGCACGATACCCGCCTCGCCGCGGTCGAGTGAGTGGTTGGTCGCGGTGAAGACGAGGTCGACCCCCGCCCACTGCAGCGCGTCCGCGATACGCCGCGGCGCGTTGAACAGCGGGAACCCCGTCACCCGCTGGCCGGTGTCGGAGACCGGGGTTTCCAGCACTGCGGTCGTCAGGTGCGCCGCGCTGAGCCGCTCGCGCACGGGGGCGAACATCGGGCGGAAATCGTAGTCGCCGGACCGCCGGTCGAACGCCGCCGCCGCCACCGGCGTATGCACGATGACATCACCGAGCAGCGTCAGCGTCCCCGTCGCCTCGTGTGGCACGACAGGCACTCCGGTCGGCTCCGGTGCGCGGGCACATCCCGCCCCCGCCAGCAGCAGCACGATCAGAAACAGGCGCAGTATGCTCATGGTGGCGGCAAGCGTACGCTGCCGGCCCGACGCTGTCAAGCCGGCGTTCTCTGCTGTTGTTGCCACGCGCCGCGCGTGCTACAATCGCGACCATGGATGGCACTGCCTTCCCCGCGCTGGTGTTCGACACGTGGCAGCCGCTGCCGCAGGTGCCCGGTACGCAGTGTTTCCTGCTGTCACCCGCGGCGGAGCCCTTCGCCGTCACCACGTTGCTGCTCCGCACGTCTGCGGGTATCGTCTGCATCGACCCGGGGAGCAGCGCCAATACCGGGCGCGTGCGCGCCCCGCTCGACGCACCCGACTGTGCCGCACTGCCGCGCCTCTTCCTGCTCACGCATTGCCATTGCGACCACAGCGCCGCGCTCGACCGGGAAACCGGACTCGTGCGGCCGCAGGACACCGTGGCCGCGCACCAGGCCGCGGTTGTCCCCCTGCGCGACGGCGATGCCGCGCTCACCCAGGCGGCGCTCTTCGACCGTCCCGCCCCGCGCGTTGACGTTGCGCTCCCCCTCTTCGCCGGTGCTGCTCCCCATGTCGACTGGCAGGTATCGCCTGTCGCCGACGCCCCCTGCGGACTCCCACGACATGAACTGCGCGGGCATGGGCTCGCACTCACACTGCATGCCGCACCGGGGCACAGTCCCGACAGCGTCCTCATCACCTGCGGCCCGCTCTGCCTGACGGGCGACCTGACCTATGCCGCCAACCCCGTCATCGCCGGCATCGTCGGCTGGGACCGCGCCGCCTACCTGCAGACCGCGGCCGCCGCCATGTTGCTGCTCGAGACGCAGCCCTCACCGTACGTGCTCGCCGCGCATGCCGCGGTCATGCCGGGTGACAAGGTGCGGCAGCTGCTGCGCCGCGCGCGGGCACAGGTGGAACGCCAGCCCGACCCGCAGCGCTTCGACACCGCGCAGCTCGAGGTCACCGTGGCCGCCACCGTGCGCTGTGCCGGTCAGCTGCAGCGCACCGTCACCGCGGTCGCCGCGCGCCTGCAGTTCGCGCAGGGACTACTCGCGGAACTCGGGGAGGCGGAAGCCGCCGCCGCCCTCGACACCGCCGTCGATTATGCGCTGCTCGACAGCATCCTCGACGAACTGGCCGCCGCGCTCGACACCTTCGCCCGCGGCGAAACGCTGCGCGTCGCCTGCGTCGTCACCATCCTCAACGCCCTGCGCCGGCTGGCCGCGCTGCTCGCCCGTGACGAACTGCGCCCCTTCCTCGACGTGCGCCTGCTCCGTCGCCTGCAGCTGCGGCTCGACGACTGTTTCGCCGACGTGCGCGGCCTGCCGCGCACCGTCACCCGCGCCCCGGCCGACGCTGCCGCGCTCGTGCGCGACACCGCCGCCGCGCATGCGTACCGGCAGCAGGGTGCCGACCTGCTCGCGGTTGCCGACGATGCCGCCGCGTTCAGCGCCGTGCTGGCGCAGCGCCTCGCCGCCACCGACCCGCTGCAGCGCCTTCGCTTTACTGTCGACGTGCCGCCCGCGCTGCCGGCGCTGCTCGATGCCGAACGTTTCGCCCATGCCTTCGACGAACTCTGCCTCGCTTATGCCGCGCAGCAGGCGCAGGCGATAACCGTGCATCCCGCCGCCGCCGGCTTCACCGTTGCTGCCGGCGTGGCGCTCCCCCCCGCGCGGCTGGCGGAAATCGCGGACGATTTTGCCGTGGCCGGCGCGACCGCGGCCGCCGCGACCGACGGGCACAGCATGACCGTCACTGTTCCCGCCCAGGGGACGGAAACAGCGTGACCATCACCATTCCGGTTCACGCGACGGACGCAGCGTGACTGCCACCGTTTCCGTTCACGGAACAAACGCAGCGCGACCATCTCTGTTCCCCTTCTTAGGACGGACACAGCATGACCGTCACTGTCACCGCCCATGGGACGGACACAACGTGACGGCCTCCGTTTCCGTCCACGGGATAGACGCCGCGTGACCGCGACCGTTCCAGCCCCGGGTGAGTGCTGCCGCTTCTGCGGGCAGGCGGAAACCGTGCCGGTACCTGCCGGCACGCTGCCGCGGCGGCTGCAGCATTGCCCGCGCTGCCAGATCGTCACCGTCGACCCGGCGCAGCATCCGACCATCGAAGAAGCCCGCGCCCGCTACCTGCAGCATAACAACCGCGCCGACGACCCGCGCTATGTCGCCTTCCTCGAACGCGCGCTGCTCCCCGCGCTGCCGCACCTCGCGCCGGGCGCGCGCTGCCTCGATTACGGCTGCGGGCATACGCCGGTGCTCTCGGGCCTGCTGCGCGCGCGCGGCTTTGCCTGCGCTGATTTCGACCCGCTCTTCTTTCCCGACCTGCCGGCCGGCACCTTCGACGCCGTCTTTGCCACCGAGGTCATCGAGCATTTCCGCGACCCGCGCGCCGAGTTTCTGCACTTGTGTGAAACAGTTTCCCCGGGCGGCCTCCTCGTGCTGATGACCGAGTGCTGGCATGACCTGCAGCAATTCGCCGACAACTGGTACTATACCCTCGACCCCACCCATATCTGCTTCTGGCACCGCAAGACAATCAATCATTCCCCGTCCCCGCTGGC
Source organism: uncultured bacterium (assembly GCA_964637655.1). Taxonomy (GTDB): domain Bacteria; phylum DAOPZR01; class DAOPZR01; order DAOPZR01; family DAOPZR01; genus CAZWUZ01. The sequence continues at coordinate 8,395 of CAZWUZ010000052.1, read as the reverse complement.
TGTGCAACATCATGCCAGCAGAGTAATTATCGCGCGAAAGGAAGGGGCCAAGGAAGGGGCCATACTGACACATTGACACAGGTTATCCACAGAGTTATCCACAAAAATCCGTCATTATTTTGACGCCTGGTAGGGGGGGAGAGACAGAAATGAATCTGCTTTACGGGGTGGTAGGCGAGGGGATGGGACACGCGACGCGCTCGGAGGCGGTCATCCGCCACCTGCTGGCGCGGGGGCACCGGCTGGTCATACTTGCCTCGGGCAAAGCGGAGCCGTACCTGCGCGCCGCCTTCCGTGACGAGCATGCCGTGCGGGTGGACGAGATCCGCGGCCTGTTCATGAAATACGCGGGCAATCGGGTCGACCGGCTCGATACGGTCGTCTCGCTGCTGCGCAGCATCCCCTCGGCAGCGGTGATCAACTTCCGGGAATTGCAGGCGTTGAACGCCATCAATGCCATCCCGGAGCAGGCGTTCGACGCGGTGGTCACCGACTTCGAGACCATGGCTCACCGCTACGGCCGCTGGAAGGGGCTCCCGGTCATCAACATCGACAATATGAGCATCATCACCCGCTGCGACCATCGCGCCCTGCACATCCCCGCGCAGTACGGGTTCGACCGCCTGCTCGCCGCCGCCATCACGGAGGCAAAGGTGCATCGCAGCACGCACTACCTCGTCACCACCTTTTTCTACCCGCCGCTGCGCCCGGAGTGCGCAGACAACACGTTCCTGTTCCCACCCATCCTGCGCGAGGAGATTTTCCAGGCGGGCAGAGACCTCCGCACCGGGCAGGTCATGACGGGTGACGAACTGCTGGTCTACCACACCTCCGCCACCTTCGTGCCGCTGCTCGACGCGCTCGAAGCCGCCGGCATTCCCTGCACTGTCTACGGTTTCGACCCGCAGCGGTTCGCGGGCAGATACCGCCACCTGCGTATCAAGCCGCGCGACCGGGATCTCTTTTTCGCCGACTTCACCCGCGCTGCCGCGGTCGTCACCGGCGGCGGGTTCTCGCTGATGAGCGAAGCGGTACACCTGGGCAAGCCCGTCCTCTCGCTGCCGCTCGACGGGCAGTTTGAACAGACACTCAACGCGCTCTACCTCGAGCAACTCGGTTACGGCCTGCACTGCGACGGGAAACAGGTGGCGCGGGACCCGGGCGGTTTCCGCACGCACCTGAACGAATTCCGTTCCCGTCTTCCGGAATACCGGGCAAATCTCGCGCAATACACCCGGGAGCATCCGCAGCAGGACAACAGCGCCCTGCTGGCGAAACTGGACGAACTACTCGCGGCGGCCGACGGCTGATTCCGCCGCCCGGGTTGACAGCGGCGGGAATTTCACCTACCATGCCGGCCGCTACGGGAGGGGATACGGTATAACTCCCCGCAATGCAAGGTTGATGCCGCACCAGCAGCGTCGGGCGTGTGCCCGCGCTGCGCGACAGGACACGGAGGCAGTGATGGTACCAGCAAAGAAGGCGAAGCCCAAAAAGGCAAAGCCCGCAGCGAAGAAACCGGCCGCAAAGAAGGCGGCAAAGAAGCACGCGCAGCCCGCCCTCCCCGGCCTGGCCCATAAGCCTTCCCCGGCGAAAGCGGAGAAAAAGGAGCGCGCCCCGCGCAAACCGGCGCCCCCGCCGGCGAGAAAGACCGCCATCGAGATGGCGGAATCGCAGCGCGAGATTTCCGTGGCGGAGTTCTTCACCAAGAACCGCCACCTGCTCGGCTTCGACAACCCGCGCAAGGCGCTGCTCACCACGGTCAAGGAAGCGGTCGACAACGCGCTCGACGCCTGTGAGGAAGCGGGCATCCTCCCCGCGCTGAAGGTCGAACTGATCCAGACCGCGGAAAACCGTTTCACCGTCATCATTGAGGACAACGGGCCGGGCATCGTCAAGTCGCAGGTGCCGAAAATCTTCGGCAAGCTGCTCTACGGGTCGAAGTTCCACCGGCTCAAGCAGTCACGCGGACAGCAGGGGATCGGCATCTCCGCCGCCGCGATGTACGGACAGCTGACCACGGGCAAGCCGTGCAGGATCACCTCGCGCATCGGCGCCAAGCATCCCGCGCACTACTTCGAGATCATGCTCAACACGCAGAAGAACGCGCCCGAGGTGACCAAGGACATCGAGATTGAGTGGGCGCCCGAGCACGGCACGCGCGTCGAGATCGCGCTCGAGGCGACCTTCCAGCGCGGCAAGCGCTCGGTCGAGGAATACCTCAACCAGGTGCTCGTCGCCAACCCGCACGTCACGCTCGACTACAAGGCCCCCGACCAGGAGATGGCACATTACGAGCGCGCCACCGCGCAGCCCCCGGTCGAGGCGGTGGCGATCAAGCCGCACCCGTACGGGGTCGAACTCGGCATGCTCATGCAGATGCTCAAGGCGACGACGGCGCGCAACCTGCGCGGCTTTCTCAGCCATGAGTTTTCCCGCGCCGGCGGCACGGTCGCCGAGGCCATCTGCACCGCGGCCAAGCTTTCCCCCGGCCGCCAGCCGAAGGCGATGACCCGGCACGAGGTCGAGGCGCTCTACCACGGCATCCAGCAGACCAAGATCCAGCGCCCGCCGACCAACTGCCTGTCGCCCATCGGCGAGGAACTGATGCTGGCCGGGCTCAAGCGGTTGGTCCCCGACGCGGAACTTTATACCGCAGTGTCGCGCGTTCCCGCGGTCTATCGCGGCAACCCGTTCCTTGTCGAGGCGGCGCTCGCCTACGGCGGCAAGCTGCCGTGCGAGGAGCCGGCGGAACTGATCCGCTTTGCCAACCGCGTGCCGCTGCAGTACCAGCAGTCGGCCTGCGCCATCAGCAAGTGCGTCACCTCCACGGTCTGGCGCAACTACGGACTGACCCATCCCAAGGGGGCGCTCCCCATCGCCCCGCTGGTGGTCGCCGTGCACATCGCCTCCGCCTGGGTGCCGTTCACCAGCGAGAGCAAGGAGGCCATCGCTTCCTACCCGGAAATCACCAAGGAGATGAAACTGGCGCTGCAGGAATGCGGGCGGCGCCTCGGCCTGCACATCCGCAAGCAGGGCCGCATCGCGGACGCGGAAAAAAAGAAATCCTATATCAAAACCTACATCCCGCAACTCGTCGCCGCGCTGCAGGACATCCTCAAGTTCCCCGACAAGCAGCGGGACAAGGCGGTCGCCAACCTGACCGACATCCTCGAGCGCACCAGGAGCATCGACTGACATGAAAAAGCACGACAAGCGGCCGGGCGTCACCAACGCCGGCGACAAGAAGGTCATCGAGCGCATCAGCAGCGAGGCGGATGCCGTCTACCAGCGCATCCTCAAGAACCAGAAACCGGAAATTTCCTTTCCCATCCGCGCGCTCTCCAACGTCAAGTACGACGAGCGGCTCGGCTACTTCGAGATCGGGCGCCAGAAGAAGCACCGCACCATGTCGGTCGGCACCATCCGCACCTTCGCCCAGACCATGCGCCTGATGGCGCTCTCCAAGGAACTGGTCGAGACCGACGATTTCGCCACCAAGCGTGACGCGTACTACCAGTCGAAAAACTGGGAGGAGGCACGGTTCGACGCGCAGGAGGAATCGGACGCGGTGATGGACGACATCGAGGCGCTCTTCTCCACCTCGAATGTCAGCCGCGAGGAACTGCGCTTCTACCCCGACGAGCATGGCGGCCAGGTCGCCGGCCAACTCATCGTCATCGACCGCGACTGGGAAACCAAGAAGACCATCCGCATCGACTGCACCGCCTTCGGCAGCGGTTCCTACTCCATCCCCTCGTCGGTCGAGCACTTCGGCTTCGAGACGAAGGCGAAGTTCATCCTCGCCATCGAGACCGGCGGTATGTTCCAGCGGCTGGCGGCGCACAACTTCTGGAAGAAGGCCAACTGCATCCTCGTCAGCATGGGAGGCGTGCCGACGCGTTCCTGCCGCCGCTTCATCCGCCGCCTCGCCGACGAGAAAAAGATCCCCGTCTACGTCTTCGTCGACTGCGACCCGTACGGTATCGCCAACATCTACCGCACGCTCAAGGTCGGCTCGGGCAATGCCGCACACGTCTCGCGCTTCTTCTCCGTCCCCAAGGCGCATTTCCTCGGGGTGACGCCGGACGACATCGAGGCGTTCAAGCTCCCCACGCACCCGCTAAAGGAGATCGACATCAAGCGGGCCAAGGACGCGCTCAAGAACGACCCCTTCTTCCAGCGCCACAAGCCGTGGCAGAAGGCCATCGACAAGCTGATGCGCATGGGGGTCCGCGCCGAGCAGCAGGCGCTCGCCAAGTGGGGGCTCAACTACGTCATCGACGAGTACCTGCCGCACAAGCTCAAGGACCCGTCGAAGTTCCTGCCGTAAACCCGCACCGCACAGACAAAAAACCCGGCCTCAGGCCGGGTTTTTTGTCTGCTGCCGCCCGCGTCAGGCGGGCCGTTTTGACGTTTCAGTTGTGCCGCGTGCCGTGATTCCCCTGTCCGTTGCCGGGGTTTGACGGGTCGGTATGCCCCACGTCGTTGCCGTGCCCGTTGTCGTCATGCACGCGGGGGTTCGACGTGCTGCTGCCGCCCGTCGTAGTACCGCTTTCAGTCGTTGTCGTCGTGGTGGTACCGCTGTTTGCCGGGTCCGTCACCGTGCCATGGTTCGCCGGCCGGGTATGCCCCGTTTCGCCGCGCACCTGTTCCTGCTGCCGGCACCGTTCCCCCTCATGCCGGCGCGGCTCGGCCTGGCGTCCGCACTCCGTCCGCGGCTGCGGGCGCGCCTCGCAACACGGTACCGGCCGCGGCTCGCACTGCACCTGCCGCGCCGGCTGCTGCTGGCGGCAGCTGCTGTTCATGGCCGGGCGGGACGTCTCATGCCGCACCTGCCCGTGCCGCACCTGCATCATACTGTTCCCCCGCCTGCACTGGTTCCTGCCGCCGTCCGCCATCGCCGCCGTTGCCACCACCATGCACCCGAGTACCGCAACCGTTGCCGCTGTCCGCAATTTCATTGTTTTCCTCCTGTGCGGGAATGCCCGCATAGTTGCACAGACAGGAGGCTTTTTGCGTAAGTTGCAGCAGAACTGCAGATGAGACAGGGATGAGAAATCAGACCACCAGCTGCCCCCGGCGCCTGGCCAGGGTGACTGTCGCACTGGTACCCGAGTTGAACTCGAGGAAATCCTTCTCCACGCCATCGCTGAAAATCACGCCGTTCTCCGCCATGTGCGAGACGACCACCAGCGGCGCGTTGCGCCGCACCGTGCCGTAGACCATGCTCGTGCCGGTGATCTGCGTCGGGAACGGTTCGCGCACCGCATAGCAGAGATAGTCGGCATCCCAGGCGAACTGTTTCTTCGGGGCGAGCTGCACGTTTTTTCCCGACGCGCCCTGTACCACGCCGGCCGCTCCCGCGAAGACGCCTTTCAGCCAGCCCGTCGCGCCCAGCCCGGTCGAGACGATGATCCCGCTCGACGACTGCCACTCGTGTTTTTTCCCCTGCCGCAGCTCGTAACGCGCGGAGACATGCGTCCGCTGCCCGATGAACAGGTCGTTGACCGCGAGCAGCGACTGCCCGTTGTTGAGCTGCGCCTCCGCCAGCGTCACCATCTTCGCCTGCCGTTTGCCGCGCAGCACCTCGGGCACCACCGTTGCCAGCGCGTCCGCGGTGAACGGCAGCAGCACGCCGTCCCAGCGCCGCGGCGCCGGGTTGACCCCGATGAGCGGCTGCCCGTCGAGATACTTGAGCGTGTTGGCCACGAGGCCGTCCTGCCCGACCGCCACCACCACGTCGTCGGGCGAGAAGAGATAATTGGGGAGGAAGGCGCGGTCGAGTTCCTGCAGGCGGGTCAGCGGCGCCAGGGCCGCGCGCGCCGCCGCCAGCGCCGCGTGATAGTCCGCGTGTTCGCGCTCGTAGTCGCCGAAATCGGCACCCTGGTGCTCAACGTAGAACCGCGCCTGCGCCGCCGAGTTGAAGCGCGCGATCAGCTCGTCAAGGCGCGTCGTGCGCCGCACCAGCACGACCTTGCGTTCGGCGAACGCCGGCGCACTCATTGCTTCTGCAGCAGTTCCCTGAGCAGGTCAGGCGACACGTTGAGCTGCCCGATCTGTCCCGCCTTGTCCGCGATACCGCGGAACGCGAGCGCGATCTGCTGGTCGGGCTTCATCCCCATGCTCGCCAGCGCCTGCACCGTTTCCGGCGCGACCCCGTGGAACGCCTTGAGCGTGGCGCCGACCGCGTACGCGCTGGCATCCGCCTCCGCCTTCGCGTTCTGCACCTGCACCGCGACCAGTTTTTCCTTTTCCTTCTCCTGCGCGATGGCGAATTCCATCGCCGCCGCCTGCAGTGCCTGCTGCTTCTCCTGCACCACACGTTCCGCTTCCATCTGCGCCTCGCGGATCTGCCGTTTCTTGTTTTCCACCGCGATCTCGGTGTTCAGCTCGTTCTCCTTGATCGTCCGCTCCTGCTCCACCCCGGCGTTGCGCCGCGCGTAGATGGCGTCGTCCGCCTCCTTGAGGATGCGCTCGCGCGTCTCCGCCTCGAGCGCCCGCGACGTTTCCTTGTTCGGGCGGATGGCGAGCAGCGCGACGTTGAGGATCTCCAGCCCGAGCGAGGTGATCTCCGCGTTCTCGCGCAGGCCCGCCGCCACCGCGGTCGCCAGTTTCTCCGCGCTTTGCAGCGTCTCGCGCAGCGACATGCCAAGCACCTGCTTGCGCGTCAGCACCTGCACCGCGTTGACCAGCCGCTGCGGCAGTTTCTGCGGATCCTCGGCGACATAGCCGCGCCCCGTCTGGTCAAGCGTGAAGTTGAGCAGTTGTGCGAGTTTCACCGGGTCGGCGACGCGGTAGGTCACCTGCCCCTGGATGGTGACCCCCTGGAAATCGGCCGCCACCTCCTCGAAGATGAACGGGGCCTCGACGCTGCTGACGGGCACTGCGACCAGCGAGGTCATCGGCGCGTAGTAGAAGAACGACAGCCCCGCCCCCTGCGCCGTCAGTTTGCCGTTCCAGTAGCGCAGCACGTAAGTGGTGGGCTGGAACTTGACGAACCTGATACCGAACATGGGTGCCTCCGGGCGGCAGCAGCCGCGTAGTCAGTCAATCGTAGCAGTACGCCGCGGGCGCGTCAACGCCGCGGCAGCAGGCGCAGCACCGCCTCGCGGCCAAGCAGCAGCGCGTAGTCGCGCGCGGTTTTCCCGTTGCGGTCCCGCATGGCCGCCCGCGCCCCGCGCGCGAGCAGTTCGCGTACCAGCGTCGCCTCACCCTGTATCGCCGCCAGCATCAGCGGCGTCCGTCCGTCGCGGTCCGCGAGGTTCACATTCACTCCCACGGCCAGCAGGTCGCGCACGTTCTGCACCTGCCGGTTATCAACCGCCAGATACAGCGCCGTACGCCCCTGCGCGTCGCGGCAGTTGCGGTTGAACGTCGTGTCCGCCAGCAGTTCATGCCAGCGCCAGTCACCCCCCGTGCGCGCCCCGTACAGCAGGTGGCCTTCGCGGTTATCCCAGGGGATGTAACGCGTCATCACCTTGAACTGCGTGCGGTCCTCCTGCAGCGCCGGCTCGAAGTCGCGCCACTGCAGCCGCAGCAGCGTCGGCGTGATGATCTCCCAGCCGCTGCCGCGCGCCGGCGTGCGCGTCGCGGTATCGTCCCAGTTGTCCGTCCACTGGATGTCGTCGCTGGTCAGCCCGTCATGCAGGTAAATGTCCGCCGTCAGCAGCCCGATGGTTCCCTGCCACGCCGCGCCCGTGCGCGTGATGTACTCGAACCAGTTCGGTCCGCCCGCCTGGATGCCGTTGCGCACGCGGTAGCGCCGCTCCACCGTCACCGGCTCACCGGCGGGAAAATCGACCCAGGCCGTCCACCAGACCATCGGGACACCGTTCTCCGGCGTTCCCGGCGACCACGCGGTGTCACTCCAGTACGACGCGATATACCCGACCTGCCGCTCCGTGCCGACCCACTCGCCGTTGACGATGGTCTGCACATCCTGCATCGGCCCCGACAGGTTCAGGTAATCAGCCACCTCGCTTTTCAGCTGTTCCGCTTCCGTGATGGCTGCCGACAGGTCGGGAAAACCGAGCAGCTGCTTCGCCGTTGTCCGACCCGTGTTGCGGAAGGTAAAGACCACGCGCACATCGGAATACTCGCGGTGGAAATCGATAGTGAGATGTTCCGCCTCCATGCGAATCACGCTCTCCGCGCCCGCGCGCCAGCCCATCGGCTCCGGGCCGTACGCCCCGTCGTTCATCGCCGAATCGTTTCCCTGCACCGGCATAGCACAGCAGACCAGCATCACCAGCAGCACCGTCATCATTTTCATGAGCGTCTCCATTTCCTGTTTTTTCGCAACAATTCAGCCACCCACGCATCTTGCAGAGCGACCCTGTGGGCCACCCTTCCCTCTCCCGCCGCGGCGGGAGAGGGTGGTTGCCTTCCCCCT
>CAZWUZ010000051.1:0-16008 GCA_964637655.1 uncultured bacterium | reverse complement strand
TTCACTGCCGTCGCCGCGCACCTCCGCCGGCGCGCCGGGCCCGAACCCGATGCGGGTATAGGTGAGCGGTTCCTCGATGCCGTCAGTGATGTCCGCCACGTCTTCGAGGTAGACGGGCTTGCCGTCATTGACCGCCACCACGAGGCGGCGCAGGTCGTCGGCGCGGCGCAGGAACGGCCCGGCATAGACCGCCGTTTCCCGCCCGCTGACGAGGCGGTCGCCCGGCAGGTTGAGGTTGGCCGCCGGCAGGCGCTGCGCGATGTCGAGCGGTGTCAGGTGATGTGCCGCGAGGCGGGCGGGGTCAAGCGTCAGGCGCACTTCGCGCCGCTCGCCACCGACCACCGCGGTCTTCCCGATATCGGGCAGCTGGTGAACATCCTGCTGCAGTTCGAGCGCGATGCGGCGCAGGTCGGACGCCGCCAGATCACGCGCGTAGAGGGTCAGCGAGAGGATGGGGACATCGTCGATATCGACGGGCGTCACCTGCCACATCGGCAGTCCCGGCGGGACGCGGTGGCGGTTCGCCTCGAGCGCAGTGAAGACCTTGGTCAGCGACTGCTCGCGGTCCTGCCCGACGTAGAAGCGGACGGTGGCGAGCAGCGACCCGGGACGCGCCATGGTGTAGACGTTTTCCACCCCGGGTATCTCCTTGAGGATGGTTTCCAGCGGGGTGGCAGCGAGCCGCTCGATCTCCTGTACCGAGGCGCCGGGCATGGCAACCGCGACGTCGATGACCGGGACGATGATCTGCGGATCCTCCTCGCGCGGCGTGAAGAGCAGCGCGAAGGCGCCCGCCACCAGCGAGGCGATGATGAGCAGGACCGACATCTTCGAGGTCAGGAAGACCTTGACGATGTCGGCGGTCCAGCCGGTCGGAGCGTTTTTCAGTTCGTCGGGCGTTTCGTGCCGCATGTCACCGCGCCTCCGCACCGGTCAGCACGATGTCCCCCGGCTGCACCCCGGAAAGCACCTCGCAACGCCCGTCCGGCAGTGTTGCGCCAAGCCGCACGTAGCGCGTTTCCGCGGTTTCACCGTCACCAACCCGCACAGCCACGCGGACAAACGCGAGGGTGCCGGCGCGGCGCACCGCGTCAGCCGGGAGGGCAAGCACCTGCCGGTCGCCGGCGGCATAACGCACCCGCCCGAAGAGCCCGGCGCGCAGGTTCGGGCGCGACGGCAGGTCGAGTTTGACCGTGGCGCTGCGGCTGGCCGCGTCGAACGCCGGGGTGATTTCCGCCACTTTCCCGGCCAGTGTTTCACCCGTTTCATCGAGCATGACCGTCAGCGTGTCGCCAATGGCGAGCGTTCCCAATTCACGCGCGCGCAGCGCGACCACGAACCGCCAGCGTGACGGGTCATGGATGGTGAGGATGGGCTGGCCGGGCCCGACCAGGGCGCCCGGATCGACGTGGCGGCGGGCGACGAGTCCGCTGAACGGCGCGCGCACGTAGCGGTAGTCAGCGAACGCCTGCGCCGCGTTGACCGCACCGGCCGCGCTCGTCTCCGAGGCGCGCGACAGGGCGAACTCAGTGCGTACCCGTTCGAGTTCCTGCTGCGAGATGACCCCCTCGCGGTAGAGGTTCTCGTAGCGGGCGAGGTCGCGCTGCGCCTGCGCGATACGCGCCGCCGAGGCCTGCACGCCCCCGCTCGCCTGCAGCACCTGCGCCTGCAGTTCGGGCGACTCGATGACGGCGAGCACCTGCCCGGCACTGACGCGCGCGCCCTCGCGCACGTTGAGCACCTGCACCGTGCCGCTGACCTTGGCCATCAGGTCAGCCTGCTGGTAGGGTTCGACGGTACCGGCCAGTTCGCTCGTCGCCGCCAGCGTTTCCGCCGTCACGGTGAGACGCGCGCCGGTGACCGGCGGCGGGGCGGGCACCGGGGCGTCCGCCCCGACCTTGTCATGGAACACGCCGGCCATCCACGCCAGCAGCAGGATGAAGAGCCCGCCGGCGATGCCGTACTCCAGCGCGGTCCGCAGTTTCGACTTGTGAGCACTCATGGTACGTCCCCTCCCCGTACGTCCTGTTTCAGTAGATGTAGACCGGCGCCCCGACCCTGATCAGTTTGTGCACCTCTTCGAGGTCGTCGTCGTTGAGTCGGATGCAGCCGTGCGAGTAGTCGCCCGGGCGCACCCCGCCATTGGTCCCGTGAATATCGTAGCCGTCGCCCGTCTGCAGGCGGTACTTGCCGAGTATGCCGCGCACCTCGCGCTGCGCCAGCGTGAGGTTCTGCGGCAGCGTCTCCCCCTGTTCATGCCACGCCCAGTCGGGACGGATCCAGACCGGGTCGGTCTCCTTGCGCAGCACCGTGCGGCGCCCGACGGGGGTGGAAAAATCGAACCAGCGGCCGGCGCGCTGCACGCGTCCCGCCCCGTGCGCGCAGATGGCGCGGCGGATGACGTCACCGTTGCGCATGATGCGCAGTTCGTCATTCTCAAGGTCGACGGAAAGATAGTACCCGTCGTAGCGATGCGCCTCAGCCTGGTCCTGCACCGCGCGGCGCAGTTTCTGCTCGTAGAAATCACGCCGCAGTTCAACCTCGCGCAGCTGCTGCCGGTGCTGTTCGCGCTCGAGCATGATGACCGCGAGCAGCGCGATGCAGCCGCAGGCAAAGAGCGTCACCAGCGCATTGCGCACCATCGCCCCCCACAGGGCGCGGCGCAGCATCTTGAGCAACGAGGCAACGGTGGTTTCCGGCGTCACGGGCACGGGTGACCAGGGGGCGGAGCCCGTCAGCGGCATGGACGGAGCCGACCCGGCAGCCGGCAGGTCAGCCCCCTCCGGCGCGCGGCGTTTCCCCTTCTTCGCCCGCGTCATGCTACAGTTCCCGCAGCGCGGCGAGCTGCCGGCTGTCCCCGAGCACAATCATCACATCCTGTTCCCGCAGGCAGTGGTCTGCCGGCGGGTTATGGATGAAGCAACCGGCCAGCGCGTCGCGGATGGCGATGACAATCAGGCCGGTGCGGCGGTTGATGTCCGCCTCGCGCAGCTTTTTGCCTGCCAGCGCGCGGCAGTCGCTGACGGCGATTTCCTCGAACCGCACCGGCGCATCCGACGAGCGGAGCATCTGGTCGAGAAACGAGACCACGGTGGGGCGCACCAGTTCCGAGGCCATGCGCAGGCCGCCGATCGCCTCGGTCGACACGACCGCGTCCGCCCCCGCGCGCCGCAACTTGGCATGCGCGTGCGTGCCGTGCGCCGCGGTAACGATGCGCACCTGCGGGTGCAGACTGCGTGCGGTGATGACAACAAAGACGTTGTCCTTGTCGGTGTCGAGCGCCACCACCACGCCCGCGGCGCGGTCGATGCCCGCCGTCTGCAGCGTTTCGTCGTCCGCGGGATTCCCCTGCAGCCAGGGGGCATCGGCAAACTCCGCCTGTGCCAGCTGCAGCGATGCCGCGTCGCTGTCGATGAAGACGAACGGGCGCCCGGTCTGCGCCAGTTCCGCGGCGATATGCCGCGCCACCGCCCCGCTGCCGCAGACGAGGTAATGCCCGGCAAGTTTCGCGAGTTTCTTCTGCATCCGTTTCCTCCGCAGCACGCCCCCGAGTTCCCCTTCGACGAAAAAGGCGGTGATCGTCGTCAGGGCATAAACGTAGACGCTCATCCCCATGCCGATCAGCACGATGGTAAAGACCCGCCCGGCCGGGTGCAAAGGGTTGGTCTCGCCGTAGCCGACGCTGCCGAGCGTGATCACCGTCATGTAGACCGCGTCGAGCAGCGACCACCCTTCGATCAGCCGGTAGCCCGCCACCCCGGTGCAGAACACCGCCAGCACCAGAGCGAACGCCACGAACAGTTTCTGCCGCATCATCTCCATAGTCGGGGAATATAACATATTGGATGCCTGCTGCCAAATGGAAAATTGGTAATTATTCAGCCACCCACGCATCTTGCAGAGCGACCCTGTGGGCCACCCTGCCCTCTCCCGCCGCGGGCGGGAGAGGGTGTTTGCCTTCCCCCTCTGCGAGGGGGAAGGTTGGATGAGGGTGAATAGTTGCGGAAATTGTATCTTTTCAGGTACTGTTCAGCCGCTGCCCTGTGTGTCTCTCCCGCGCGGAGAGTGCGGCACCACTGGCATACCGCAACCGCTCCGTGTGCTCTGTGTGCTCCGCGGTGAACGTTGTGCGCTGTTCATGCTGGTCAGTGAAAAAAAAAGATACGAATTTACTGCGGCCAGGTGAGCGCGAAGACCTTTACCGGGCAGCCGTTGAGCGCCACCCCCGGATGGTCGATGACCGCCATCTCGCGGTAGGTCATGCCGCACGGGTCGCCGCCGAACGGGGCGAACAACTGCCGCATGTACGGGTCATGGTCGGCATACCACTGCACTTTGCGCTGCCGCATATACGCGAAGAGCGACCGCGCGCGGATGGCGGTTGCCGCCTCGTTGTTGATCACGCCATCGAGATTGACCACCGTGCGCCCGCTGTACCAGCCGAGGATGCCGCTGTCGAACGCCCCGACGATGGCGTCCGGCGGCGTATGCACACGCAGCCACTGCGCCGCGCCCAGCAGTTCCGTCTGCCACGGGTAATCCCCCGCCCGCCACGCGTACAGTTGCACGCCCTGCCAGAGCAGCAGCACCACCAGCAGCAGCGGCAGCAGGCGCGCGGCGGCAGGCGGCACGCGCCGCAGCGCGAGGGTCAGCGTCAGCAGGTGCAGCACGATCAGCGACGGGAAATACCAGTGTGTCGGGTGCCAGCGCACGAGGGTATGGACAAGCACAAGCAACGCGGCCGCGCCCCAGAGCAGCACGAGCAGGCGGCGCAGCGGACGCAACGCGTCACCGCTGCGGGCGAGCAGCACCAGCGCGCCGCCGAGCGACACCCAGAAAAACACCGGGGGCCAGCCGGTGGCAAAACCGACGCCATCGGTCAGCCACGCGGCAAGTTTGCCGATGCCATACCGCCATTCTGCGCCCGGAGTTGCCGCCAGCAGCCCTCCCTCGCGCAGCACGAACGGGATGGCGCTGCCGCTCGTCTGCACGATGCTGCCGAACGCGTGCAGGTTCCACCCGAGCCAGAGCAGCGGGAGCGGGAGGAGGCCGGCACCCAGCGCGACGACACGTGCACGCAGCGCGGGCGCCTGCCAGCAGAACCACGCCAGCAGCGCGAGGCAGTAAAACGCCGCGTCGGTGCGCGACAGCCAGAGCAGTGCGATGGCGATCCCGGCAGCGGCGGCGCGACCGCGCGACGGCTGCCCTGCCGCCCGCCACACCGCCAGCACCGCCGCGACAAAGAGCAGCGTGTGCATCGCGGTCTCCAGCCCGTTGAGCGCGTTCATGATGATGCGCGCATTGAGCAGGAAGAGCGCCACGCCGGCCGCGGCGGCCGGCGGTGCCATCCACTGGCGCAGCAGGCGCCAGAGGTACGAGGCGGCCGCGAGCGTCAGCAGCCAGCCGAGCAGCATGGCGCGCACGGGCGTCAGCGCGAAGAGCACGCAGCAGGCCATCCAGAGCGGATGATAGCCGTTGGTGGGGGCACTGCCGTCGAAGGCGGACATCCCGTCGACGCGGATATGCTGCGCGGTCAGAAAGTAGTAATAGGCGTCATCGGGCTGGAGGCGTACCAGTGCTGCGGTGGAACCGGCCCCGTCGCTGATCCACCACAGCGCGAGTCCCGTGGTCAGCAGTGCCGCGGCGACCACCGCCGCGCGCGGCGCGTTCACAGCTGCTGCAGGCGCTGCTGCTCGCTGCTGAGCACGGGCTGAAAACGCTCCCACGCGGCGCGCAGTTCCGCCAGCGCGGTTGCCGCGGCAGCAAGGTCGCCTGCTTTGCCGGCAAACTCGACGCGCTGTGCCGCCTGCCAGAGTGCCGGTGCCCCGATGACCCCGCAGGCGCCCTTGAGCGCATGCGCCGCCTTGCGCACCGCGTCGGCCTCGCCGCGCGCCAGCAACCCGGCAAGTTCAGCCAGTGCCGCCGGCGTGTCGGCCGCGAACATGCCGAGCAGTTCGAGCGCCACCGCCACGCCGTCCGGCCCGACGTCGGTCATCTGCGCGAGCGCAGCCGGGTCGTAGTCACCGTCGGCAGCGAACGGCGGCGGGGGGAGCGCGGCCGGCGCGGCGGCTGCCGCCGGCGCCACCTGCCGGGCGAGCCGTTCGAGCAGTTCGTGCAACGCCGCCGCCTGGATCGGCTTGGGGAGATAGTCGTCCATCCCCGCCTCGCGGCAGGCGCGCTTCTCCTCCTCCGCCACGCCGGCCGTCACCGCGACGATGCGCGGCTGGCGGCCCGTCTTCTCCGCGCGGATACGGCACGTGGCCGACAATCCGTCGAGCACCGGCATCTGCGCATCCATGAGCACCACGTCGTAGTCGCCGGCCAGCACCGCTGTCACCGCCTGCGCCCCGTCCTCGACGATATCGGGATGATAGCCGCTCTGTTCGAGCAGCAGGCGGATGACCTTGCGGTTGATGGCATTATCCTCGGCCACGAGAATACGCAGCGGGCAGCGCTGCGCGAGCGCGGTCGCTGACGCCGGGGCCGATGCGGCATCCTGCAGGCAGCTGCCGGTACGCAGTGCGGCCAGCGTGGTGAGCAGCTGCTCACGACGGGCGGGGCGGGCGATGATGCCGCAGCCGCCGCAGCCGCCGGACGGGCGCTCGCCGAGGGGTACCAGCAGCAGGCAGGGTACCGGGCCGCAGGCGGCGCAGGCGGCCTGCGCGCGGGCAGCGGCGCCGACGCTGCTGAAGGCCGCGACCGCCAGTGTCGCCTCCGGGCGGGAACATCCGTCCCAGTCAGTCACGCGGCACCCGGCAGTGCGCAGCAGGTCGTACAGCACGCGGCGACTGGCGGCGTTGTCATCAGAGAGCGCCACTGCGCAGCCCGCGAGTGCCGCATGGGCTGCCGTTTCAGCGGAACGCGCATGCCCCGGCGCCACCGGCGCGGCAACGGCAAAGGTGAAGGTGCTCCCCTGTCCCGGGGTGCTGGTGACAGCAATCTGCCCGCCCATCAGACCGACCAGCCGGCGGCAGATGGCCAGCCCGAGGCCGGTACCGCCGAACTTGCGCGTGGTCGAGGTATCCGCCTGGGTGAACGAGGTGAAAAGTTTCGCCTGCGCCTCCGCGGGAATGCCGATGCCGGTATCGCGCACCGCGAAGGTGACCGTGGCGGTCCCGTCAGTGACCTCCGCGTAGGCGGTCAGTTCCACTTCACCCGCCGCGGTGAACTTGACCGCGTTGGTCAGCAGGTTGACCAGCACCTGCCGCAGGCGCACGAGATCGCCCGTCAGCCCGGCCGGGAGCGACGGGTCGAAATGCGCCACCAGCGCCAGCCCCTTCTCCGCCGCGCGTACTGCGACCAGATCGAGCGCGTCCTCGAGGCAGTCGCGCAGGTCGAACGGCGCCTGTTCGAGTTCGAGCCGTCCCGCCTCGATCTTGGAAAAATCGAGGATGTCGTTGATTACTCCGAGCAGCGCGTCGCCGCTGACGCGCACCGTCTCGACATAGTCGCGCTGCTCCGCATCGAGCCGCGTGCCGAGCAGCAGCCCGGTCATGCCGATCACCGCGTTCAACGGGGTGCGAATCTCGTGGCTCATGTTGGCGAGGAAGTCGCTCTTGGCGCGGGTGGCCGCCTCGGCCTCCGCCTTGGCCGCGCGCAGTTCCTCCTCCGCGCGCCGCTGCGCGGTGATGTCACGCCCCACCGCCTGCAGTTCCGCGCTGCCGCTGTCGGGCGCGGCGATGGCGCGGAACGTCCATTCCTCCCAGCGTTCCCCGTCACCGCCGGTGAGGCGGAACTCCGCGGTCACCAGCGGCTGTTCGGGCGCGAGCAGCGCGAGGCGGTCGCGCAGTTCCGCGTCAGCGCGCGTGAGGAAGTCGCTGCCGACCAGTGCCGCCGGCAAGCGCCCGGCATGGCGGCAATAGGCGTCGTTGACAAACGTGAGCGTGCCGTCAGGCAGCAGGCGCACGATGAACTCGGTCTGGTCTTCGACGATGGCGCGGTAGCGTGCCTCGCTCTGCCGCACCCGCTCCTCCGCCTGCCGCCGCTCGGTGACGTCGCGGACGAACGCCAGATGGCAGTTTTCCCCCTGGTAGCGGATGCCGCCACGCGTCACCTCGACATCGACGAGGGTGCCGTCCTTGCGCCGATAGCGCGCCTCGCGGGCGAAGACCATGCCGGTGCGCAGCACCGCACGCACGCTCTCGCGACCCGCCGTCTCGATAGCCGGAAGCGTCAGCGCGGTAATCTCCGTCAGCGAGTAGCCGAGCCACTGCAGTGCGAAGGGATTGGCCCGCAGGATGCGCCCGGTAACCGCGCTGTAGATGATGATCGCCTCGGGGGCGTTCTCGAACATGACCCGGAAGCGCGATTCGGAAGCGGCCACCCGGTCGGTTGATTCGCGCGAGACGGCGAAGATGGTGAACGAGGCGATAAGGAAGAGTGCCAGCACCATGGCGGTGACCACCGCGAACATGCGGTACTGCCCGAGCGTGCGCAGCCAGTCGCGCGCATCGATGTCCATCGCCAGTGCCAGCGGCAGCGATGCCCCGGCTTCCGACACCGGCGCCACCCCGGTTACCCAGACCCCCCAGCGGTCGGGGAGCGGCCCTTCAACCAGCGCCTCGCCCGTGCGAAAGACCGCGGCCATCTCCGGCGACGCTTCATCATAGACCGTACCGGGCACCACCAGTGCCTCGTCGTCAGGCGTGTAGATGGTGGTGTCGGGATCGACGACGAAGAGTATTTCCCCGTCGCGCGCGCCGAGCAGGTAGGCGTCGCGCACGTCGGGATTGACCTCCCGGATATGGTTGAGTTGCGCGAAGAGTTCCCAGAACGCGGGATTGCGCAGGTCAGCCGCCACCCCGTGCAGGCGACCGGTAAGGTCGCGCGCCAGTCCGGCGGCCGCGGTGCGCGTGCGCGCGACCAGAAATTCCTCGTTGAGCTGGCGCCCGTACTGTTCCGTCTGCTCCGCCGCCAGCCAGCCGCCGACCATGACGACCAGCAGCAGCGGCAGCAGCCCGAAGGGGACGAGGCGCATCGGGCGCTGCCCGGCATGCGCCTGGATCCAGAGCGCCGCCGCTGCCCAGAGCCAGAGCACCGCCATGAAGAATTCGGGGGTGCGCAGTGCGGGCAGAGGAAGCAGATCGGCAAGCATGGCGGCAAAGACGCCGGCGGGGCCGGGGACCGCGAGCATCTGCGCGGTCATCGTCAGCCCGAAGAAGCCGAGCACCGAGAGCACGGCAAAGAGCAGCAGCTGCTGGCGGGGCGCGGCAATGCGCCAGACGCGCAGCACGACCAGCACCACCCAGGCGATACCACTCCACCCGGTAATCAGCGTAACCGTGGTGAGCAACGGGCGCTCGCCGCCAAAGGCACCGCTCAACCCGGGGAGCAGCGGCAGCAGATGCACCCAGGGTCCGAAGGTGGCGCCCCCCAGCGCGGCCGTGGCGCGGCGGGTGAATTCGAGCAGCAGCATGAACGAGGCGATGAGCAGCAGCAGGCGGCCGGCGGCGAGCAGCGGGTGGATCATCGCGAACCCGAGCAGGTGCAGTCCGACACTCGCCGCGTGCGCCGCGGCGAAGCCGCTCAGCCAGGCCCACGGGAAGCGCACCTCGCTCGAGCGGGAGACGAGCAGGGCAACCGCAGCAAAGGCGGTCAGCGCAATACAGTAGCCGGCGAGAATGACGTCGTACTGCAGCGGGGGGAGCATATCAGCGCCAGGTGCGGCGCGCGCGGCAGCGCAGCGGCACCCCTGCCTGCCGCGCGGCAGTGCGCAGCGCCGCGCGGTACGGGGTCAGGTAATCGCCCGGTGCATACCAGAAAACGATGGCGGTATATCCGCGCAGGCCGGCCGCGAGGCGCCGCGTCATCGCCGGCACCTCGTCCGGCTGCAGCAGGTGGTCGTAGTAGGGGATGGGTTGCGTGGCGCGCAGCAGGCCGTACTTCCCCGAAAAGATGCGGAAGCCGCAACCGTCGCGCTCCGCCGCGCGCGCCACCGCACCGATACGCGCCGAACGGTAGCGCTGCAGTGCGGGGAGCCGTTCCGGTGTCCGGCGCTTGCGCCGTGAACAATACGTCAGGTACAGCACGCGTGCCATCAGCCATCCTCCGAGCGCGGGCAGCAACTGTTCACCCTCATCCAGCTTTCCCCCTCGCCGAGGGGGAAGGCAACCACCCGCTCCCGCCTGCGGCGGGCGCGGGAAGGGTCACTCTGCAAGATGCGTGGGCGACTGAACAGCAGCGTTGAGTATAGCATACCGCGCTTGACGCTGCCCGTGCGCGCGTGCTACCATCAGCCCATCCTGTTGCAGAGGAAAGGATTCCACCCCATGGATCTGATGCTCCGCTCGTTTCTCGGCATGCTGGTGCTGCTCTTCATCGGCTGGTGCCTGTCGCTCAACCGCAAGAATATCGCCTGGCGGGTGGTCATCGGCGGCACTTTGCTGCAGCTCGTCTTCGCCTTCCTCGTGCTCAAGACCGAGGCAGGCAAGGCCTTCTTCTTCGCGGTCAACGACGTCATCGTCGCGCTGCTTGGCTTCGCCAAGGCGGGCGCCTCTTTCGTCTTCGGCAATCTCGTCAACAACAACGTACCGGTCGGTGTGCCGAAATGCGGCATGGAGTCGCCATTCGCGCCGATGACGGAATTCCTGCCGTCCAGCGTCAGCAGCATGGCCAATGTCGGTTCCTTCTTCGCCTTCTCCGTGCTCCCGACCATCATCTTCTTCGCCGCCTTCATGGCGGTGCTCTATCACCTCGGGGTGATGCAGAAGGTGGTCAAGATGTTCGCCTGGGTGATGCAGAAAACCCTGAAGACGTCGGGCGCCGAGACACTCTCCGCCTCCGCCAACATCTTCGTCGGACAGACCGAGGCCCCGCTGATCATCCGCCCCTATTTGGCGAAGATGACGCGTTCGGAACTCTTCTGCATCATGACCGGCGGCTTCGCCACGGTCGCGGGCGGCGTCATGGCCGCGTATGTCGGGTTCCTCATGGACAAATTCCCGACCATCGCCGGGCACCTGATGGCGGCGTCGGTGATGTCGGCTCCCGCCGCGCTGGTCTTCGCCAAGCTGATCTGCCCCGAGGACGACGTGCCGGTGACACGTGACGGCACGCACACCGACATCCCGAAAATCGACGCCAACGTCATCGACGCCGCCTCGCGCGGCACCACCGAGGGGCTGCATCTCGCCATGAACGTCGGCGCCATGCTCATCGCCTTCATCGCGCTGATCGCGCTCGGCGACAAGGTCGTCGCGCTCATCTTCACGCCGCTCAGTTCCGTCTGCGGTTTCTGCGCCGAGGTAGCCACCGCCCCGTCGCCGCTGAAACTCCTCTTCGGCTACTGTTTCGCCCCGCTGGCGTGGATCATGGGCGTACGCAGCGAGGATATGCGACTGGTGGGCGAACTGATGGCGACCAAGACCGTCATCAACGAGTTCGTCGCCTACCTCGACCTGTCGACGATGCTCGACAAGCTGTCGCCGCGTTCGACCATCATCGCCATCTACGCACTCTGCGGCTTCTCCAACTTCTCCTCGATCGGCATCCAGATCGGCGGCATCAGCGCGCTCTGCCCGGAACGGCGTTCCGACCTCGCGAAGATCGGGCTGCGCGCAATGATCGCCGGCTGCCTCGCCTGCTTCATGACCGCGACCATTGCCGGCGGCATTCAGACCGAGGAATCGGCGCTGACCGCCAGTCGCGTGGTCTATGAGCAGGCCGTCACCGACACCACTGCCGTTGTTCCGGCCGCCGACACCGCCGCCGCGCCGGCGCCGGCCGCGACGCCGGCCGCCGATACTGCCGCCCGCTGACCCGCATGCCGGAAGGCAGCGACGCGACCCGGCGCAGTTCGCGCCCTGCCGCCTGTACCTTCCGCCGCGACAGCAGTCCGTGGGATGCGCTGGCCGGCGCGCCTGACGCTGACAGCCCGGCAGTTCTGCTGCCGCCGCTGCTCGCGGCTCTGCACCTTGTCTTTCCCGAATTGAAGGGGCGCGACGCGCTCGATATCGGCTGCGGCACCGGCGCGCTCTGCGGCGAACTGCACGCGCGCGGCTGCCGCGTCAGTGGCTGCGACACGTCAAGTGCGATGCTCGCGCGTGCCCGTGCGCAACTCCCCGCCGAAGTGCAACTGGTCAGCGACCTGCCGCCGGCCGGCGAATTCGACATCATCACCGCGGTCATGCTGCTGCCGTTTATCGCCGATGCGGGCGCCCTGCTGCAAACGTGCGACCGGCTGCTGGCGCGCGGCGGGGTCTGCGTCATCGTCGTGCAGCATCCGCCGTTTGTCCTCGACCGGGCGCGGCGTAACGACCGCTTTGCCGGCCTCACCGCCACCCTCCCGCCGCCGCAACAGGGGACACTGCTGCTGCAGGAGACGCGCTTGCCCTATTACCTGCGCAGCGCCGATGACTACCGCACGCGCGCGCACAACCTCGGCTGGCTTGACCTGCTGAGCGCGCTGCCGCCGCACCCGCCCGAACTCCCCGAATACCTGCTCCTCGCCTTCCGCAAACCCTGACCGCAAACGGTTCTGCCGAGGGTATTATCCTTTGCCGTGGTAGCAGCGGGCTTCAGCCCGCGTCAGTTGCCGCTTGCCTTTTACCGCAACTGTTCAGCCACCCTCACCCTTCCCTCTCCCGCCAAAGGCGGGAGAGGGTGTTTGATCTTCCCCCTCTCTGAGGGGGAAGGTTGGATGAGGGTGAATAGTTGCCTATTGCCTATGATTCCGACAGCCGGTGTGCCGTGGTAGCAGCGGGCTTCAGCCCGCGTCAGTTACCGTCAGGATAGCAACTGTGGTAGCGGCGGATGGCAGCAAGCGGCAGGCGCAGCTTTGTCGCGGGCGCTTCATCCGCCGGCCAGCCGCAGGTGATGAGCAGCACCACCCGCTGCCGTCGCGGCAGACCGAGCAGGCGCCGCACCCGGCGCTCGCTGAACCAGCCGAGCAGGCAGGTCCCCAGTCCCGCCTCCGCCGCGCGCAGGCAGAAATGCTCCGCCGCGACCGCGCAATCCATCAGGGCGTAGTCAGTACCGCGCAGCCAGCCGCCAAGGCGGGGGATGAGCGCGGCCTGTTCCGCGCAGACCGCGACGATAACCGGGGCCTGCACCGCAAACGCGTTGAGCGCGCTGCCGTGCGGGCCGCGCGCCGCCGCCGCCAGCGCCGCCACCGTCGCAGCATCATCCGCGATGACGAAACGCCAGGGCTGGCTGTTGCAGGCGGACGGGGCAAAGCGCGCCGCGTCGCAGCAGGCATCGAGCAGGTCGCGCGACACCGGGTCAGGACGGCAGGCGCGCACGCTGCGCCGCGCCTGCACCAGCGCCGCAAAGCCGCTCACGCGCCGGTATCCGCCGCTATCCCGAAACGCGCCAGATGAGCCGCATGCAGCGCCACCGATACACTGACATACCGCTGCAGCGGGATGGCTGACGGTGATTCGCCGGCGAGGATACGCGCCGCGAGCAGGCCGGCGCGCCGCCCCACCCCCTCCCAGCCAACCCCGACACAGGCGATGCTGCCGTCGGACAGCGACGGTTCGTTGACGATGACCGGGATATCCGCGCGGCGCATGGTCTCCATGACCGCGGGCGCCGCCTGAATGACGGTGTTGTCGGTAAAGAACCACTGCACATCAATACCCCGCGCCACCAGCCCCTGGGCCGCCTGCTGCACCTCGTTGGTCGACGCGACCGCGAGCGTAACCGGCACCAGACCGCGCCGCGTGCATTCCTGTTCCGCCGCCGTCAGCACCCGCATCGCGGCGATATCCGCCGCATTGTACAGCAGGCCGACCCGGCGCGCGCGCGGCAGGAGCCGCTGGAGCAGGTCGAGCGTCTCCGGCACCGGGTCGAACGACGACACCCCGGTGAGATGCGGCAGGTGGTCGGTATCCGTGCGCCCCGCACCTGCGGCAATGCCATCCGTCACGTAGGCGAAAACCATGGGCGTGTGCTGCACCGCCCGGCAGGCGGCGTTGAGCATCGGCGTGGTGAAGGTGACAAGCACATCGTAGCGCTCGCTGTCGAGCGACTGCAACAGCGGCGGGATGGCGCTCATGATGGCGTTGACATCCTTGCGCGTCACCATGAGGTTGTCGCCTTCGCGCCACCCCTGTTCCGCCAGCGCGGCAAGCAGACCGCGCTCGGCCGCCGCCGACCCCTCCTCCGGGGCGAACTGCGCGATGGCGAGCCGTTTCTGCGTTGCCGGTGGCGGCGCTGCTTTCCGGTTATACCAGTCGGAGGCAAGCATCACCACCGCAAGCAGCAGCGTCAGTCCGATAGCCAGTGTCAGTTTCCGCATGTCAGGTCCATTCAGGAAGAGCGCTCAGCCCTTCCGCCTCCGCTCCTGCTGACTGCCTCCCGATCCTTACCGTGCAATTATACCACAGCACGGCACGGACCGGGAGATTTTTCCGCTATGCCGCCCGTCAGCAAAATATCCGTTGCCGCCCGCCAGCGGCGGTGGTCCAATAACTTTGTGGACAGAGGGATACTGCTATACGTGCGGATCGCGGCGAGAAAATTCGCGGAGTGGAAGGCACGCCTGGCTGATGTCGAAGCATGCTGGGTCATCCCGACCAACATGGACTTCTTCGATCCGGACGGTTTCTGCAAAACCATCTTCGACGAAACTGTATTGCCACGGATACGATCGTCGTGCCGGCGCCGCAGTATGGCGCTTCGGTCGAGGTGGTTCGCTTCGTAAATCCGGCGGCACGGCCGCGGTAGTTATCGTCGCAGACGCAGTCGACTGCAGATCAAGTCCGGCACGATATCACCGGTGCAAAGATTGATTTGATCGGCCGCGACCGCCTGGTTGTGCGATCCCCGATAGTCCGCGTTCAGCTCTTGCCAGAGCTCGTCGAAGTCCCGGTCGGCTATATTGCCCCGCACCTGCTGCAGGGCCATGTCAGTGAAGACGTTGCCGGCCGGATCAATATGCACGCTCGAATGAAAGCCGGGATCATAGGGATAGGGCCGGCCGGCGTAGAGTCCTTCCATGACCTCGAGATAGGCGAGGTAGAGCTTTCGCGCAATCAGGCCGTGCGTCATGTAGTAATTCTTCATTCGGATCAGGAATTCGTTATAGCGCCGCCAATCGTCTTGAGTCAGAGCGACACCACATTCGATCTCAGGATAGTGAAGTGTGATGGCGGCTTGCACCGGTTTGAAGAAGAAATCGAGGTCATGCTCGATGGCGAAATCGAGCAGTCGATCGAGTTCGCCGATATTCTCGTGCATCACCGTGACGCCGAGCGTCAGGAGGAGACGCTGTGGCGCCGCCCGGCGCAACTCCCGCAGGACGGCCAGAGTCTCGAACCAGTGGGCAAGCCCGCCTCGCGTGCCGCGGATTCGATCGAAGAGCGTCGCGTCCAAGGTGTCCAGGGAGAGCTTGAGGCTGAAGGGCGCCGAGCAGTCGCGGAGCACCTCCTCGATCCGACGCTGAATAATCGTCGTGCCGATGCCGTTCGTCGCCGCGCGGAATTGGTACGGCGCATACTCGTCGAGGCAGGTCGTTATCTCGCTGAATGCCGGATGAAGCAGCGGCTCGCCGCCGGTCAAGACGTAGATCGGCGCTTGCCGGAGATACCGGCTGTTCTGCATAGTGCGGCCGAGGAGTGCGGGTTCAATACTTCGCTTAGGCTTGGTCCGCCAGATGCCGCACATGGCGCATTGCGCGTTGCAGAGATCGGTTATCCAGAGGACGGCGAGAAATGGGGGAGGACAACGCGACTGCAGGGCGAGACTGTAGAGGGCGAGATTGCTACAGCGGCGGAGGCCAGCGTGCTGACGCGCTATCACATTCGACATTGCAAAATGAAGTCCATAGGACATTCAATCCCTGCCTCCGCGCCATTTTCCCGCTGCTGACCGTATCCTACTGTGAGCGGCCGAGCCCATGCGCAGCATGGTAAGGTGGCCGCGAGAAGGAAGCGCGCCCCGCAGGGGGAACCGGAACATAGTGACGGTTAGCATATCACTCTGCCTGACCGCCGTCAACGACAGGATGTCGGCCGCAGCGATTCCGCATCTGGGTATAATTGCCAACGCCAGGTTTCACCCGCAGGT
>CAZWUZ010000050.1:3901-16030 GCA_964637655.1 uncultured bacterium | reverse complement strand
GAGCACCGGCAGTTCCGCCTGCAGGTAGTCGAACAGTTTTTCCGGGGTCTCGTCACCGTGAATGATGAGCACCGCCGCGTGCGCCGCCTGCAGCCGCGCCAGCGCCGCCGCGCGCGGCAGAAACCCGGTACGTTCCACCGCGTCCGCCAGTCCCGCTTCCGTCACCGCCGCTTCCGTCACTGCCGCCTGCTCCGTGTCGAACTGCCCGACAAAGACAAGGCGCAGGTTCGCCGCCGGACGCTGCCGCCGGAACGCGCCCGCTGCGCGCAGAAAGTTTGCTGCCGAGCGCTTGCCGTACAGCGTGCCGAGATGCACGATGGTGAACTGCCCGTCCGCACGCGCAGCCGGGGCCGACGACATCGCCACGTAGCCGTTGTAAATGGTGTGGCACTTCCTGTCGTCATGCGCCACGCGCTGCAGCCCCGCCGTTACTGCCGCGTTCACCCCGATCACCGCGTCCGCCGCCCGCACTACCGCGCGTTCCAGGCGGTGGTCGAGCCACCGGTGCAGCGGCGTCGCGTACGTCGCGTACGGGCTGTCCGCCCACGGGTCGCGGAAATCTGCGAGCCAGCGTTTCCCGGTCAGGTCATGCAGCAGCCAGCCGACGAGATGGGCCGTGTACGGGGGCGCCGTGGTGTAGATGGTATCGAGGTGTTCCGCCTGCAGCAGGCCGCGTCCGCGCGCCACCGCCGCCGGCAGCCAGGCAAGTTTCGTGTCGGGTACGGAGAGGAAGCGCTTCAGATACCGCAGCACCTGCCACGTCGTGCCGCGCGCCGCGTCCGGAGTGTTCACGGGCCGCGCCCGCAGCTGCCGCACCGCGTCCAGCGCCTCCGGGTCGAACCCGCGCACCCGCTCGACCCGCACCGCCGCCGGCACCGCCGCCAGCAGCGACGCGTCCTCGGCAAAATGGTGTCCGCCGTCCGTCGTCAGCACGACCACGCGCACGCCCTGCCGCGCGAGGTTGGCCGCAAACTGCAGCGAGCGCTGCACGCCCGCGCCGCCGGCCGGCGGGAAATGCCAGCAGACCATGAGCACCCCCGGCCGCTGTTCAGTGCGCGCCATAAATACCCTCCAGGGCCCGCAGCTGTGCCGCTGCGGAGAATTCCCGGGCATAGCGCGCGCGCGCCGCCGCCCCCAGCCGCGCCCGCAGCGCCGCGTCGTCATGCAGGCGCCGCAACGCCGCCGCCAGCGCGTCCGCGTCGTCGGGCGGCACCAGCAGCGCCTCTTCCCCGTCGCGCAGGATGGCCATGATCCCCGGCAGCGCGCTCGCCACGATGGCGCGCCCCGCTGCCATCGCCTCGAGCAGCACCAGCGGCGTCGTCTCCTCGCGCGACGGCAGCACCACGATGGCATGCTCACGCAGCAGTGCCGGCAGGTCGGGGCAGTCGCCGGCACAGCGCACGCCCGCCGGGGCCCGGGCCGTGAGCGCTGCGCGCAGCGGCCCGTCACCCGCGCAGGTCACCGTCAGCCGCGGCAACTCCTTGCCGTGCCGCGCCAGCGCCGCCAGCAGCACGTCATGCCCCTTCACCGGGTCGAGCCGCGCCGGCAGCAGCGCGGCGGTATTGTCCGCCGCCGGCGCCGGCAGTTTCTCATACGCCGGGGCGACCAGCGGGTAAACCACGTGGAGACGCGCACGGTCATAGCCGCGGGCAACCAGCATCTCCGTCAGCACCGGGCTGTCAGCGATAACCGTGTCCGCGCGCGTCACGATGCACAACCGCTCCGCCAGCCGGTGCCACGAACGCATCCAGTAGCCCGTCTCGTAGATGCTGATGCCAAACCTGCCGGCATACCCCGCACCGCGCGCCGCGAGAGCCGCGGTCAGTGACGCGGCAAACAGGTGGGTATGGATGCTGTCGGGAGCAAAGACGCTGATGGCGTCCGCCACTGCCGCCAGCCGATGCACCTGCCACCAGCCGGTCAGCGGCACGTGCCTGATGTCGATGCCGTCAGCCGCGAGGCCGTCCGCCAGCGCCCCGCGCCGCGCCAGCGTCAGCACCTGCACGGCATGTCCCTGCGCGCGCTGGTGCCGCGCGAGAGCGCAGAGCGTCTGCTCGGCTCCCCCAATGGTCAGGGCATTGACGATGTGCAGGATGCGTCGTGTGCGCCCCGTAGCCGGCGGCGCGGTTTCAGGTGCGAGGGGTATGGAACGCGGAGCGGACGGCAAGGGTCACGTGCGGTAGACGGTCTGGTCGCCGCGCGTCACGTGCTGCACGATGCCGACGATGGTCCCGTCGACGCACTTCTCCCACATGGTCTTCGTCATGCGCGCCGACGACCCCGTGCTGTAAAGGACGATGTCGCCTTCGCCCGCGTCGACCGTGTCCATAACGATGAATTCGCCCGCCTGCGGTTGCATGGCGCGGTCGAGGTTGCGCACGATGAGCAGCCGGTCGCCCGGCAGGTTGTCGTCCTTGCGGCTGACCACCACCGTCCCGGTCACCTTCGCCAGTTTCACGTGCGGTCCTCCGCCTTCAGGTAGGTCCGTTTCCCGTCCGCGTGCACGCTGTCGATGATCGCGATGATCGCGCTGTCGCAGGGATGCGTGCGGCTGGTCCCCGTGCGCCGCGCCGACGACCCGTTGACGATCATCACCAGGTCACCCTCGCCCGCGTCCACCGTGTCCACCGACACTTCCTTCTTTCCCGCCGGCGCCAGGCGCGAATCCACCGGCTGCACGACGAGCAGTTTCTTGCCGGTGAAGTTCGGGTCCTTGTGCGTGCAGATGACCGTGCCGAGAACGCGCGCGAGTTTCATCAGTGGTAGCGCACCGTGTGTGCGCCCTCGCTCACCGCGTCGACCACGCCGACCACGTTGGTGCGGATGGGGGCATGGTCATCGCCGAGGATGTAGCGGGTCGAGCTCCCCTCGTCGATCACCAGCACGAGGTCGCCGATCCCCGCGTCGATCTTACCCGCGATCGCCATCATCGGGTCGGCCACCGTCTTGCCGGTGATGCCGTCCACGGGCGCCACCAGCAGCATGCGCTTGCCTTCCAGCGCGCGGTGCTTGCGCGTCGCCCAGACCGTCCCGACCACCCGGCAGGTGAACATCAGAGCAGTTCCTTCCTGAACTCGACACCGTCGATGATGGCGACGATGGCCGCGTCCACCGGCGGCATCTTCTTGAAGGGGAACGCCGCCTCGCGCGACTGCACGTACATGATCCACTCGTCCGCGCCCGCCCCGACCGCGTCGATGGCAATGAACGGTTCACCCTTCGCCGCCCCGGTCCAGTCCGTCGGCTGCACCACCAGCAGTTTCTCGTGGCGCAGCGTCTCGTACTGGCGGCTGCAGACCACCCGCCCGATGACTTTCGCGGGATGCATTACTTTTTCCCCGCCAGCTGCCTGTCGATGGCGGCCAGTGTCGGCTCGTCCTGTCCCCGGCGGAAGGCGAGTTTTCCGTGCAGTTCCATCTCGTCGACGATGCCGATGACCAGCCCGTCCACCGGCTTGTTCTCCGTCGCGGCGGTCTGACGCGCGGACGACCCCTTGGCGAAAAGCACCACTTCCCCCACACCCGCCCCCGTCACGTCGGTGGCGACCAGTTCGTCACCCTTCGCCTGCAGGGCGGTCGTCAGGGGCTGCAGCAGGAGCAGTTTTTCCACGGGCATGTTGGCGTCCTTGACCGAACAGACGACCGTACCCGTAACCAAGGCCAGTTCCATGCCGCGAATTGTAGTTTGCCCGTGCCCCCCTGTCAATCGCACGAGGCGATGCATGCCGCAGCCGCCATGGAGGGCACAGGCTGCGGCAAACTGCAGGATGCAGTGCATGCCGCAGCCGCCATGGAGGGCACAGGCTGCGGCCAATCGCACGAGGCGATGCATGCCGCAGCCGCCATGGAGGGCAAGGCCGCAGTCAATTTGCCTCCACCCGCGCAACCGTGTAGAATACCCCGCAGGAGGTGGCACATGGAAAACCCGTCCGCAACCGTCAATCCCTGGGAACAGCGCGAGTCACTGGGCACCTGGAACGCGCTGCTCGCCGCAGCCCAACAATCGCTGTTCGAGCCGACCGCCTACTTCGCCGGCACCCCGCGCGAGGGGGGGCTCACCGGACCGCTCTACTACGGCGCCATTTTCGCCACCATTGGCATCGCCTTCGGCCAATTGTGGAACCTGCTCATGCAGCTCGCCAGCGCCGGCCTCACCGCCGCCAGCGGTGAGGAGGCAGCCGTGCAGACCGCCATGATGCAGGGCGGCTTCAACGTCGTCTTTGCGGTCATCGCCATCATCTTCAGTCCGGTTGGTGCCGTCCTCGGGCTCTTTGTTACCAGCGCCTTGGCCCATCTCGGGCTGCTGATTGTCGGTGGCGCCAGACGCGGCTTCGAGACCACCTTCCGCGCCGTTGCCTACGCGCAGGCCCCGATGTGCTTTGCCGTCGTCCCCATTATCGGCGGCATTGTCGGCGGCCTGTGGACGGTCGGGCTCGCCATCATTGGCCTGAAAGAGATGCATGAGATCGAATGGTGGCAGGCCATTGTCGGCTACCTGCTCATCGGCTGCACCTGCACCTTGCTCATTATTGGCGGGGTCATCGCCATCATCGTCGTCGCCGTCGGTGCTGGCGCCTTCGCCGCGGCCGCGTAAATGCCCGCGCTCCCCTGCCCCTTCCACTGGCTGACGGGGTATCCCTGTCCGTCCTGCGGGGGGACGCGTGCGGTTTTGGCCCTGCTGCACGGTGACTGGCAGCGCGCGCTGCTGCTCAATCCCGGCCTGCTGCTCCTGCTGGCGGGCATTGCCGCCTATGCCGCCTGGGGCATCAGCCGTCACCGCCGCAACGGCCGCTGGCCACACGGCCCGCACATCCCCGGTGCCCGCTGGCTGCTGCTCGTCGCGCTCACCGCCAACTGGGCCTACCTGCTGTACGCCGGACTGGTCTGAGGAGAAACGCATGGAACTGTCGCTGGAAAAACTCGAGCAGCTCTACGTGAAGTTCGGGCGCGAGTACGGGCCGGGGAGCGTCATCTTCATGGAGGACTCCTGCGGCGACGAGATGTACCTCATTCTCGACGGCGAAGTCGAGGTGACCAAGACCTACCGCGAATTCGAACTCGACCGCAGCACGCGCCTTTTCGCCGGTACCGGGGTGCAGACGCTCGGCATCCTCAAGCGCGGCGACTTTTTCGGCGAGATGGCGCTGCTCAACGACTGCCCGCGTTCCGCCACCGCGCGCGCGCTGACCCAGGTGAAACTCATCTGCATCGCGCGCGAGAACTTCAATCTCATCATCGGTTCCTCCAACCCCATCGTCCTGCAGATCCTCCGCTCGCTCTCCGGACGCCTGCGCGAAGCCAACCGCTTTCCGCGGGCAGTGCCGCCGCCCGCCGCCGCGGAAAAGCCGAAACCGCCGGCCAAACCGGCCAAAGCCGAGCCGGCGCAACCGGAAGCCCCCCACCGCTGCGCGCAGTGCCAGACGACCTTCCCGCGCGACACGAAGTTCTGCCCGCAATGCGGGCACCGGGTCAGCGCCTGATTCATGCCGCGCACGCTGGTCTTTGATCTCGACGATACGCTGATTGCCACCGCGCCGCTCTACGAGACCGCCATCACCGCCGCTGTCGACCGCATCGCCGCCGCGTATCCCGATGCCGGCATGGACCGCGCCGCCATCCGCGACCTGCAGGAGGAGATCGACGGGCAGGCGGTTGCCGCCTTCGGCTTCGCTGTCGACCGTTTCCCCTGGTCGCTCACCGAGACCGCGCGCCGCGTTGCCAGTCGCGCGCACCTGCCCTGCCCGCTGGCGCTCGAACAGGAACTCGACGCTCTCGGGCGCTGCGTCTACGACGACGTGCCGCGCGCCTTCCCTGATACCCATGCCGTGCTCGAACGTCTCGGGACAACATACGAGCTGATCCTCTACACGCTCGGGGTGCAGGCGATCCAGAAGCGCAAGATCGCCGTCAACGACCTGCGCCGCCACTTCGCCGCCGTGCATATCGTCGCGCAGAAAACCGGGGAAGCGCTGCACACCGTTATCGGGGAACGCGACCCGCGCACCGTCACCGTGATCGGCGACTCGTTGCGCGGGGAGATCGCCCCGGCCATCGCGCTCGGCTGCCGCGCCGTGCTCATGCGCATCTTCCCCGCCTGGCGCTACAGCGAGGTGCCCGTCGGCGGCGTCTATGACACTGTGCACTCGCTGACGGAACTCATCCCGCTGCTGGAGAACACTGATGGCCCTGCTTGATACCGTACGCAACCTGCTGCTGCGCCCCGCCGCGCTCGCCGAGAGCGCCCCGACCCGCGACCCGCAGGCGCGCGAGGTGGCCCTCGCCGTCCTGCTGCTCAAAACCGCCGCCGCCGACGGACATTTTGCCCCGGCTGAACGCGCCGCCGCCGCCGCCATACTGCAGCGGGAGTTCGCCCTGCCGGCCACTGACGCCGAAGGGCTGCTGGCATTCGCCGAAACCGCCGACGCGCAGGCGGTGGAAAGCTATTCCTTCGTCCGCACCGTCGCGGGCGGTCGTCCCTACCCCGAGCGCCTCCGCCTGCTTGACCTGCTGCTCGAAGTCGCTGCCGCCGACGGGCATCTCGACGGCGCCGAGGAGCAGCGCGTGCTGAAAATCGCCGCCGCCCTCAGCATCAGCACCGTCGACTACGGCCGCTGCAAGGCCGCCGCCCGCGCCCGCCTCCGCCCCGCTTCATAACCGCGCTCCCCGCTGATACGCCGCGGCCGCAGACACGTACGGCGTCAGGAACTGCTTCCTGACGCCGCCACGGGATGTTCTGTTCAGGACTTTTTTTTGCGCACTGCCGCCTTTTTCTTCGCCGGGGCCTTTTTCTTGACCGCCGGCGTCATGGTGGTGCCATCCGCCGCGGGGGGCGCACTCTCCGCCGCGCCCTTGCCGCCGCGCCCGCGCTTGTAGCGCGCCGTGCGGTTCTGCTTCAGTTCCGCGAAGAAGGTGTCGAGAAAGTCGCGCCCGGCCAGCACGTCGCCATCCTCGATCTGCTTGACCAGTTCGGGCGGCGCGTTCTTGGTGATCACCGCCATCTGCTTGCCGCTCAGCGGCGCCACTGACCGTGACTTGCTCCGCGCCTCGTCGATGAACGCCGAGATCAGCTTGCTGCTTCCCAGTTGCTCCTCGCTCAGCGGCATGCCCGTCTGCTCCGAAAGCGCCCGCGCATACGACAGCTGCTTGGGCGAGGGCGTGCCCGGGGGGCGTGGCGGCCCGGAGATTGCCGATTCCGGCTGCACCGTGTTGATCTTGGTGTAGACATCCTTGACCATCGCCTGCCAGTGGTCCTTCCCCTCTTCCACCCGGTCGAGGGTCTCCTCCCAGCTGCGCGTCAGTTCGTAGTCGATAATCCACTGGTAGCGCGCGGCGAGATAATCAATCAGCTTCTCCGCCTTCCACGTCGCCACCAGCCGCCCCTTCTGCTTGTTGACGTAGTCGCGCGTCTTGAGCGTGCGCATGATGGCCGCGTAGGTCGACGGGCGCCCGATGCCCCGCTTTTCCAGTTCCTTGACCAGTCGTCCCTCGGTGAACCGCGCCGGCGGCTTGGTCTGCTTTTCTTCGAGCAGGTCCTTCTCCTTGGCCACCGTCTCCCCCGCGGCCAGTGCCGGCAGCTGCTGGTTCTCCGCGTCCTCTTCGGCCGCCTTGTCCTGGTCGGGGTCGTTTTCCTTCTCCGCCTCGAGTTCGTGGTACAGTTTCAGGTAGCCGTCGAAGCGCAGCACGCTCCCCGTCGCCTTGAACGGTTCGCCCGCCACGTCAAACAGCACGGTCGTGCCGTCGTAAATGCTCTCGGTCATCTGGCTGGCCACCGCGCGGCTGAAAATCAGTTCGTACAGCGTGCGATGCTCGTCCGTCAGTCCTTCGCCCGCCATGAGCGCGGCGATCTCCGCCACCGGCTGCAGGGCCGTCGGGCGGATGCCCTCGTGCGCCTCCGCCTGCGAGTTCTTCGACTTGTAGACGTTGGGCGCCGCCGGCAGGTACTGCTTCCCGAAATTGCCCTCGACATACGTGCGGATCTCGGTGATGAAATCATCGGCCAGCCGCACACTGTCGGTACGGTGGTAGGTGATAAGCCCGTGTTCGAACAGGTCCTGCGCCAGTTTCATCGAGTACTCGGGCGCCATGCGCAGCTGCGCGTTTGCCGTCGCCTGCATGTCGACCGTGGTGAAGGGCGCCTTCGGGCGCCGGCGCTCCTCGCGCGTCTTGACGTCCGTGACCTGCGCCGTCGTCGCTGCCGTGATGCGCCCGAAAATGGCGTCCGCGACCGGTTTCTCCTTGAAGCGGTCACCCGTATGCCA
Source organism: uncultured bacterium (assembly GCA_964637655.1). Taxonomy (GTDB): domain Bacteria; phylum DAOPZR01; class DAOPZR01; order DAOPZR01; family DAOPZR01; genus CAZWUZ01. Next base: position 7,773 of record CAZWUZ010000050.1, on the reverse strand, counting down.
CGCGAGGAATGACGTTTCCTCCTTGCGCAGCTGTACCGCCAGTTTCCAGTAGGTTTCGGGGACAAAGGCGCGAATCTCGCGCTCGCGCTCGACCAGCAGGCGCACCGCCGGCGACTGCACGCGCCCGACGCTGAAACTGCCGCGCAGGGTGCGCATCGCCCGCGGCGACAGGGTGTAGCCGACGATGCGGTCACCCACCCGCCGCCCGAGAAACGCGTCATACAGTCCGTAATTGGTCTTCTCGAACGGGATGGCCTTGGCGAACGCTTCCTTCACCCCCTTGGGGGTGATTTCGCGGATTTCCAGCCGGAAGCAGGCCTTGGCGATCTTCTTGACTTCCTCGTAGGCCATCATGCCGATGGCATACCCCTCGCGGTCCGGGTCGGTCGCGATATAGACGTCCTCACCCTTGGCCGCGCTCTTCAACTGCCCCGCCACCTTCTTGCCGCGCGCGGTATAGACAAACGTCGGCACATAGGTCTGCAGGTCGATCCCCAGATCCTTGTCCGGCAGGTCGCGGAAATGACCGACGGTGGCGACCACCGGCGCCTTGGCCAGCGCCCCGATTTTTTTGCTCTTGTTGGGCGATTCGATGACAATCAGCATACCTGCTCCTTCAGCGGCATATACGCACACGCAACGCCGCCTGATTCATGGCGCAACGCGCTGTACCATAAACAGATTTCCCCGCGCTGTCAAGTACGGGGCGGTTTTCAGGCCGGGGACACCGGTTTGGCCAGGGTATCCAACACGTCAGCGATAACCGCCGGGTCGCTCACGCATTCCGCGATATTCAGCCCCTCATCCACCGCCAGGTTCAGGTAGGGGCCGTCCGCCGTGTACCTGCCGTCCACGTTCTGGCAGATTTTGACCTGCGGGCGCAGCGGGGTGGTGCGGTTGGCGAGCACCACCACCGCCAGTTCCCCGCTCGACAGGCGGATCACGCTCCCCACCGGGTAGAACGACATGTGGGTGATGAACGCGCGCACCGTCTCCTGATCGAGCGCCGTGTTCGCCAGCGTAATCAGCGCCCGGATGCTCTCGTGCGGGATGATCGCCTGCCGGTAGGGGCGCGGGTTGCTCATCGCGTCGTAAGTGTCCGCCACCGCGAGGATGCGCGCGTTGCGCGTCAGCCGCCCACCGCTCAGCCCCTTGGGGTAGCCGCTCCCGTCCGCGCGCTCGTGATGCTGGTAGACCACGCGGCTCAGCGCGACATCGATGCCATAGATCTTGTCGACGATGTCCGCCGAGAAGATCGGGTGCTTCTGCACCTCGAACCGCTCGTTGTCCGTCAGCGGCGCGTTCTTGTTCCAGATTACCGACGGGATGATCGTCATCCCCACGTCGTGCAGCAGCGCCGCCTCACCGATGACCCGCAACTCCTCCTGGGCCAGCCCCATGATATGCCCGGTCATCACCGCCAGCACACTCACGTTCAGCGAGTGGTTCATCAGGTAGGTGTCGAAATGCCGCACGGTAAGCAGCGTTGACATCACCTCGGGCTGCCCGATCACCTCCCCGAGCAGTTTTTCCACCACGCCCTTCGCCGCGGGGTAGTCCATCTCGCGCTTCATCTGCAGCGTGTCGAGCATGCGCCGCGTGACGCTGGTCATCTGCTCCTGCAGTTCGCCGCCGCGCTTCAGTCCTTCGTTCAGCTTGACGACCTTCTCCGCCGTCAGTTTCGCCCGCTCGTACAGTTCCAGCGGGGTGCTGACCGCCTCATCCTCCCAGACCGGCACGCTGCCGATGCGCCACTGTGCCAGCCGCAGCAGCAGATGCCCCGTCAGCACCGCCCCCTTTTCCGCGAGCAGCGTTCCGTCCGGCGCTGTCACCGTACGCCCGAGAATCAGTCCTTCGCGCGCCTGGCTGAGCGGCAGTTCGCGTACCGGCATGTCAGAGCCCCAGTTCCCCGCTGATCGACTGCATCGCCGACAAGGCAATCCCGGCGAATTCGTCCAGCGGCAGTCCGATAAGTTCGCATTCGCGGATGATGTCGCGGCTGACCGACGCCGCAAACGCCTTTTCCTTCATCCGCTTGGTCACCGATTTTACCTTCACCGACGCCAGTTTTTTGTCGGGGTAGACGAGCGCCGTCGCCGTGATCAGCCCGGTAATCGTCTCCCCCGCCGCCAGCGCGTGCTGCAGTTTCGTCTCCCGCTTCAGGTTGTGCGCCAGTTCGTTGTGCCGCTTGATGGCCTCGACGATCACCGGGTCGAGGCCGCGCGCCGCCAGCAGTTTCTCCGCTTCCAGGCCGTGCACGCTGAGATCGGCATTGGTCAGTTCCACGTCGACATCGTGCAGCAGCCCCGCCAGGCCCCACTGCTCCTCATCCTCCCCGAATCGCCGCGCCAGCGCGCGCAGCACCGCCTCCGACGCCAGGCAGTGGCGCACCATGTTTTCACTGCGCACGTGCTCGCGCAGCAGCGCCAGCGCCGCCTCACGCGTAATGCCGCAGTCGGCCATGTCAGTCACCCGAGAGCATCCGCCCGACCGTGCCGAGCACCGACCCCTCACCCTTGGCGCTGCCGCCCATTTTCGGCGCGTGCGCGATGATCCGGTCCGCGAGGCGCGAGAACGGCAGCGACTGCAGCCAGGCCGTCCCCGTCCCCGACAGCGTGGCGAGGAACATTCCCTCGCCGCCGAAGAACATCGACTTGAGGTTTCCCGCGCGCTGGATGTCGTAGTTCAGTCCCGGGGTGAACGCGACGATGCACCCCGTGTCGATACGCAGCGACTGGTTATTCAGTTCCTTCTTGATGATCGTGCCACCGGCATGGACGAACGCCATGCCGTCGCCGCGCAGTTTCTGCAGGATGAACCCCTCGCCGCCGAAGAAGCCCGCGCCCAGTTTCTTGGCCAGCGCGATGCCGATATTCGTCCCCAGTGCCGCGCAGAGGAACGAATCCTTCTGGCAGAGCAGTTCCCCGCCGAGCTGTGCCAGGTTCATCGGGATGATTTTGCCCGGATAGGGGGCCGCGAACGCCACCCGCTTCTTTCCCTGCCCGCGATTGGTGAAGTGCGTGAGGAAAATCGATTCGCCGGTGAGCACCCGCTTGCCGACGTTGAGCAGCGCCCCCATGATCCCCTCGTTCGCCGCGGAGCCGTCACCCATCTTCGCCTCGAAGGTGATCCCGTCCTCGAGGTAGTTCATCGCCCCCGCTTCCGCGATCACCGTCTCGTTCGGGTCGAGTTCCACCTCGACGATCTGCATGTCGTCACCGAAGATCTCGTAGTCGACTTCATGGGATTGCATGGCCTGCCTCCGTTGCGGGCTGCCGCCCGTATTTGCCGAAAGGGTATTCTACACCCGCCCGCCCCCTCCGGTCAAACTTCTTTTTCACCACAGAGCACACAGAGCACGCAGAGCGCTATGACTGTACCAGTCGCCTAATGCCGTTTTTAAGCAGTTTTTCGTTGAAATTGATCAGCATTCCCACCCGCAAACCGGAGAGGCGGAGGTACGTCAGCAACTGTGCCTGATGCAGCGGCAGCAGTTTTTCCACCGCTTTCAATTCCAACAGAACCGTGTCTTCCACCACAAAATCCAGGCGATACCCGTTATCAATTAGCGCCCCTTTATAGGTAAAGGCCAGGGGAACCTGGCGGGAGTACCGCATTCCCCGTCTACCGAGTTCCAGACAAAGGCATTCTTCGTATGCGGATTCAAGCAGTCCCGGGCCGACTTCGCGATGCACTTCCATCGCTGCCCCGATAATCTTTTCAGTCAGTTCCCGTTCCGGATAGGCTTCCGTTTCCATGCATTCCTCCGGTTCAGACATCCTGCCGCCTGTCCTTATGCTTTCGCTCCCGCGTGCGGGAGCCACCCTCATCCTCCGCCGTTCTCTGTGTGCTCTGCGTGCTCTGTGGTGAAC
>CAZWUZ010000050.1:0-3801 GCA_964637655.1 uncultured bacterium | reverse complement strand
GAGCCACCCTCATCCTCCGCCGTTCTCTGTGTGCTCTGCGTGCTCTGTGGTGAACGCCGTTGCCGTCTTTCAGCTCTTCAGTGCGGCGTAGGCTGTGGCGATGGCGCAGCCGACACGCACATTGTTCTCGATCAGCGCCAGGTTGGCAACGATGCTCTTCTTGCCCGTCAGTTCCGCGATGCGCGCCAGCAAAAACGGGGTCACCTGCTTGCCCGCCACCGCCGCCTGCTCCGCCGCGCGCACCGCCTGCGCGATGATGTCATCGATGTACGCCGGCGGCAGTTCGCTCTCCGCCGGGATGGGGTTGGCAATGAGCAGTCCCCCGGCCAGTTGCGGGGTGGCGAACTGCGCCTGCGCGATGCGCGCCACCGTCGCCGCGTCGTCCGCGCGCAGATTCAGCCGGTAGGAACTGCTGCGCGTATAAAAAAGCGGAAAACTGTCGGTGCCGTAGCCGATGACCGGCACCCCGCGCGTTTCGAGGTATTCCAGCGTCTTGGGGATATCGAGGATCGCCTTGGCCCCCGCTGAGATCACTCCCACCGGGGTGCGCGCCAGTTCCTCGAGGTCGGCCGAGATGTCGAACGTCGACTCCGCCCCGCGGTGCGCGCCGCCGATGCCGCCGGTGGCGAAAAAACGGATTCCCGCCATGGCCGCGAGGATCATCGTCCCCGCCACCGTCGTCGTCCCCATCCGCCGCTGCGCGACGACCGCCGCGATATCAGCGCGCGACACCTTGGCGACGTTGTCGCTCTGCGCCAGCCGCAGCAGTTCCTCGTCGGTGATACCGATGGAAACCGTTCCGTCGATGATGGCGATGGTCGCCGGGGTCACCCCGCACTCGCGCGCGATGCGCTCGAGCGTGCGCGCGCACGCCACATTGTCGGGGTACGGCAGTCCGTGCGAGATGATGGTCGATTCGAGCGCCAGCACGGGCGCTCCCGACGTCAGTGCCTGCTGCACGTCGGGCCGGATATGCATGGTCAACATGGTCTCACCTCATCAGTTCCAGGAAGTGGTTGAGTTCCGCGCGGTGGTCGCCGCGCACCGCCACCAGGTGGTTGCCGTACGGGTGGCGCAGATAATTGTCGAGCGGTTCGTCCAGCTGCAGCGTCAGCTGCACGCGGCAGCGCTGCACCGAGAGCGGCTGCCGCAGCGCTTTGCCGCGCACCGCCAGCACACCCGCCAGTTCGCCGTCAGCGTCGAAGCCGAGCTTGCACAGGGTGTAGACCCCCGCGCGCATGCGCCCCGCCACCGCCACCGAGGCGTCCGACTCGAAATGCGTGCGCAGCGCGCGTGAGGCGGGCTCGACGCACCCCAGCGGGGCCGTGCAATGCGCCAGCGCCAGCCGCCGCGCGGCGCGATCGTACGCCGACGGGTTGAGCATCACCGGCTCTTCGCCCGTCACCCGCTGCGCCGCCAGCAGCGTCAGCATGCTCGGCACGTCACCTTCGCACCCCGCGATGATGCCGCGCGACAGCAGCGCGCTCAGCCCGAGGCACCCCGTCACCCGGATGCTGCCGAGCAGGTCGAAACAGCGGATGGAGAACGCGTCGAGTTTCTTGTGCGCCACGACATCCGCCAGCGCCGCCGCCAGCAGTTCCGCCTTTTCCCATTCGCCGCGCGCGATCTCGCGCGGCACCTGCGCAAACGTCCCCGCGTGTTCCTTCACGCGCAGCCGCCGCCGGTAGGCATGTTCCAGCACGCGCAGCGGGATGTCGTGCAGGTGCATCCCCTGCCGCTTGAGAAAGGCGCGCGGGATGCCGCTCCCCACCAGCCAGTCCGACACCCCGCCGATGAGCCCGAGCCGCGCCGCGCGGAATTCCTCCGCCGCACGCAGCGTGCGCAGCGCCCCGCGCAGTTCGCGCTGTGCCGACGCCCCGCTGACCCCGAGCAGGCGGCAGGGAATGCGCTGCTGCGCGCACCACGAGGCCAGTTCCAGCGCCGCCGGCAGCGAGTTCTGCGTGTCATGCCAGAGCAGCGCCACGGAACGCAGGCGCGCGGCGCGGATGTAGGCCACCCCCGCGCGCTCCGCGCCGCCCGTCAGCACCGCCAGCAGGACGATGGCCTCGGGTGCGGGCGCGTCGCTTACCGGCACCACGGCGCCCGCCGCGCGCGATACCGTCGCCTGCACGGTCTTCGTCAGTTTGGCCATGGTCGCCGCGCCGTGCAGCGCCGACCCCAGCGGCTTGATCGCGAAATGCATATCCTGCTCCTTTATCCGAACAGCCCGAAGTTGTGTGCCAACGCCACCGCCGTTGACACCGTGATGACACCGCCGCCCCAGAGCCCGGCCAGCGCCTTGCCGCGCAGTCCGTCCGCCAGTTCCGTCCCCGGTTTCGCCGAGAGTATGAGTACCCCGTCCGTATCGGTCAGCAGCAGGTCGGCGCTTCCGTCAGGATCGTCGACCGCCGTGCCGTAGACCTGGACTTCCTCTCCCGCACGCAGCCGCCATTCCCGCGTCCGCCCGTTCTCCCCGGTACCCAGCACGCTCTTCTCGATCAGCCGCAGTTCCGCCAGCGTCGCCTGCGTGTGCGCCGGGATAGCGGGCACCCGCCAGGGGGGCGAGATCCAGTGCGGCGCGCGGTCGAGTTCCAGCTGTGCGCCGTCGATGCGCGCCCGCCCGTGCCCGTCCTCGATAAGCAGCGCTACCGGCGCTGTCACTGCCCCTGCTTCGCTCCAGTCGCGATAGCGGGCACTCAATATCTCGCGGTCAACCCCCACCCGGTACCAGGCGCAGGGCTGCCCCGTCGCCGGGGCCGACTGTACGCCGCGGGGGGGCACCACGCGCCCGCGCAGCGCCACCAGTCCGCGCGCCGCTTTGCTGATGCGCCGCGCCGGCATCGTTGCCAGCGTCCGCTGCCGCTGCTGCCACCGGGTCCCCAGCCCGAACCAGAAAACGCCGAACGAGAACCCCGCCAGCAGCGAGGGTGTGTACTTGCGGTTGCCGCGCGCCGCCGGCGGCTGCCACCAGAGCAGCCCGCCCAGCAGCAGCAGTGCCGCCACCGTCCCGATGATCAGTTTTCCCCTCAGTGTCATGCCGGGAAGTATAGCAGAATTCGGGGACAGAACACCAATGCAAGTCAATTGCATTCACCACGGAGCACACAGAGTACACGGAGAGATTCCGGGTTTTCCCCTTGTCATGCTGTTGTTCCGGTTTTGGCTGTTTGTTCGCCGCAGGCGGAGACCTTTTCCCGGATATTTTCTCCGTGGTCCCCGTGTGATCCGTGGTAAAACGCTGTTGTCGTACTCTGTGTGCTCAATATGCTCTGTATCCTCTGCGGTAAAATGCCTGTCGTTTTGCGTTTTCAGCAACTGCCCATCACGCACGACTGTCAGAGAGGGTATGACTGTGATATACTGCCGCCCATGATTATGCTGCTGCGGTTCCTCCTGCTGACCGGGCTCGGCCTGCTTCTCGCCGCGCACGCCCATGCCGCCGCGATTATCGCGCGTACAGGCGATGTCCGGGTCTGCGTTGCCCCCGGCTCACCCTGGCTGCCGCTGAACGACAGCGCGGCGCTTGCCGCCGGCGCGCAGTTGCGTACCGGTGACAGTTCCTCCGTCACCCTGCGCCTGCTCAGCCGCTCAACGGTCACCCTCGGGCCGCGCTCATACGGCCGCTTTGACGGCGAACGTTTCCGTGCCGTGCAACTGACGGTATTCGAAGGAATGGCGCAGTCGCGCGTCGAGCGGCTCGACGGGCAGCGCTACCGCGTTGCCACCGCCACCGCCTGGTTGGGCGTGCGCGGCACCGATTTCACTGTGCAGGTTTCGCCCGAAGGCCTGCTCACCGTCAAC
>CAZWUZ010000049.1:3436-16198 GCA_964637655.1 uncultured bacterium | reverse complement strand
GGAGAGGTAAGGGTGGCCCGCAGGGGCGCTCTGCAAGATGCGTGGGTGGCTGAACCGTTGCGATTTTTCTCAGCAAACTGCCGGGACAGGCACCGCGGGGAGGGTAAGGGTTGCGGTCGTGCCTTCGCCTTCCGCGCTGGTGATGGTGAGATCGCCGCCGTTGCGGCGGGCGAAATCGCGGCACATGATGAGGCCCAGCCCGGTGCCGCGCTCACCGGACGTGCCGGCCCGGCTGGAGAATTCCGCCAGTTCGAACAGTCGCGCGCAGCGCGACGGAGACATGCCGACGCCGTCGTCCGTCACACTGAGTTCCGCCATGCTGCCGGCCACGCTCGCGGTGATCACCACATGGCCGCCCGGACGCGCATACTTGATGGCGTTGCCCAGCAGGTTGCGGATGATCGTCGCGGTCATCGCCGCATCCGCCATTACCGCCACAGCGGCCTCATTGACCGTCACCCCGATCTGCTTGACGCCAGCGCTCCCCGTCAGCAGTTCCGTCTGCTGCCGCGCCGCCGTCGTCAGGTCGAGACACACCGGGGTCACCGTCATCTGCTCGCGCTGCAGACGCGACCAGTCGAGCAGGTCCTCCATCAGCCGGATCAGGCGCAGCGCGCTGGCATGCATCTTGCCCGCATACTCGCGCCGCTGTGCTTCACTCTGCCCCGCCTGTTGCAGCAGTTCGAGACCCATCGCCAGCGTCCCCATTGGACCGCGCAGGTCATGCGCCACGATGGTCATGAACCGGTCTTTCGTCGCATTGGCTGCCGCCAGCACCTGCTGCGCACGATGCAGACCGAGGTGCACCCTGACCCGGGCGAGCAGTTCGCGGTCGTGGAACGGTTTGGCGATGTAATCGACGCCGCCGGCATCAAACCCCGCAACGATGTCTTCCGCCGCCGTGCGCGCGGTGATGAAGATCACCGGCAGGTTGCGGGTCACCGGCCGTTCCTTGAGCCGACGGCAGACAGCATAGCCATCCATCCCCGCCAGCGTCACATCGAGCAGCAGCAGGTCGGGCGTCTCCCGGGCGAGCAGCGCCACCGCCTCGGCCTCCGACGTGGCAAACAGGGTCTGGTAGCCGGCACGCTCCAGCACCGAGCCGAGAATGCGCATGTTTTCCGGGACGTCGTCGATGATCAGGATGGTGCTGGTCTCAGGCAGGAGCGTCATGGCTCCCTCCTCCGGCTTCCGCTGCACATGGCTGGAGCACGGAAACAACAGCAGTATAGCATATCCGTCAGAGACCGTGCCGGCCGGTGGCGCAGGCGCACCCGAATGTGCTACAATAAGCGCGAAACGGACGGTGCGACGGTGTTCCTGCTGATCGATTACCGGATGGGGAATCTGCGCTCGGTCGCCAAGGCGCTGGAAAAGGTCGGGGCGAGCGTGTCGGTGCAGGGTGTGCCTCCCGACGGGCTCTCCGGTATCGACGCGGTCGTCCTCCCCGGAGTCGGGCACTTTGCCGCCGCCATGGCGAGTCTGCGCGCCGCGGGCTGGGTGGAGTTTCTCGCCGCCGCACGGCAGCAGGGGATTCCCTACCTCGGGCTCTGTCTCGGACTGCAGGTGCTCTACGCTGCCAGCGACGAAGCGCCGGGTGAAACGGGACTCGGCGTACTGCCGGGCACCGTGACGCGATTTTCTGCCGCGACGGCCGACGGCCGCAAACTCATCGTCCCGCAGATGGGGTGGAACCGTGTCGCACATGACGGTATTGATCCCCTCTGGCGCGGTATTCCGTCGGACACCTTCTTCTACTTCGTCCACTCCTACTACGCTCCGGTGAGCGCTGCCGCCATCGGCACCTGCGACTACGGTGTCCCCTTTGCCGCCGCGGTACGGCAGGGGAACGTCTGCGCCTGCCAGTTCCACCCGGAAAAGAGCCAGGACGCGGGACTCAAACTGCTGGAGAATTTCGTCACTGAGGTGAAACGCGCATGATACTCTATCCCGCCATCGACATCCTTGACGGCAAAGCCGTGCGCCTGCGCCGCGGCGAATTCCAGGACCTGACCGTGTTCGATGATGACCCGGTCAACGCCGCACGCCGCTGGGTCGAGCAGGGGGCGCAGTGGCTGCATCTCGTCGATCTGGCCGGCGCCAAGGACGGCACCCCGGTGCACCGTGAGGTGATCCTCGCTGTCCGGAAGGAATTTCCGCAGGTGAAGATCGAGATCGGCGGCGGCATCCGCGACCGGGCGACGATGCTCTCCTACCTCGACGGCGGCATCGACCGCATCATCTTCGGCACCAGCGCGCTGCAGGATCCGAACCTGCTGCGCGCCGCGCTCGGCATCTACGCCGAGCGGATCGCCGTGTCGCTCGATGCACGCGGCGGTTTCGTCGCCATCAAGGGGTGGACTTCGCTGTCGAAGATCACTGTCGCCGACGCGGTAAAGCAGCTCAAGGAGATGGGACTGCAGACGCTCATCTACACTGACATCGGGCGCGACGGTATGATGGCCGGCCCCAACATCGAGGGGCTGCAGGAGGTCGCGGGGTGCTTCGGGCGTGACCTCATCGCCTCGGGCGGCATCACCACGCTCGACGACCTGCGCGCGCTGGCACAGCTGCAGTCATACCGCGTGACAGGCGCCATCGTCGGCCGCGCGCTCTACGAGAACGCCTTCACCCTCACCGATGCGCTCGCCGCGGTGGCGGAACAGTAAATGCTCGCCCCGCGCATCATCCCCTGCCTCGACGTCGACGCCGGACGCGTTGTCAAGGGGGTGAAGTTCGTCGACATCCGCGACGCGGGCGATCCCGTGGAAGTGGCGGCGGAGTACGACCGCCAGGGGGCCGACGAACTCGTTTTTCTCGACATCACCGCCTCGCACGAGCGCCGCAGCATCATGTTCGACGTCGCGCGGCGCGTGGCGGAGACCATCTTCCTCCCCTTCACCGTCGGGGGCGGGCTGCGCACCGTCGACGATATCCGCGCCATGCTCGCCGCGGGCGCCGACAAGGTCTCGCTCAACACCGCCGCGGTGCAGCGCCCGGAACTGATCAGCGAGGGCTCCGCGCAGTTCGGCGCGCAGTGCATCGTCGTCGCCATCGATGCCAAGCAGACCGCGCCCGGACAGTGGGAAGTATTCATCCACGGCGGGCGCACCCCGGTCGGCAGGGACGCGGTGGCGTGGGCGCGCGAGGCCGAGCAGCGCGGCGCGGGAGAGATTCTGCTCACCTCGATGGACCGTGACGGCTGCAAGGACGGATTCGATCTCGGGTTGACCCGCGCGGTCAGCGACGCGGTCGGCATCCCGGTCATCGCCTCGGGGGGCGCGGGCACGGTCGAGCATTTGCGCGCCGGCCTGCAGGAAGGGGGCGCGTCCGCCGTGCTCGCCGCCTCGATTTTCCACTACAAGGAGACCACCGTCGGTGAGGTCAAGCGCGCGCTCGCCGCGCAGGGCCTCCCCGTCCGTTTGTAATCCCTGTATGTGCCTGCTCCTGCTGTCGCCCGCTCCTGCGCCCGGTCATCCGGGGCGCTCCCGGATGTTGCGCGAACTTCTGCCGGCGTTCGCTGCCGCGCCCGGTCGTCCGGGGCGCTCCCGGATGTTGCGCGAACTTCTGCCGGCGTTCGCTGCCGCGCCCGGTCGTCCGGGGCGCTCCCGGATGTTGCGCGAACTTCTGCCGGCATTCGCTGCCGCGCCCGGTCGTCCGGGGCGCTCCTGAAAACATGGCCGCCATCGATCTCATTCTGTCGACTGCGTCGCTCAATCATTACGGACTCAACCGCGTCTGCGAACTCGCGCGACGGCTTGAAGTGGACGGGCTGGAATTGCAACTCGACGATCGTGCCGATACGCGGCAGATCCCCTACCTGCGCCGTTTGATGGAGGAGTTCTACCTGCGCATTCCGGTTGTGCATACCGCGCGCCCGGCACTCTACCCGCCGGCGGAAACGGAGTGGGCGGAGCGGCTTGTTTTTGCCCGCACGCTGGCACGCGCGGTTGGCGCCCGCCTCGTGGTGGCACATCCGCCGGCACGCGGTGACGCGCGCATCGATTTTGCCGACCCGCAGTGGCGCGACGGTATTCCCGTTGCCTTCGAAACCATGCCGCGCCATACGCGCAGGATACTCGGGCTCTTTTCTATACCCGACCGGCGCTGGCAGGCGAATGCGCCGGCGGAATGGGAACCGATACCGCGTCTCGTGTTCGATACCGCGCATGCCGGCACCTGGCCTGACGGGCTGACAGCGCTCTGGCGCGCGCATGGTGCGCGGGTTGCCCATATCCATTTGTCCAACATCGACGCGCAGACGTGGCATCTGCCGCCGCAACAGGGAGTGCTGCCGCTGGAGGAGTTTCTCGCCCTGCTGGCGGAGACGCGCTACCGCGGCTGCCTGTCGCTCGAACTCGCCCCGCATACTTTGGGCGGACATGACCTCGACCGCGTGGCCGCGACCCTGGCGGAAAGTGTCTCCTTCTGCCGCCGCGCGCTCGTGCGCGCCTTCGGCCAGCGCAGCCGCCGCCGCTACCACCGCCGCTGATGCGCCGCCTGCTCATCGGCCTCCTGCTGTGTGCTGCGGTGGCGGCCGTGTGGCATGCCGCCACCTACGATCCGCTCGCGGCACGCGCCGGTGAACTGCTCATCGCCGGTTTCCGCGGCGTTGCCCTGGCGCCCGACCATCACGTTTTCCGCGATATCAGCGACTATGGACTGGGTGGTGTCGTGCTGTATGAGTATGACGCCCCGTCGTCGTCGCGCCCGCGCAATGTCACCAGTCCCGCGCAACTGCGCGCGCTCACGGCCGCGCTGCAGGAGGCCGCGGCCGACGCGGGCCGCCCGCCGCTCATCATCGCCATCGACCAGGAGGGGGGACGCGTAAACCGCCTCAGGCAGGAGTACGGGTTCCCCCCGACCCTCTCCGCGCAGGCACTCGGCACCCTCGATGACGCGGAGACCACGGCGTACTGGGCGGATCTGACCGCGCAGGCGCTGGCCGACGCCGGCATCACGCTCAACTTCGCCCCGGTGGTCGATCTCAATCGCAACCCCGCCTCGCCTGCCATCGGCGCCGTGCAGCGCAGTTTCAGCGCCGTCCCCGACACCGTCGCGCGCCATGCCCGCGCCTTTATCGCGGCACATCATGCGCGCGGCATCAGCTGCGCACTCAAGCATTTTCCCGGGCACGGCAGTGCCACCGCCGATTCGCATTTCGGTTTGACTGATGTCACCGCCACCTGGCAGCGCGAGGAACTGCTCCCCTACGCGCAGGTGCGCGCGGATGCCGTGATGTCCGCGCATACGTTCAATACGCGTCTCGACACGCAGTACCCGGCCACCCTCTCCATGGCAACGCTTGGCGGATTGCTGCGCGGTGAACTTGGCTGGCAGGGGCCAGTCATCTCTGACGATATGATGATGGGCGCCATCACGCAGCAGTACGGACGCGCGGAAGCGATTGCGTTGGCGCTCAATGCCGGATGCGACCTGTTGATATTTTCCAACAACACCGCAATGTATGAACCGGATATAGTGCCCGAAGTTGTGGACATCATCCGCGCGCATCTTGCTTCAGGGCGCATCAGTCGGCAAACGCTCAAACGCGCCCTTGACAACGCTTCCTGCCTGCGAACTTCTCACCATACTCCCCAATAGTTGCAGCAGAAAAGTGCCATTTTCACAAAACTGCTAACACCTTGACACCTTTGGTCGCTTGACAGAGAAATCCAAAGATGTCATCATTGGGTATATTTCAATCAACGAGGTGACATCATGTCGGAATATCGCCTGCTTACTTCACAGGAAGCCGCCGAGCGGCTCGGGGTCAGCCGCAGCACCATGCAGCGCTGGATCGATGCGGGTGAAATCCGCTCGTTCCGCACCATGGGCAAACACCGCCGCATCGACGAGACCGACCTCAAGGAATTCGCCGCGCGCCAGGGCATCCCGTATCGTGCCATGGAGGGGACGGAACTCCCGCTGCTGCGCGCCGTCCTCGCGGTTGATGACGAGCCCTCCATCCTCAAGATGCTCGAACTGCATTTTCGCAAGCGTTATGCCGACGTGCCGCTGCACACCACTGCCAACGGCTTCGAGGCGGGGGCGCTCATCGCCACGCTGCGCCCGGCCGTGCTGCTGCTCGACCTGCAGATGCCGGGGATGGACGGGGTCGAGGTCTGCCGCGTCATCCGCCAGATGCCCGAGGGACGCCGCATCCGCATCGCCGCCATCACCGCGCATGTTGCCGACAAGGAACTGATCGCCAAGTTCCAGGCGGCGGGGGGCGAGCAGATTTTCGCCAAGCCGCTCGATATCAAGGAAGTGTTCGCCTTCATCGACGAGGCACTGCCCAAGCCCTGACCGTCAGCAGCACCGGACGGCACAGCAACAGAAAATCTTTTCACCACAGAGCACGCGGAGCGTCTGCGATCCGCCGATAGCGATGCTGTTTTGCCTGTGGTGTACTGCCGCCCGCAGGGCCATCCCTTGTGTACTGTCTCTACATTTTTCTCTGTGTTTTTCTCTGCGTGCTCTGTGTGCTCGGCGGTGAACGCCTTTACGACTTTCTCCGTGCGTTCCGTGTACTCCGCGGTAATACGTTCAGCAGAATCAGTTCAGAGGTTTTTGCAGCGGGCGAGGATGTCAGGAATCAGTTCTTCACAGTTGATGGCCATGACATGCACCCCGGGCGCCAGGCCGAGCAATTCATCGATCAGTTCCGCGCAGATCTGCTTGCCTTCGCTGAGCGGGTCGGCGGCTCCCTGCATGCGCGCCACCACGCTCTCGGGGATGCGGATGCCCGGCACCTGCGCCATGCGCTCCGCCATTTTTGCCGACTTGAGCAGCAGCACGCTCGGCAGCACCAGCGGCAACTGCGGCAGGTTCATGACCTGCACCGCGTCGCGGAACGCGCGGTATACCGCCACGTCGTAAATCACCTGCGTCTGGAAAAACTCCGCCCCGAGCAGTGCCTTCTTGCGGAACATCAGCAATTGATGTTCCATCGGTTCCGCCGTCGGGTTGACCACCGCCCCGAGGCAGAAGTCAGGCGCCCCGTCGAGCACGTTCCCCTGCATGTCTTTCCCCGCCATCAGTTGCCTGGCCACGTCGAGCAGTTGCGCTGCGTCGAGGTCGAATACCGGTTTAGCCTCGGGATGGTCGCCATGCTTGGGATGGTCCCCCGACAGCAGCAGCACGTTCTCGATACCGAGTGCCGCCGCCCCGAGCAGGTCGGACTGCAGCGCGAGCCGGTTGCGGTCGCGGCAGGTCAACTGGCAGATGGGCAGGTAGCCCGCGTCGAGCATGACCTTCGCTATCGCCAGCGGGGAGAGACGCATCACCGCGCGCTGCGAATCGGTGATATTGAACGCCGCGATGGCCGGCGACAGCAGTTTCGCCTTGGCCAGCACTTTCGTCAGGTTGGTGCCTTTCGGGGGGAATATCTCCGCCGTCAGCAGCGGCTTGCCCGCCTTCGCCAGTTCCGTCAGTTTCACGGTTTGCGCCCCTGCGCGCGGTGGTCGCGCGGCCGCCGCAGCCCGAGCAGCCGCTCCTTCTCCGCCGGCGACAATCGCTTGAGAATGAGCTGCCAGGCGCAGTCGCGGTCCGGCTCCACCTCGCAGTGCCCGTCATGCGCGCCGCCGCACGGGCCGTTGCGCAGCCCCTTGGCGCAGCGTGTCACCGGGCAGATGCCCGCGGTGTCCGCCAGCACGCAGTTGCCGCACTGACGGCAGTACTCCTGGTTGACCCCGATGCGCTGGATTTTCGCCAGTGCCGTGGTGTTCAGCACCGGGATGGCGCGCTTGCCGGCCACGTCGGCGCTTACCTGCACCCCGACCCCGCAGGCGAGAATCAGCAGTGCCTCCGCCGCGGCGATGGTTTCCTTATGCGCGGCAAAATCGCGCTTGACCAGACGCTCGTCACAGGGGGAATCGCAGACCACGCTGCCGGTGACGGTGATTCCCTGCGCGCGCAGTTTTTCCGTCCACGCCGCAACCTCTTTCGCCCCCCCTGTCTGGCATGAGGTGGCGCACAGGCCGCAGCCGACGATAAAGAGCGAACGCACCCCGTCCAGCGTGCGCGCGACCTCCTCTTCCGGTTTCCGGTGTGTGATGATCATAATGCCGTCATCCTATCAGATTGCCGCTCCCTTTTGCAACCAAAAAGGGGACAGACAACCGAAAGGGGACACACACTTTCATGCACGGTCTGTACCGGAAAGTGTGTGTCCCCTTTTTGCAGTGCTGATTTCAGCGTTTCCGGAAAGTGTGTGTCCCCATTTTTTCGAGGAGCCAGGCGCCGGGGGCGGCGGTGAGCACGATGCTGAGCACCGACACCGCGAGAATAATCTGCCCGGCCGCCTCGCGCGGCGTCCCTGCCAGCAGCAGCAGCGGCGCCGCCCCGAGCGCGGCCTGCACGGTCGCCTTGGGCAGCCCCGCCGAAGCGACAAACCACTTCTCCCCGCGTGTCAGTTTCCCGCCCGCGAGGCAGAGGCGCGCGGCAATGACGCGCAGCAGCACCATGCCGCCGATAAGCAGCGCGCCCGCACCACCCGCGGCCAGCGCCACGCGCGGGTCGACCTGTGCCCCGACAATGGCGAAGACCGCAATCTCGGCAAAGATCCAGATTTTTCCCAGTTTCTGCGCCAGTTCATGCGCCATGCCCTCGTCACGCGCAAGGATGGTCAATCCAAGTGTCATGGCCGCAAGCAACGCGGCAAACGGCACATACTCCGCCAGCGCCGACTCTATCCGTACGAAAAGCGCCGCCAGCGCGATGACAATAAGCACCCGCTTGGTCGCGCGCGGATTATAGACGATGAAGATCTGCCGCAACAGGATGCCCGTTGCGATACCCACCGCAATACCGCCAAGCAACCCGACGGGAAGCAAACCCAGTTCGCGCGCCAGCATCTCGGGCCGCAGATACAGATGCGCCGCGATACCGAAAGCAACCACGGCAAGCACATTGCCCAGCGCGGTCGCCGCGAGCACCAGCGTCGGCACATGATGCTGCTCACCGCGATGCTGCTGCTGCAGGTGAATCATGAACGGAACCACCACTGCCGGGGAGGCCGCGGTGAGCACCAGTCCGAGCAGCAGCGCTTCACCCGCGGTCAGCCCCAGCAGCGCGGGCGCGAGCAGCACCACCAGCGCCACCTCGAGCGCGGCGGGAATGACCGCCTGCACTGTCGC
This sequence comes from uncultured bacterium, assembly GCA_964637655.1. Lineage (GTDB taxonomy): Bacteria > DAOPZR01 > DAOPZR01 > DAOPZR01 > DAOPZR01 > CAZWUZ01. Next base: position 7,058 of record CAZWUZ010000049.1, on the reverse strand, counting down.
CTGCCCGCCAATCTGCCGCAGGGTCGCGTAAGGAATGGCAAAACCCGCACGCAGCAGGATAAGGATCAGTGCGAACTGCCGCAGGTCGGTGCTGGCGGTAAGAAAATCAGCCGGCAGTGTGCCGAGCCCGGCCGGCCCGAGCAGCATGCCGATGGCGAGCATACCAAGCACGCCGGGGAGTTTCGCCTGCCGGCAGATCCAATCCGCCAGCAGCCCGAGAATCAGTATTTCCGCTATGCCCTGCAGCATCAGGTAGTTCCTTTCTGCAGCCAGCGGCGGGTATAGCCGCAGGCGACGGCAAAACTCGCCAGCGCCTTGAGCGGGCGCCAGGCGGGTTGCCATGATGGTGCGTAATGTGAGTAGGTGGTAAGGGCATGCAGCGGCAGCAGGCAGGCACGCAGCAGCAGGTAGCCGAGCGCCAGCAGCGGGTTGGTCAATTGGTAGCCGATGCCGCGCGCGGGATGGCACATCGCTTCCTCCGCATGACCCCAGCCCGTCCAGTACATGCGTTTGCACAGCGCGCGCAGGTCAGCGGGCGGATAGTGTCCGACGCTGATGCCGGGCGCCACCGCGAAGCAAAAGCCCGCCTGCGCCGCACGGTAGAAGAACTCGGTATCGACCCCGCGCCAGAGGGTTTCATCGAACATCCCGACACGGTCAAATACCTCCTGCTGTACTGCGCAGCAGGTGGTGGAGATCGGGAGCCAGGCGCGCCCCGTCGCGGGGAGCGTCAGCACCTGCCACTCCGTTGGCGGAGTCAGTGCCTGCAGCGGCACTTCCCCGCCGACCCGCTGCTGGAACGGCGTCGCGTCGGAGGGCAGCGCGCGCACGCAGCCGCTGATGACGGCACGTTCCAGCCCGGCCAGCAGCGTCGCAAAGATGTCATCACGTTCGAGCGTGACATCATCATCGAGAAAGATATACGCATCCGCCGGCGCGCGGCGTATTCCCACGTTGCGCGCCTTGCCGTTGGGACGCACGCCCTCGACCACCTCGATGCGCCACGGGCCGCCCTGCTGCCGCGCCGCCTGCTGCGCCACGCGCGCCGCCCCGCGCAACGACGGGACGATGACGCTGACGTTCACAGGCCCTTCACCAGCCGGTACAAGTGCGCTTCCGCGGGGAAACCGAACGTACGCGTGCGCCAGCGCCACTTTGCCAGTGCGCCGAGCAGCGCGTGGCCGCGCGGCAACAGGTCGGGTTCGGTGCAGCAGGCGTGGCGGCTGACGAGCGAGATTTCCGCCGCGCGCGATGCGTCGAGCCACGGCAGTTCCACCCACGCACGCGAAAAGCGCGCCCAGCCGGCGTTGTCGTCAGGCGGCACGAACCCGCGATGCAGCGCGTCCGCCCAGAGCGCGGTCTTCGGGTAGGGGGTATAGACCTTGACCGTGGCATTGGCCTGCGGATGCAGCCGCTGCAGTTCGTCGATGAACGCGAGCGTTTCCCCGCGTTCCGCTTCCGTCTCGCCCGGGAAGCCGATGATGAAACTCAGGTCAAGCGGCAGCTTCGCGTCGGCTGCCGCCGCCACCGCCGCGCGGATCTGTTCCGCCGTCAGTTCCTTGCGCAGCATTTCGCGCACACGGTCGCTTCCCGACTCGATACCGAGGAAAAGCCGCTGGCAGCGCGCCTGCCGCGCCCAGCGCGCGAATTCAGGCGTGAGTTTGTCCGCGCGCACCTCCGCCTGCCACGGCAGATCCCAGAGCGCGACGACCGCCTCCGCGCGCGCCGCATCGACGAAGAAATGGTCATCAAAGAACTGGATGGCCTCGGGCTGTACCCGCGTGAGAATCTGTTCCCGCTCAGCCCGCACATAGTCGAGCGAGTGCGCACGCCAGCGGCGCAGATGGAAGGCGGGCGAATAGCAGAAACTGCAGGCGTACGGGCAGCCGCGCGAGGTGATGACCGGCAGCGTGCGCTTCCCCTCCGCCCCGCGGTAGAGGAATCGTGCCGGATCGACAAGGTTCCAGGGAAGCGCGTAGTCGTCGAGGTTGACCGGCGGGCCCGGGTCGCGCTGCCGCACCGCCTCTCCCTGCAGGCACCAGACGCCGGGAATGCCCTCCGCCGGCAACGTAAACCCGTTGTCAGCCAGCGCGACAATGGTGCGTTCCCCTTCGCCCGCGACGATGAAGTCGGTCCCCGAGGTCAGCGCCACCTCAGGCATCAGCGAGGCATGCACTCCGCCAAGCACCGTCGGGATGCCCGCCACACGGCAGGCCGTGACGGCAGCCAGCGCCGGAATGAGGTTGGGGCCCGTCAGCACGGAGATGCCGATGGCCTCCGCCCCCCACGCCTGCAGCGCGGCGAGGTCACGGGCATTGTCACCGCTATAGGCGATGTTCGCCTCATGCCCGGCGCGCCGCAGCGCCGCGGCGAGGTACAGGAGCGGATAGGGCAGAAAGCGGACATCCGCCTCGGGCTTGAGCAGTCCGATTTTCACCGCAGCGACTCCAGTATCGCCATGGTCTCCCGCTCCATGCGCGCGAGTGTGAAATCGCGCCGGGCGCGCGTACGGGCGGCAGCGCCGAGTCGGCGGCGCAGCGCCTCATCGGTAACCAGCCGCGCCAGCGCGCGAGCCAGCGCCGCGGGATTACGCGGCGGCACGATAAGGCCGTCCTCGCCGTCAGTCATGATCTCGCGGATACCGCCGACGTCGGTGGCAACCACGGGGAGCCCGTGCGCCATCGCCTCCTGCACGCGCAGCGGGATGCCTTCGCCGCGCCCGCGCGAAGGGCTGACCGCGATGTCGAGCGTGTCGTAGAGATGGTCAACTGCGCAGATAAACCCGAGCCCGCGCGCGTTCCCCTGCCGCCACCCTGTGCCGATGCCCATGCCGCGCCCGGCGAGGTAGACCGCAGCGGCCGCCAGTTCCGGCCGCGCGGCCGCGGCCAGCAGGTCGGGCACCCCCTTCTCCCGCGACAGCGACGAGACCATGCCAATGCGCACGCGTCCTGTGTCGGGTTCCATGCCGGGATAGTCCGCGCGCTGCGCCGGCAGCGTCTCCGGCACAGTCACACCGTTATAGATGACGTCAATACGGCCGGTGGGCACACCAAGTCGCACCATGCTCGCCTGCGTCGCGCGGGAAATGGCGATGATGCGCGAAGCATGATGCGCGGCAGCAGCATAACGTGACGGGATGACGGGATTGCCGGTCAGCCAGCGCGGCAGTACGCCATGCTCCGTCCAGAGCACCGGCACGTCACGCGTGCGCAGGAATTCCGTCAGTGCGAGGCGTTCGCGCACGTACTGCATGAAGACCACCGTGCGCGCTTCATTGCCCGCCAGCAGGCGGGAGGTATCGCGCCGCATCTGCCCGGTGCGGAATTCGGTCAATGCCCCAAGTCCGCGCGTCTTGGCGTACTGCCATCCCCAGTTCACAGTTTCCAACGCGCAACCGGCTGCGGCAAAGCGCTCCGGCAGCGGGCCATCCGGAACAACAACGCGCACGTGCCACCCCACACGTTGTGCAAATTGCACCATCCGCAGGGCATAGTTTTCCCCGCCACCCCACAGGGTGCTGTTGAGCAGCAGCAGCAACGTATCCCTTTGCCCTGACATGGGTCGGATTATAGCACGAATATTTTCCCCTGCCAATTTTTGATCCCCATACGATGCCATGGGC